>NZ_JBVHHL010000062.1:0-46681 GCF_055561075.1 Streptomyces sp. NPDC022910
TCTCAGTCACATTCCCCGACGAAGTGAACGCCCAATTCATCGCTGCACCCGATCCAGCAGATGACCCACGATGTGATCCGCGACATCGACCCGGTCGCCAAGCGCGGACTGGAAACCGCTGAACTCGACCCGGTGATTGACCTCCAGGACCAGCAGCCGGCCATCCCGGTCCTCGATCAGATCGACACCGGCGATATCAGCGCCGACGGCGGCGGCCGCGTCGACAGAGAGCTTGCCGATCTCCGGAGTCACCTCGCACGGCCGGGCCTGCCCACCGAGTGCCACGTTCGTACGCAAGGACTCACCCGTCCGGTACACGGCCCCCAGCACCTGACCCCCGACCACAATCACCCTGATGTCCCGACCGGGCTTGTCGATCAGCTCCTGCACATACCCGAGATGAGACTGCGGCCCAGGCAGCGCGGCAACGTACTCAAGTACACCCTCCGCACCAGCCCGGTCAGCCAGTCGAACCACCAGCCGGCCCCACGAACCGACCAGCGGCTTGATCAGAGCCGGATACCCGATCGAATCCAGAGCGTCCAGCGCGGCCTGCGGAGTGAGAGCGAGCGCAGTACGCGGTGTCGCCACCCCCGCCGCCTCCAAGGCCACGGTGGAACGCCATTTGTCACCGCACACCTCGGTCGCGTCCGCACTGTTGACCACATCGACTCCCGCCGCGGTGAGACAGCGGGCCGCGTACACCGCGCGGACCTGACCGATCTCCCGGTTCAACGCGAGACCCCAGGGCAATCCACGCCCACCGGCCGCAAACCACTGACGCCGCGTATCCACGTGCTCGAAACGGACCCCGCGTCGGTCGAATGCGTCGAACAGCCTCTTCTCGTCCGCACCGACCCTGCTCGCAAGCACCGCGATCCCGCAGCCACCCGGGCGCTCTGGTGTCGCTGACACGTGACCTCCGTACTAGGACCACTGACTATCCCCGGACGGCACAACCGACCTGCCGCACGGAAAAGAAGCTACGAGCACACCGACACCCCGAGCGTCCGCAACAAGTTCAATCACCAGGACACACCCCGCTGACCCACCCCCGTACGGCTACAAGCTCCGATTACCCGGCTCGGCCTGGGCCTGTCCCGTCAACGGCTCCGGCGGCTGTCCCGAAGATCGCGCAAGCCGGTGTGACCGGTCCGGCTCTGGAAGGCCCTCTACGACAGACACAAGAAAAACCCCAGGTCAGAGAGTCTCTGTCCTGGGGTTTCACTGAGCCGCCTTCGGGATTCGAACCCGAGACCTACGCATTACGAGCCCGCTAGGAATCATGCCGGGCCGTGCCGCGCGGTCGGGTACCGAGCTCGGTGAGACGGATGAGCTCGACCGGCCCGGCGGTCAGCGCCTCTCGCCGGGCATCGGCACGCTCCCGCGCCGCCGGGTCCGTTGCCGCCCCCACGACGCCGAGCAGCTCCGCGAGCTCCGGCGGCATGTCCGCGAGCAGCTCGGGACCGGCATCGGAGAGGTCGATGTCGAGGAACACCGGAATCGGCCATCCCACGGTCACGCTCGATCGCGCCCAGGTCGTCCAGCAGGTCGAGCACCGAGCGCAGGTCCCGGTCGGCGTGCTCGAACCACATCCGGTGCTGAAGGTCCAACCCGGCGTCGAGCTGGAAGGAGGTCCGATAGGCCAGGCGTACCGTGTCGCGCAGCCGCGGCCAGGGCATCGGGTACAGCAGGCTGTAGAGCGTGTTCAGCACGTCGTCCAGGATGTGCTCGTAGACGTCGAAGAGCATCGACTCGACGTGCCAGCCGCTGCGTGCCCCGATCAGGGCCTGCCGCAGCTCGAAGCACGCGTCGAAGGCGCGCAGCCACAGCTGGAGCGGGTCGGCCAGCACCGGCCGGGCCTTGGCCACCGCGTACAACCGCCCCTTGACCACCCGGACCAGCCGTGCCTTCTTCGCCCACTCCATCAGGAGCCCCAGCCGCGGCAGGTCGGCCGAAGAGCGCACCCCCTCAATCCTGTCGCCGGTGCCGAGTACGTCCACCAGCTCGCGGGCCTCCGCCATCCGCAGCCGTCCCGTCGCCGTCACCGGGCGGCCGCCCTGCCCCGCCCATTCTGCGAGTCCGCGCAACTGCGCCACGGTCGTCGACGCCTCGGCCCGTCGGCGCAGTTCGTCGTCCGGGGGAAGCATCACGGGCAGTTGCGGCTCGGCCCGGGCCACGCATGAAATCTCGTCCACCTGTCTGCAGCAGTCGTTGCCGTGCCACGCTATCGCCGAACCGGGGCCGGCAACTCGGCCGAGGACGAGCGGGCCCGCTACCTCAGGGCAGTACGTGGTGGTTGTCGCCCGCAGCAAACGCGGCTTCGAACCTCCTTGCGGCGAACCGGACTTCGTCGCACGGACTCATGGCACAGAACGGCACGCCCCCCTGGCCGATCCCGATCGACGAGAGGCCAGGCCATCCCAGTCGGCTGCCCCGACCAGGAACGACTACGTCCGGCGACGGCGGTGCCGACGGCACGGGCCTGGCCAGCGGGGAGTCCCTCGTCAGCGGGCGTCCGCCTCGGGATCCGGGCACGGGAGTTCGTCGAGGTCGAGGGTGAAGGTGCGGCCGTCGGCCAGGGGGATGGGGAGCTTGCCCGTGCCGTACTTGTGGGTGTGTGCGGCGATGTAACCGGTGGCGGTCGGCTGGGTGTGAAGGACGACTTCCTGGGCGTAGGGGTCCACGACCAGGTAGATCGGGATTCCGTAGCGGCCGTACTTCGCGGTGCAGTCGTCGTAGTCCTTGCGTGCGGAAGAGGTCGAGACGACCTCGGAGATCAGCAGGACGTCCTCGAAGCTGTAGCGCTTGCCTTCCTTGCGTGCGTCCTCGCGCAGGATCGCGAGGTCGGGGGCGGAGTTCTCGTCGGCGGGGAAGTCGATGTAGATGTTGGAGGTGACCTTCGCGTGACGGCCGAGGGCAAGAGCGGAGTCGATCTGCATCGACCTGATGGTGCTGGAGTGCTCTTCGCTCTGCGGGGTCATGATCACCTTTCCGTCGGCCCCGAACAGGACCGCGTACCCCTTGGGGAACTCGGTGTGCACGATCGCGTCGACGCTCATGGACGGCTCCTTCCCGTGTGTGGTCAGGATACGACGGACAGTGCCGTGTCACCGAGCCCGTCGGTACGGCCGGCAGACCGGTCCGGACAGGTTGTGCGGCCCGCTCACCGCCGGTGCCGGAGATCCGCAGCGGGGCCTGTCGCACGACAACGGCTTCGCGTTCTGCCGCGCCCTGCCGGAGCGCGCGGGCGTCGTCGCCATCCCGAACGCGGTCTTCTACGACCACCGCGAGGCCGGCGCCCCGTTCGTCCGCTTCGCCTTCTGCAAGCGCGCGGAGTCCTGGAGGAGGCCGCCCAGCGGCTGAAGGGGCTGGCGGGCTGAGGCGGCCCGAGATGCGTCCGCGGCAGCCCGGACCGTCCGCCGACGGCACGCCTAGGCGTGGGAATTCCCGCCCGCACGGCCGCGCAAGGTTCGCAAATCGGTCGTGATCGACGCATGGTGCGGGTGTGACCCACGCCAGTACGATCCCGGCCCCCGCCGTAGGGGGCCCGGGAAAACGCGACCGTGTCCGTCGGGCCGGGGGCGGGCAGCGGCTGCCGAGCTCGGCCCTCGCCGCCCTCGGGCTCTTCGTCGCCGCCCGGCTGTGCGGCGGCCTTGTGCTCGCCGTCCTCTCCCGCTCCTCGGGCAAGCAGCCCCTGCTCCTGCTCGGACACTCCTGGGACTCCGTCTGGTACCTGCGCATCGCCGCGCACGGCTACGGACTCACCCAGCACACCCGTACCGGCATCCACAACGACCTGGCGTTCTTCCCGCTGTACCCGGCGCTGATCCGCGCCGTCACCACCCTCAGCCCGCTGGGCGGCGTCACGGCGGGCCTGCTGGTGTCCTGGACGGCCGCCGCGGTCGCCGCGTACGGCATCCATCTGCTCGGCCTGCGGCTGTACGGCCCCGCCGTGGCCACCGTCCTCGTCGTGCTCTGGGGCCTGCTCCCGCACTCCATCGTGCTGTCGATGGCCTACACGGAACCGGTGCTGACCGCGTTCGCCGCCTGGTCCCTGTACGCGGTCCTCACCGAGCGCTGGATCTGGGCGGGGGCACTCGCGGCGCTCGCGGGCCTGTCCCGGCCCAATGGCTTCGCGGTGGCCGCGGCGGTTCTCGCGGCGGCCGCGCACGAGGTGTGGCGGGCGCGCGGGCACGGAGTTTCCCACAGGCTGTGGACAGGCGCGGCGCTCGCACCGCTCGGCTGGGGCGGCTATGTCCTGTGGGTGGGCCACCGCAGGGGCGACCCGCTCCGCGGCTACTTCACGGTGCAGCGGCTGTGGGGGTCGCGCTTCGACTTCGGGCAGGGCTCGCTGCAGTTCACCGAGCACATGATGCTGCACGGCACGCGGCTGCTCTTCCCGATGGCACTGATGATCGTGGGCGGGAGCACCGTGCTCTTCGCGCTACTGCTCGCCGACCGCGCCCCGCTGCCGCTCGTCGTCTACAGCGGTCTGCTGCTGGTCGTCGCGCTCGGCGGTTCCGGGTTCTTCGAGTCCAAGCCGCGCTTCCTGCTGCCGGCGTTTCCCCTGCTCATCGTGGTGGCGCGGGCCCTGGTGCGGACGGCGAGAGCCCGGCCGTGGCACGCCGCCATTGTGGCGAGCGCCCTGGCCGGTCTCTCGTTCGTCTATGGGGCGTATCTCGTGGTGCTGGCCCGGTCGCCCCTCTAGCCGGGTCTACTCTTCGTCGTCCTCGGGCTTCTCCGCGTCGTCGACGTCCTCCGCGAGGCCGAGCTGTTCGACGAGCCACCGGTCGAACTCGATGGCGGCCCGCACCCAGCTGACGGTCGACGAGACGAAGTGCTCCAGGCTGACGCCGGTCCCGATCAGCATCTGCGCCTCACCGATGAGGCGGACGGTGCCGTCGTCGTGCGTGTGGCTGTACACCTTGGGCCACAGCGTGCGCCGGTTCCAGTCGTCGATGGACTCCAGCAGCTGCGGCTTCTCGTCGATCTTGTGAGGCCGGTCGTAGAACGTCCGCACCGAGAAGACCTGCTGGTCGCCCTCGCCGCGGAACATGAAGTACGTACGGAACTGCTCCCACGGCGCGACGAGGTCTCCCTCCTCGTCGACGAGGTGCTTGAGCTCCATCTGATCCAGGAGCTGCTTCACGAGGTCCTGATCCGGAACCACGGGGCCCGCAGGCGGCTGCGGCTCGGGCTGGCCCCCGAAGTTAGGAATCGAGGACGGGTCGATGCTCACCGTGTTCTTCCCTTCGTACGGATTCCGCCATCCTCCCCCATGCGGGGAGGGGGGTGGCAACCCCGGACAGGGTGTGTCCGCCGCAGGCTGACAGGATCTGGCCGATCTCCGCCGACCGAGGGAGCGTACGGGGCGATACACGTGCGCACATCCTCTGGGGCCCGTGGTGGCCGTGTGCGGCTTTCACGGCCATGTGTCCGGTGTGGTCGGGGTGGGCGGTGTACGCGTACACGGCCGCCGCGCTCCGACGTCGCGGGGCGGCTGACGGCCTCGTACCCGGACCGGGAACCGTCGACCGAGTGCCGCGGCGACGACCTGTGTCTCGACGTCCGCACCGAGTCACCGGCCGACGCCAACGAGGTGGAGATCACGGTGGTGTACGAGGGCGGGCGCACCGCCCTCGTAGATCACCAGGCCTGCACTGCCGACCGGCGCCTCCGGTCAGAGCGTCTTGCCGGACGCCGGGCCCACGATCAGCCCGTCTCCGAAAGTGTCCACCCGGACCGTGTCGCCGTCCTTGACCTCCCCGGCCAGGATCTCCTTGGCCAGGCGGTCGCCGATGGCGGTCTGCACGAGGCGGCGCAGCGGGCGGGCGCCGTATGCCGGGTCGTTGCCCTCGTCCGCGAGCCAGGCCAGCGCCTCGGGCGTGATCCGAAGGGTCAGGCGCCGCTCGGCCAGCCGCTTGGCCAGGCGGTCGATCTGGAGCTGGGCGATCCGGCTCAGCTCGTCCTTCGTCAGCGCCGAGAAGACCACCAGGTCGTCGAGGCGGTTGAGGAACTCCGGCTTGAAGGAGGCCCGGACCACCTCCAGGACCTGCTCCTTCTTCTCCTCCTCGCTGGACAACGGGTCGACCAGGAACTGGCTGCCCAGGTTCGAGGTCAGCACGAGGATGGTGTTGCGGAAGTCGACCGTACGGCCCTGACCGTCCGTCAGGCGTCCGTCGTCCAGCACCTGCAGGAGGATGTCGAAGACCTCCGGGTGCGCCTTCTCGACCTCGTCCAGCAGCACCACGCTGTAGGGGCGGCGGCGTACGGCCTCGGTGAGCTGTCCGCCCTCCTCGTAGCCGACGTACCCGGGCGGGGCGCCGACCAGGCGGGCGACGCTGTGCTTCTCGCTGTACTCCGACATGTCGATGCGGACCATCGCCCGCTCGTCGTCGAAGAGGAAGTCGGCCAGCGCCTTGGCCAGTTCGGTCTTGCCGACGCCCGTGGGGCCGAGGAAGACGAACGAGCCGGTCGGTCGGTCCGGGTCGGCGATGCCGGCCCGGCTGCGGCGTACGGCGTCCGAGACCGCGCGCACGGCCTCGCCCTGGCCGATGAGCCGCTTGCCGATCTCGTCCTCCATGCGCAGCAGCTTCTGCGTCTCGCCCTCCAGGAGGCGTCCGGCGGGGATACCGGTCCAGGAGGCGACGACGTCGGCGATGTCGTCGGAGCCGACCTCGTCCTTGACCATCGTGCCCTTGGACGCCTCCTCCTCGGCCTCGGAGGCAGCCTCGAGCTCCTTCTCGACGGCCGGGATCTCGCCGTACAGCAGCTTGGACGCGGTGTCGAAGTCGCCGTCGCGCTGGGCGCGCTCGGCCTGGCCGCGCAGCTCGTCGAGCTTCTCCTTCAGCTCACCGACGCGGTTGAGGGACTGCTTCTCCTTCTCCCAGCGGGCGGTCAGGCCCCGCAGCTCCTCCTCCTTGTCGGCGAGGTCGCGACGCAGCTTCTCCAGCCGCTCCTTGGAGGCCTGGTCGGTCTCCTTGCTCAGCGCCAGCTCCTCCATGCGCAGCCGGTCCACGGTCCGCTGGAGCTCGTCGATCTCGACCGGGGACGAGTCGATCTCCATGCGCAGCCGCGAGGCCGACTCGTCGACCAGGTCGATGGCCTTGTCGGGCAGGAAGCGGGAGGTGATGTACCGGTCGGAGAGGGTGGCCGCGGCGACCAGCGCGCTGTCCGCGATCTGCACCTTGTGGTGGGCCTCGTACCGGCCCTTGAGCCCGCGCAGGATCGCGATGGTGTCCTCGACGGTCGGCTCGACGACCAGCACCTGCTGGAAGCGCCGCTCCAGCGCCGGGTCCTTCTCGATCCGCTCGCGGTACTCGTCGAGCGTGGTCGCGCCGACCATGCGCAGCTCACCGCGCGCCAGCATCGGCTTGAGCATGTTCCCGGCGTCCATGGCGGAGTCGCTGCCGGCACCCGCGCCCACGACGGTGTGCAGCTCGTCGATGAAGGTGATGATCTGCCCGTCGGAGTCCTTGATCTCGGCGAGGACGGTCTTCAGCCGCTCCTCGAACTCACCGCGGTACTTCGCGCCCGCGACCATGGCGCTCAGGTCGAGCGAGACAAGCCGCTTGTCCTTGAGGGACTCGGGCACGTCACCCTTCACGATCCGCTGGGCGAGCCCCTCCACGACAGCGGTCTTGCCGACGCCCGGCTCGCCGATGAGGACAGGGTTGTTCTTCGTACGGCGGGACAGCACCTGCACCACACGGCGGATCTCCTGGTCCCGGCCGATGACCGGGTCGAGCTTGCCGTCGCGCGCGGCGGCCGTGAAGTCGGTGCCGAACCTCTCGAGTGCCTTGTACTGGCCCTCGGGATCCGCGGTCGTCACCCGGCGTCCTCCCCTCGTCTTCTGGAATGCGTCGAGGAGCTTCTTGGCGTTCGCCCCCTGCCGGGAGAGTACGTCGCCGGCGGCGCCGCCCTTCGCGGCGGTGCCGATGAGCAGGTGCTCGGTGGAGAGGTAGTCGTCACCGAGGTCCTTGGCGCGCTGCGTGGCGTCGGCGATCACGGCGAGCAGCTCGCGGTTGGGCTGGGGCGGCGCGACGGTCGAGCCGGTCACGCTGGGCAGACCGGCGAGCACGCGCTCGGCACCGGCCCGCACGGACGCCTGGTCGGCGTCGACGGCGGCCAGCAGGTCGATGATGTTCTCGTTGTCCTGCCCCTCGAGCAGCGCGAGGAGCAGGTGGGCGGGGGTGAGGTCCGGGTGCCCCTCCGACACGGCCCGGTTACTGGCCGCGTTGATCGCGTCCCGGCTCCTGTTGGTCAGCTCGGCGTCCACGTTCGCCTTCTCCTCCTTGCGTCGGCCGCGCTCAGGTGCGTGCTCTCTTTCACTCTGACTAGAGCAACGTACACAAAGTTGAGTCTATTCCACTCAAGGCGTCGGGCGGGAGGGAGAACGGCTAAGTTCCGCCCATGGCCACTTACTCCGTAGACCCGGGCACGCCCGACGCCTCGTACCTCAGGTTCTGGCGGGAGCGGCACCTGTGCACGCTGACCACCCTCCGCCCGGACGGCGGCCCGCACGTCGTTCCGGTCGGAGTGACATACGACCCCGAGGGGCGCCTCGCTCGGGTGATCGCGAACAAGGCGAGCGCGAAGGTGGGACACGTGGCGGCCGCGGGCCCGGACGGGGCCCGGGTGGCGGTCTGCCAGGTGGACGGGCGACGGTGGGCGACGCTGGAGGGCCGGGCGCGGGTCTCGACGGATCCCGAGCGGATCGCGGAGGCGGAGCGGCGCTATGCCGAGCGCTACGGACGGGTGCCGACACCCAACCCGTCACGAGTGGTGATCGAGATCGCCCTCACCGCGGCACTGGGGCGCGGCTGATTCCAGCCACAGTCTCTCCGGTCGATATCCGGAGATGTCCCCCAAAACTGCAGCGGCGTCACCGTGTTCAGGTCACGGTGACGCCGCTGCGGGGGGAAGCACCTGAGCGATCTGTTACGACGGGGGAATCGCGTCAGGCACTGCGGGGGGTGGCTGAGATGGTCCTCACTTCCGGACTGTCCGGTTCGGCCAGCCGGTGGTCACGCTGGTCCAGGTTCACAAAGATCATTCCGTACCGTACGGCACACCGCACGGGCTGCGGCGCCCCCCGAGGCCGCCGCAGAAGCCGGTAGGCCCGCACGTCCTCGTCGTCGTCCCTGGTGACGACGACGGGCTCCCCGAACACCGTCACCATCAGCGAGTCACCGGTGTGCGGGACGGCCGTGACGAGGTCGATGAAGTGCCAGCCGGAGCGGTACGCGGTGGCCATTTCCCGCCGGAACGAGCGGTCGTCGGGAGGAGTGGTCACATCAGCTCCACACGCTGTCATCCGTGTGGACGGGAGCGTCGGCGTCGTCGACGGCCGCCGGCGACGCGGGCACCAACGACCAGACGCTGTCCGCGCGCACGTCACCCCTCGTACCGGAGAGGCCACTCAGTGATCCGAAGGCCACAACGGCGGAGAAGGTGGCGACAAGCACCGAGCGAAGCATTCTCTTACCCATAGTCGGCTTCGTCCTCACTTGAAGGTCCCCTCTTCCCCCGTCGAATAAGACGATGGCTCATTCGGGCACGTCATGGCCACACAATCGGTGCATCATGTTCCTGCATGTTCAGGACCCTGGGGGGTGGAGATTTGACAATCAATCCGACTAAAGCAACACATCCCCACTCCTTGACCGAACTGTGCGAGGAGGGTGGCCGCTTGTACGCGAACGCCTTGCGCACGGGACGTATCGCTCGCGCCGATGCGGAAGAGGCTCCGTGTTTGATGGAGTTCGCCCTCCTTCACCCCGATCCGGACGATGCGAACTGGTTGCGCCCCGTGCCCCCGTCGGTCGCCCTGGCCCAGCGGCTCAACCCGATAGAGCGCGAGATCTCCGAGCGCAGGAGGCTGTCGACCAGCCTGGCCGAAGCCTTCGAACCGTTCATGGCACTCAGTGCACAGGGGACCGCACCCACGCACTCGATCACGGTGCTGGAAGGGCTCGACCGCATCAACGCGGCCCTCGACCTGGCCACGGCCCAGTGCCAGAACGAGATGCTCACGGTGCAGCCGAGCGGCCACCGCCCCGAGCACAGGCTCATCGAGGGACTGGAACGCGACAAGCCGCTGATCGAACGCGGCGTGCGGATCCGGACCCTGTACCAGCACACGGCCCGCTACAGCCCGGAGCGGCTGGCCTACGTGGACCAGTTCACCGACGGGAAGGCGGAGTACCGCACCATCGACGAACTCGTCGAGCGCCTCATCATCTGCGACGAGACCGTCGCGTTCATACCGATCCGCGACGACCGCCAGGTCGCCCTGGAACTCCGCCACCCGGGTCTCGTCGGCTACTTGATCAAGGTCTTCGAGTTCATGTGGGGACGGGCGGTGCCGCTGAGAGCGGGAACCCCCTACGAAACCGATCCGGACGGCATCACGGACATCCAGCACTCCATCGCCAAGCTCCTCGTGGAGGGCCACGTCGACGAGGCCATCGCCCGTCGGCTGGGCATGAACGTGCGGACGTGCCGCGCCCACATAGCCAAGCTGGCCACGGCCCTCGGCAGCGGAAGCCGCGCCCAACTCGGCTACCTCATAGCACAGTCGGGGATCCTGAGCCAGAATCACTCGGTTCCGGGAGAAAGCCACCCTCAGTGACGGGTACCCGCACGCCCAGTGGCGCGATCGCGCGGATCAGTGCCGGGCCGATCCGGCCGCCCGGCACAGAATCAGGAGTCCGCCAACAGGAGGGAATCACCGAGTGACCCCGGCGTCGCACCAGGAACACGGCGTGGAGGACCTGTGCGCCGCCGGATCGCAGCTGTACGAACGGGCGCTACGGGAAGGGCGCGTGCCCGCCCGGGACACCGGTGCGGCCCCGTGCCTGGTCGACTTCGGGCTGCTCCATCCGGCCGCCGAGGACACGCTGTGGCTCGAGCCCGTCGCCCCGGCCGTCGCACTGCACCGGCTGCTGCGGACCTCCGAGGAACGCATCGCGGACGAGCGACGGCACGAGGCCCGGCTGACCGCCGTGTTCGAGCCGCTCATGCGGATCGACGGCCGTCTCACGGAGCCGGCGAGCAGCCCGTCGGTCACGGTCCTCAGCGGTCTGAAGCGGATCAACCTGGCCATCTCCGAGGCCATGGCGCACGCCTCGCGGGAACTGCTCGCCATCCAGCCCCACACCGGCCGGAACGCGGAAGCCCTCGCCCAGTCCTGGCAGCGCGACCAGGCCTTCCTCGACCGCGGCGGCCGCATCCGTGCCCTCTACCAGCACACCCTGCGCCACTCGCAGGCCATCCTCGCCCGCTACGAACAGCTCGACGGCGACGCCCAGGCGCGCACGCTCGACGAGGTGACCGACCGCCTGGTGGTCATCGACCGCACGGTGGCGTTCATTCCCGCCAGCAAGGACCGCTCCCTCGCGCTCGAAATCCGCCAACCCGCCCTGGTCGGTTTCTTCGCCGTCACCTTCGACCGGCTGTGGCGGCTGGCCACCCCGATGTGCCCCGAAGCGGCCCCGCAGCCCGTCCTGAACGGCATCACCCCGCGCCAGCGCGCCATCGCGAGCCTCCTCGTCGAGGGTCACACCGACACCGTCATCGCCGACCGCCTCGGGATGAACGTGCGCACCGCCCGCGTCCACATCGCCAAGCTCGCCGCCGTCCTCGGCAGCGGGAGCAGGGCGCAGCTCGGCTACCTCATAGGCCGGTCGGGGATTCTGGAGCACCAGGAGCGGTGACCGGGAGCAGTTCGGGCGAGCGCACGGGGCCGTCCAGGCCCGCCTGGGCGATACGGACGCCCAGCTGCGTCCGGCTCGCCGCGCCCAGGGTCTCCGAGAGCCGGGCGATGTGCGCACGGCAGGTACGGACACTGATGCCCAGACGTTCGGCCACCACCGCGTCCTGGTGGCCTTCCGCGAGCAGCGCCGCGATCGAGCGCTCCCGGTGGGTGATGCCGTCGATGCCCGTGTCCGGGAGCGGGGAGGTGAGCGGGATCGCCAGCCGCCACAGGCGCTCGAAGACGGTCACCAGGTAGTCGATCAGCGCCGGGTGGCGCAGCTCCAGCGCGATGGTGCGGTCCGTGTTCGCCGGGATGAAGGCGACCGTGCGGTCGAAGAGGATCAGGCGCTCGGGCACCTCGTCCAGGGTGCGCGCCTCGGCCGCGTCGCCCATCAGCTCCATGTAGTTGTGCAGGCCCTGGCCGTGCCGGGCGACATGCGTGTACAGGTCGCGCATGCGCACGCCCCTGCGGCGCATCTCCAGCGCCCGGTGCAGCCCCTCGGAGAGCTCGTCCTCGCGGCGGATGCCGCCCGGCTGCACCGTGAGCACCTCGGCCGTGCACTGCTCCGTCGCCTCGTCCATGGCGGCGCGGATCCGCGGCAGCCCGTCCAGGACCCGGATCGCCACGCCCTCCGCCGATCCCTGCTCGCGGCCGCCGAGCCCGGCGTACCACTCGACCGCGGCCACCGCCGCCCCGACCCGCGCCTGACTCGCGCTCACCTCCTCGTGCACGCCGCGCAGCAGCCGGGTCATGACCTCCTGCGGGGAGGTCGGCACCAGCCAGTCCATGTCGTCGGGGTCCGGGTGCAGCAGCGCGAGTTCCAGCAGGCAGGGCACCGGCTCGGCGTCGGCACGGGGCACCCGGCCCCGGCGTACGGCCCGGGAGTACACGCGGTTGCCGGCCTCGCAGAGCCGGTCAGCGCCGTGCGGATGCGCGTCCGTCCCCTGCCCGGCCATCTTCCACCCCTGATTTTTGCGCTCGGTTCGCCGCCGGGGCGCCGATGCCGGCTCACTCGCGGGCTCCCGCTCCTGGCTCCGAACCACTCCTGGCTCCAGCGTCCTGAGCGATGCAGCTCACCAGCGACGTCCTCACGCGCGCCCGGACGGACTCCGTCCGCGCCGCGCCCCGCACGCCTTCGCAGCGCAACTATGCGCGGACCCGCCCGCCTCCGCAACACGGCTCCCCCGCCTCAACGCCCGTGAATGACCCGGAATCTCCCGGATGCTCCCCACCTCCGGAACTTCCAACTGCATGAAGCTGACGGCGCCAACACCCGCACCGCGGCGCACGATCGTGTGCGCTGCCGGAATTCACCGAGTGATCGGCACGTTACGTGACGCACTTGACGTCAGGCCATGGCGGACATATTTGACGCGTACGGGTTGGCCGACGCGTGGGACGAGATGTTTGAGCGGCCGGGTGAGGTCAGGACCGCCTACGAGCCGGTGCTTGCGGCGCTGCAGCCGATCGAGCCGGGTGAACTGCGGTTCCGGGCCGACCAGATGGCCCGGTCCTTCACCGACCGCGGGGTGTGACGTACGCCTTCGTCGGCGGACCGCCGGAGGTGACCGTGGAGTTCACGCGGGTGGCGTGAAAGCGCCCCCGAAAGAACGGCCCCGGCGCACGGCGTCACACACCGGGCTCCCTCGGCCCGTACAGCGCGTGAGCCGCGCCGGTCGCCCAAGCCCACTACCAGTCGCCGTACGACCAGTGCCACCACTCGGTCGGGTAGTTGACGAGTCCGGCCGCGCTGAGCGCGTCGCCGAGCAGGGCGCGGTTCGCCGGAGCCCGCTCGGTGATGTTGCCCGCGGCCGTGTACCAGGCCCCGTCGCTCTCCTCCGGATCCGCGTTCACGCGGGTGCCCATGTCCACCTCGCGGCCGTCTGCGTCGACGAGGGTCAGGTCGACGGCCGCGCCCGCCCTGTGCGGAGCGATCCCGGGCGGGGAGACATAACGGCTGGCCGCGGCGCGCAGTCGCTCGGGGGACCGGCCGGGGTTGGCCGCCCGCAGTTCGCCGGTGTACCGCACGAAGTAGAAGCGCTGGAGGCCGGTAGCCCTCGACGAACAGCAGCCGTAGCCCGTCCGGCAGCAGCTCGCCGGCCTTCACGAGCCGCTCCGGTACCCCGGTCCGCAGCTGTGCGTACGCCCCGTCGTCGTCCCGCTTGCGCTCGTCGGCCACGAGGCCCCGGGAGAGCCGCACGTCGACGAGCGGCTCTCCGGAGTCCATGACGGGTATCGCGGCGAGCTTCGGGTCGGACATCAGCACGATCTCGGTCATTGCGGCCGATCCTGACCGAGCGATCGTCGCGGGCGCCCCCTGAGCGCTACTTCAGGCCGATCGCCGTACAGGCCGCCTTGTACTTCGCGGTGCAGATCTCCTTGACGGTGTAGATGCCGTCCTGGATCACCGTGTCCTTGATGTTGTCCGTGGTGAGCGCGACCACCGGCACCAGCATCGACGGGATCTTCTTCTGCGTCGGGCTGTCGACCTTGTCACGGGTCAGCGCGTCGAACTCGATAGAGCGGCCCTGAACCTTGGACACCGCCATCTCCGCGGCGTTGTTCGCCTCCTCCGGGTACGACTTGTACACGCTCATGTACTGCTCCCCCGAGATGATCCGCTGCACCGCGTCCAGGGCCGCGTCCTGCCCGGTCACCGGCGGGAGCTTGCTGACGCCCGCCTCCTTCAACGCGTCGATGATGGCGCCGGCCATGCCGTCGTTCGCGGAGTAGACACCGGCGATGTTGTTCGCCCCGACGGCCCGGATCGCCGAGGCCATGTTCGCCTTGGCGTTCTCCGGCTTCCAGTCCTTGGTGTCGTACCTCTCGACGATGTTCACCTTGCCCTGGAGTTCGCTGAGCGCACCCTGCTTGAACTGCGCCGCGTTCGGGTCGGTGAGCGAGCCGTTCATCATGACGATCTTGCTGGTCGCTGCGTTGCCACCGAGCTTGTCGACGAGGGCGCGGCCCTGCACCTGGCCGACCAGTTCGTTGTCGAAGGAGATGTACGCATCGATGGGGCCCTGTGCGAGCCGGTCGTAGGCGATGACCGGAATGCCGGCGTCCTTCGCCTTCTTCACGCCCGGGACGATGGCTTTGGCGTCCACCGCGTCGACCAGCAGCACATCGACCTTGTCGGCGATCATCTGGTCGAGCTGCTGGCTCTGCTTGGCCGCGTCCGCGTCCGCGTTCTCGTAGACGACCTTGCCCTTGTTGTTGGTGAGGGAGAGCACCTGCTTCTTGATGATGGGGTAGTCGAACTTGTCGTACCGCGGGTTCTCCTTCTCGGGCAGGAGAAGACCCACCGTGATGTCGTCGCCCTTCTTCGGGCTCGCGGAGCTGCTGTTCCCGCCGACTCCGTCGATGACGCCGCATGCGGCGAGCGAGACGGCCGACGCCGAGGCGGCCAGGGCTATGGCGGTACGACGCACGGCGGTCCTACGGGTGGTACGAGCGTTCACATCAGATGCCTTCCGGGCGGGGGAGCAGCATTGCGACCCACGTGGCTGAAAGCCAACGCGGCGACGGTATGCAGCGTCAAGGAGTACGGGTTAACGAGATGGCAACAGCATCCGCGTGGAAGTCAAGTGAAGACCAAAAGAGTGCGGTACACAGGCCATTGCCAAACCTTCGTGCGATGGAGATTTGATCCCCGACCTGGGCGGATCCGGCGACCGACGGTCAGTCAACTTGCCTGAGAAGGCTGGACGTTCGGCCGAAGCAGCAAACGTGATCTACATCACGCGAGCGTGCGCACAGTCTCCACACCCAGGGGTCATACCCCTTACAGCCAACCGACCTTGTCGCGAGTCGTGATCCTCGGCGCTCACAGCCGTCATGGCGCCGTCCGTCACGAGGGGGAGTGACAACGGCCACGCCCGCCCGCCCGCCGGAGACGCTTCGGGCACGGGGCTCGCGGCGACCCTTGCGGTCGCTGTCGGGGGCGCCCTGCTTACCGCCGCGCCCACCGCCGAGGACGCGGTGAACTGCGCATCACCCGTCTGCAAACGGCAGTTCTTCGCGAACACCACCTTTTCGGGCTCGCCGAAAACGACGGACTGCGACTCGAAGGTCGACCAGAACGGGGGCACCGGGGTTCCGGCTTCGGGTCTGCCCAGGAACAACTTCGGCGTCCGCTGGACCGTCACCCGCGACTTCGGCTCCGGCGGACCCTTCGCGCTGACGGCCGCCGCCCGTGACGGCATCCGGGTCTACCTCGACGGCACACGCAAGGTGGACCTGTGGAAGAACGTGTCGTCGACGGTGAAGAAGACGGTCAACGTCACCGTCCCCTCCGGCAGGCACACCCTGCGGATCGACTTCGTCAACTGGACCGGAACGGCGAACGTCGCGTTCGGCTACACCCCCCGCACTTCGGCCACCGTCGACAAGGTCAAGCCCCGGACACCTACGGGGATTTCCGTCTCGGTACGACAAGGCCGCCGGAAAGACCACGCTCACCTGGTCCAGGAACAAGGAAATGGACCTCGCGGGCTACCGCGTCCACCGCCGTCTCAAGGGCGGCTCCTACCCCGCCAAGCCGCTCGCCACGACCACCTCCACCTCGTACACGGACTCGACCGTGCCGCAGACCGGCGAGACCTACTACTACGAGGTCCGCGCCTACGACAAGGCCGACAACGAGTCGGCCGGCACCGCCGACCGTGCCGTCACCACCGTCGACGGGACCCCGCCTGCCTCCCCGTCGGGCCTCAGGGCCGCATCCACGAGGACGGCCTACCGCGTGTACCGCTCGACCAGCCCCGGCGTCACCAGGCATTTCACCATGAGCACCCCGATGCTCCCGTGGCAAGTGCCCCTCAGGTCCTCGGGGTCGCCGACACCTCCGGTGACAGGGACGACTCCAGTCCGGCGGCGTTGACGGAGGCGACGGCGTAGTAGTACGTCGTGCCGTTGCTCAGGTCCGTGTCGGTGTAGCGGTCGTTGCCGTTGACGTAGAACGTCGCCTCCGCGTTGTCCTTCGGTCCGCAAGGCGGTGGACTCGGTCCGGCCGAAGCCGCGGAAGGTTCCACCGCCGCGGCCGACTGCGCTGGAGCCGTACAAGCCGGTGATCGACGGGGTCCTGCGGGCGGACCAATGCGGGTTGCTGCACCGAGGATGGCCCTCGGCCACGACCATGGCCGAGGGCCATCCTTGTGCACGGGCCACGGCATGGGCCGGCGCCCGGCTGGGCTCAGCGCTCGGCCACGAAGACGTACGCGGCGGTCTGCGGGGTGAGTTCGGCGGGCTCCCCACCGCTGCCGACCATCACGCCGCCGGGCGACGACGTCACGTCCACGACCGCGCCGGACTGCACCCCGGCGTGCCGCAGGGCGTACATCAGCTGGCGGTCGGTCTGGATCGGCTCCCCGATGCGCCGTACGACCGCGCTCGCGCCGTTCGGCCCGGGCTCGAGGTCGCTGAGGCTGACCATTCTCTCGTCGCGGAACGGATCCACGGTGCTTTCTTCACCGAGCTCCTCAAGGCATGGGCCGAGGCCCACCGCCTCCTCCACCGCACCGTGCTGGAGGGGTGTGGCAACCCCGTGCTGCTGGAGACCCTACGCGAAAGGGCCCGGAGGTCTGTCCCGACCTCCGGGCCCCTTCGGTGTCGTCCGTGCCTCAGTCCGACGACTGCTGCCGCTTCGGCCGCCACACCACCAGCGCGCTGGTCTGCTGGACCTCCTGGTACGGCACCAGGTCACGGCGGTACGAGGCGTGTACCGCGGCCTCGCGCTGGCGCATCGCCGCCGCCGCGCCGTCGAGCGCGGCCTGAAGCTCCGCGACACGGGACTGGAGCGCGGCGACCTGGTTCTCCAGTTCGATGATGCGCTTGATGCCGGCCAGGTTGATGCCCTCGTCCTGCGACAACTGCTGCACCTGACGGAGCAGTTCGATGTCGCGGGCCGAGTAGCGCCGGCCCCGGCCGGCCGTACGGTCCGGGGACACGAGCCCAAGGCGGTCGTACTGGCGCAGCGTCTGCGGGTGCAGTCCGGAGAGCTGGGCCGCCACCGAGATGACGTAGACCGGGGTCTCCTCGGTCAGTTCGTACGGGTTGCGTCGACGGCCGATCCCATCCATGGCGTCCTCATGCTCCCTTCGCGGCCTGGAACAGCTCCGCTCGCGGGTCCTCGCCCGCAGTCGCCTCGCGATACGCCTCCAGCGCATCACGAGCCTTCCCCGTCATGTCCTTGGGGACACTCACCTCGACGGTGACGAGGAGGTCGCCGCGGGTGCCGTCCTTGCGGACCGCGCCCTTGCCGCGAGCGCGCATGGTGCGCCCGTTGGGCGTGCCCGGGGGCAGCTTCAGCGTCACCGGGGGCCCGCCGAGGGTGGGCACCCGGATGTCGGCGCCGAGCGCCGCCTCCGCGAACGTCACGGGCACGGTCACCGTCAGGTTGTCGCCCTTGCGGCCGAAGACCGGGTGCGGGTTTACGTGCACGACGACGTACAGGTCGCCGGCCGGGCCGCCCCGCTCGCCGGGCGCGCCCTTGCCGCGCAGCCGGATGCGCTGCCCGTCGAAGACGCCCGCGGGGATGCGGACCTGCATCGTCCGGGACGACTTCGCCCGGCCGCTGCCGTGGCAGACGTCGCACGGGTTCTCCGCGATCAGGCCCCGGCCCTTGCAGTCCGGGCAGGGGTCGGTCAGCGAGAAGCCGCCGCCCGAGCCGCGCGCCACCTGGCCGGTGCCGACACAGGTCGGGCACACACGGGGCGTGCCGTTCTTGTCGCCGGTGCCCGAGCAGGCCTTGCAGGGCGCCTGCGAGGACATGCGCAGCGGTACGGTCGCGCCGTCCACCGCCTCCATGAAGCTCAGCGTGACCTCGGACTCGATGTCCTGGCCGCGCCTCGGCTGCGTACGCGTGCCTGCGCCGCCGCCGCGGTTGAACAGGCCCCCGAAGACGTCACCGAGCCCGCCGCCGAAGCCTCCCCCGGCGCCGGCGCCGCCCTGGCCGCCGAAGAGGTCGCCCAGGTCGAAGTTGAACGAGCCGCCCGCGCCGGGACCGGGGCGGAAGCCGCCGTTGCCGAAGAGGGCGCGGGCCTCGTCGTACTCCTTGCGCTTCTTGGGGTCGCCGAGGACGTCGTTCGCCTCGGAGATCTCCTTGAAGCGCTCCTCCGCCTTGGCGTTGCCCTTGTTGGCGTCCGGGTGGAACTCGCGGGCGAGTTTCCGGTACGCCTTCTTGATCTCGGCCTCGGTGGCGTCCTTGGGGACGCCGAGGACCTTGTAGTAGTCCTTCTCGATGAAGTCCTTGGTGCTCATCCCCGACGTCCCTCCTTCCCTATGCCGTATGGGTGTACGTCAGCCCTCGTCCGGGCCACCGCTCTCCTTGTCGTCGCCCGTCTCGGTCGTCTCCTCGGCCTTGACCGTCTGCGCCCCCGGCTGCGGCTCGGCGACGGCCACCCGCGCGGGGCGGATGGTGCGCTCGCCGAAGCGATACCCGGGCTGAAGAATCGCCACGCACGTCGTCTCGGTGACGTCCGGCGCGTACGAGTGCATCAGGGCCTCGTGGATCGTCGGGTCGAAGGGCTCGCCCTCCTTGCCGAACTGCTGCAGACCCATCTTCGCCGCGACGGTCTCCAGCGACTCGGCGACGGACTTGAAGCCGCCGACGAGCTCGCCGTGGTCCCGTGCGCGGCCGATGTCGTCGAGCACGGGCAGGAGCTCGGTCAGGAGGTTCGCGATGGCGATCTCCTTGACCGCGATCCGGTCGCGCTCGACGCGGCGGCGGTAGTTCTGGAACTCGGCCTGGAGGCGCTGAAGGTCCGTCGTGCGCTCATTGAGCGCCGTGCGCACCTGGTCGAGCTGGGCCACCAGACCGGCGGTCTGTGCGCTTGCGTCCCCCGCCGGGGCCGCCGCCTCCTCCGAAGAGGGGGAGGCGGCCTGCGGCTCGGCGTCATCAGGGGTGGCGCCGGAGGGGACGTCGGGCTTCTCCTCGAAGCCCGGGGTCTCCTCCGTCACGCGGCACCGTCCTTACGGTCCTCGTCGACGATCTCGGCGTCGACGACGTCGTCGTCAGCCTTCGCCTGGCCGGCACCGGCGTCACCGGCACCGCCCGCGGCCTGGGCGTCGGCGTACATGGCCTGGCCGAGCTTCTGCGAGACGGCCGCGACCTTCTCCGTGGCGCTGCGGATCTCGGCCGTGTTGTCACCTTCGGCGGACTCGCCCTTGAGCTTCTCCTTCAGCTCGGCGACGGCGGACTCGACCTCGGCCTTGATCTCGGCCGGGACCTTGTCCTCGTTGTCCTTGAGGAACTTCTCCGTCTGGTAGACGAGCTGCTCGCCCTGGTTGCGGGTCTCGGCGGCCTCGCGGCGGCGGTGGTCCTCCTCCGCGTACTGCTCGGCCTCCTGGCGCATCCGGTCGACCTCGTCCTTCGGGAGCGAGGAGCCGCCGGTGACGGTCATCTTCTGCTCCTTGCCGGTGCCGAGGTCCTTCGCCGTGACGTGCATGATGCCGTTGGCGTCGATGTCGAAGGACACCTCGATCTGCGGGACACCGCGCGGGGCCGGCGGCAGACCGGTCAGCTCGAACATGCCGAGCTTCTTGTTGTACGCCGCGATCTCGCGCTCGCCCTGGTAGACCTGGATCTGCACGGACGGCTGGTTGTCCTCGGCCGTGGTGAAGATCTCGGACCGCTTGGTCGGGATCGTGGTGTTGCGCTCGATCAGCTTGGTCATGATGCCGCCCTTGGTCTCGATACCCAGGGACAGCGGGGTCACGTCCAGCAGCAGGACGTCCTTGACCTCGCCCTTGAGGACACCGGCCTGCAGCGAGGCGCCGATGGCGACGACCTCGTCCGGGTTCACACCCTTGTTGGCCTCCTTGCCGCCGGTCAGCTCCTTGACGAGCTCGGCGACGGCGGGCATACGGGTCGAGCCACCCACGAGGACGACGTGGTCGATCTCGTTGATGGAGATGCCGGCGTCCTTGATGACGTTGTGGAACGGCGTCTTGCAGCGCTCGAGCAGGTCGGCCGTCAGCTGCTGGAACTGCGCCCGGGTGAGCTTCTCGTCCAGGTGCAGCGGGCCTTCGGCGGACGCGGTGATGTACGGCAGGTTGATCGAGGTCTCGGTGGACGAGGACAGCTCGATCTTGGCCTTCTCCGCGGCCTCACGGAGGCGCTGGAGCGCCATCTTGTCCTTGCCGAGGTCCACGCCGTGACCGCTGGCGAACTGCTTGACCAGGTAGTCGACGATGCGCTGGTCCCAGTCGTCACCACCGAGGTGGTTGTCGCCGTTGGTGGCCTTCACCTCGACGACGCCGTCACCGATCTCCAGGAGGGACACGTCGAAGGTGCCGCCACCGAGGTCGAAGACGAGGATGGTCTGGTCGTCCTTGTCGAGGCCGTAGGCGAGCGCGGCCGCGGTGGGCTCGTTGACGATACGAAGAACGTTCAGGCCCGCGATCTCGCCGGCCTCCTTCGTCGCCTGACGCTCGGAGTCGTTGAAGTAGGCGGGGACGGTGATGACCGCGTCGGTCACCTTCTCGCCCAGGTAGGCCTCGGCGTCCCGCTTGAGCTTCTGCAGGATGAACGCGGAGATCTGCTGCGGGTTGAAGTCCTTCCCGTCCAGCTGGATCTTCCAGTCGGTGCCCATGTGGCGCTTCACGGAGCGGATGGTCCGGTCCACGTTGGTGACCGCCTGACGCTTGGCCACCTCGCCGACGAGCACCTCGCCGTTCTTGGCGAAGGCGACGACGGACGGCGTGGTCCTGGCACCCTCGGCGTTGGTGATGACGGTGGGCTCGCCGCCCTCCAGAACGCTGACGACGGAGTTAGTCGTGCCCAGGTCGATGCCGACCGCACGTGCCATGGTGATTCCTCCAGCTGACTTGAGTGGAACAGGCTCAAGGATGCACGAGGGTCGGTGCGGCGTCAACAGACCTGAGTCGGATCGACTCAACTTTTGTCCGACGCTGCACGGCAACCAAGGAAACGCCGCAGGTCACGGCCGACAGGACCGTGCCGGACTCATGCGCTCGCGCCACCACCGCCCAGCAGCAGGGCGAGCCTGCTCACCGCCCTGTCGATCTCGCGGGCGCACTCGTAGAGCACGTCGTAGGGCTGCGCCCAGGGGTCCTCGATGTCGTCCTCGGCGGCGGGGACCGGGGCGGCGGTACCCCGGCGGGCGGCTGCGGCAGCCACCACCATGGTGAAACCTCCCCCCGCCGCCGGGCCTTCCCGGCCCGGGACCCTGTCGCACCCGGCCGCCGCACCGTTTCCGGCCGACACGCCGCCGAGCAGGGTGCCCTGTCTCTCTCGGCCATGCCCCGCCCCCGGCCTTTCCCGGCCCGGGACCTCGTCAGAGCCGGCCACCAGGCCCTTCACCAGGCCCTTCCCATCCGGTACCCCAGCGGTCCCGGCCACCCGGCCACTCCTGCCCCGCACTCCGCCGGACCCGGCTCCCGGACCTTCCCGGCCCGGGGCCCCGCCGTCGTCGGCCTCCAAGCCCCTCCCGCCCGGGACTCCGCCGGTCGCCGTCCCCGGGCTTTTCACCCCCGGTACCGCACCGCCCGGATCTTCCCCGACCGGCAGCCGGTCGACTCCCCCCGCGGCGAGGCGCACGAACTCCTTCAGGGTGAAGCAGCGCCGCATCGCCGACGGCGCGAGCCGCACGGCCGCCTCCCGGTGCTCGCGGGCGAGCCCGAGCACCAGGGCCGCTCCCGCGACGAGCGGCGCGGTGAGCGGGCGGGCGGCGAAGTCGGAGCCGTCGCCGCCCAGCTTCTCCAGCACGGCCCTGGTGGAGCTCGCCATGCCGGGCCGGGGCCGCGCCTCGGTACCGGCGCTCTCCGGCCGCACGGCCGAGCCGGGCGGGAGCCGCGCGGCCAGCAGCCGCTCGGCGAACACCGATCGGTGCACGTTGCCCGTGCAGACGAACAGGACCCGGGTCATTTCTCGCTCGTGCGACGCGCCCCGGCGGGCGCGACGGCCTCGTCCCGCGGAGCCGAGGTACGGGGGGCGGGCAGTTCGCCGTACTGTCCGTAGGTTCCGTAGTGGCCGTAGCGGGCGCCCTTGGGAACCGGAGCCATGCTGAAGACGGTGCCGAGGACACGGACACCCACGCGGTCCAGCGATTCCGCGGCGGTGCGGACCTGGTCCCGGCTGGTCTTCGCGGCGCGCACGACGAGCAGCGCGCCCTGCGCGAGCGAGGCGAGGCCGACGGTGTCGGCGACCGGCAACAACGGCGCGGTGTCGACGATCACGACCTCGTAGGTGTCGGCCAGGTCGCGCAACACCTCCTCCATACGCGCCGAGGTCAGCAACTCCGTGGGGTTCGGCGGTACGGCGCCGGCGGCGAGCACCGAGAGCCGGCCGGCCTGCTGCATCACGTCCTCGATGCGGGCTTGCCCGATGAGCACCGTGGTCAGACCGGCGTCCTGGACGAGACCGAAGGTCGGGGCCACGCACGGCCGGCGCAGGTCGCCGTCGACCAGGCAGGTGGAGACGTCGGCCTCGGCGAGCGAAAGGGCGAGGTTCACGGCGGTGTTGGTCTTGCCCTCACCGGGCACCGAACTCGTCACCACGATGATCCGGGGCGGGTCGTCGACCTGCGAGAACTGCAGGTTGGTGCGCAGCTTGCGGAAGGCCTCGGCGCGCTTGGAGTGCACGTCGGTGGTGACGAGCGGCTGCTTGGGGGCGTTCCTGTCGTAGGGGATGGTGCCGAGGCCCGGCAGCGCGGTGAACTCGCCGAGCGCCTCGCCGGTCTTGAGTGTGGTGTCGAGCGTCTCGCGCAGGGCGACGAGCCCGGCCCCCAGCAACAAGCCGCCGAGCACGCCTGCGGCCAGGTTCAGCATCGGGCGGGGCGAGACCGGACCGGTAGGGGCCACGGCCTCCTGGGTCACGCCCAGGGAGACGGGCGAAGTGCGACTCCTGGCCGACCGCTCCGAGCCGACCGCACGCCTGGGCGTCTCCAGCCGTTCGACGACCGAACTGAACCGGCCCGCAACAGCGTTGGCGATGCGCGCCGCACGCTGTGGCACGGTGTCCTTCACGGTGATGTCGATGAGCACGGTGTTGAGCGGGGCTTGGGCGGTGATCCGGGACGCCAGTTCCTCCGGTGTGGTGCGCAGCCTCAACTCCTTCACCACCGGAGCGGTCACCTGACGAGTCGTCACGATCTCGGCGTAGGACTGCACTCGAGCCTGCGAGAAGCTCTGCCCCTGGTTCAGTTGCATGGTGTCCTCGCCGGTACGGGTGGCGACGAAGAGCTGGGTCCTGGCCTCGTAGACCGGAGTGCTCAGGGCGGTTGTGACGAGCGCCGCCCCGATCGCGAGAACCAGGCAGACCACGACGGTCGGCCAGCGTCTGGCAAGAGCCCTCAGGAAATCGTGGAGTTCCAAGCTGCACCCCTCATAGACCGAGGGAACCACCCCGAATGGGATGTTCTGTTCCCTATGCGTGCAGCCGAACATAGGCATTCGCCTACTTCAACTGGGGGAGCCACCCCACGCACCCGTCGAACGGACCTGGCGACTGACACCGCGCCGTCACCCCGTCGGACCAGCCCGGTGGGCCATCGAGGAGCGGGCGCTACATCATCCGGTGCCTTCTGCCCCGGCCGCGCCAGTCGGTGGCGATATGTCCCACTAATTCCATGTATCTAGGTCTAGATATGGCTGACGCTACGCAGCCTGACCCGTAGGGAAGTCACCGAAGTCGAGGAGAGCGAACGAAGATGACATCATCGCCGAGATGGCGGGTTGCGCTGGCATCGGCAGCATCGGCTGCCGTGCTCGTCGCCATGCCGCTGGTAGGGGCGACGACCGCCCATGCTCAGTACAACCCGCCCCCGGGTCTGTCCCTGCCCAACAACCCCGGCAACACGGTGACTGCCGGAGACCCGGTGGACGTCAGCGTCTCGGGTCTCGCAGGTGGGCAGCCGGCCACCCTGTCGATTGCGTCGCGTGAGATCGTCTTGGCCAGGTTCAAGGCGGACCCGGACGGGAATGCCCTGGTCACCGTGACCATTCCCCGACGGGTCACACCGGGAGACCACACCCTCAAAGCGCGCGCCTACCGTCCCAACCGGACGTTCACCCTCCCCATCACGGTGCTGGCCGCGTCCGGCGGGCCCCACAAACCCCACAAGCCCCACAAGCCCAGCGGACACCACCACGGATCCGATGAGTCCGACGGACGCGGTGGACCCGACCGGCGCGGCCTTTCCGGCGGAACGGGGCAGCAGAACCGTCCGGGCCTCGCGAACACGGGCGACGAGGAGGCCATGGCCCTCGGCGGCGTCGCGGCCACGCTGGTCGCAGTGGGTGGCGGCACGATGCTGGCCGTACGCCGTCGCCGCAGTTCATGACCGACCAAGACATCCGTACGGCGGAGCCACGGCGTCCCGACCACGGTCGGGACGCCGTCCGGATGCCCCGGTCCGGCCGCTCCCGCGACCGGGCAGGGGGCCGCCGTCGCGTCCTCAGAAGCGCCCTGGTGGCCATCGCACTGGTCGCGCTGGCCGGCGCCGTCTGGATCGGTGTCACCGGACTGTTCGCCCGCTGGGAAATGCTCGCTGCCCAGCGGGACCTCGACGCACTGCGACACTCGGTGGCGCCCGCGTCCGGCTCCGGTGCGCAGCCCACGTCCGCCCGGGACCGTGAACAGAGTGTGCGTTCCGCGGCCACCCATGCCGCTCGGGCGTATCGCCTCACCACCGGCCCGGCGTGGTACTCCGCCGCCCTGCTGCCTGTCTTGGGAGAGCCGTTCCGAACGGTGCGCGGTGCCGCGTACGCAGCGGACCGACTGGCCGGCGAGGTGCTGTACCCGCTGGCGCGCGCTCTGCCGGCGCCCAGGCCGGACAGCGCCGGCGACGGAATGTCCGAAGCCCTCATGGCACTGCAGACGCACGCGCCGGAAGTCGTCCGAGCCGCACGTGTCGCGGCCGAGGTGCAGGCCGACGTGCACGGGCTTCCGCGGTCCACCTGGCTGCCGACGGCCGACCGGGCCCGAGCCGGACTCGAGCGGCAACTGGACCGCCTCGCCCCTGCGATGAACGACGTCTCCCTGGCGGCCCGCGTCCTGCCGTCGATGCTCGGCGCACAGGGGCAACGACGTTACTTCCTCGCTTTCCAGAACATCGCCGAGGCACGCGGCACCGGGGGCGTGCCCGGGGCCTTCGCCGTACTGCGGGCCGACCGGGGCCACCTGTCCTTCGAGCGGTTCGGCAACAACACCGAGATGACCGACGCGAAGGCGAACATCTCTCTGGGACCCGACTTCCCGGCCCGCTACCTGCGGTACCGCCCCACCAGCATGTGGCCCAACTCCAACCTGAGCCCGCACTTCCCCTACGCGGCCCGCATCTGGGCCGCGGCCTGGCGTCAGCACACCGGCGCGCGCGTGGACGGCGTTCTCGCCGTCGACCCCGTCACCTTGAGCCTTCTCCTGCGCGTCACCGGCCCGGCGAGCATGCCCGACGGCACCAAGCTCACGGCCGACAACGTCGTGGACCTCACCGAAAGGGCCAGCTACGCGGTCTACGACGACACCACCCGGCGCAAGGCGTTCTTCGTCGACGCGGCCCGCGCCGCCGCCGGGCGGCTGATGGCCGCGGCCAACGACGTCCACAGCCTCCCCGCGCTGCTCCTCGCCGTGTACGACGCCCAACGGGACGGCCGACTGAAGGCATGGAGCGCCCACGGAGCGGAACAACAACTCCTCGAGTCGCACCCCGTATCGGGCACCCTCCCGGCCACCCCCGGTCCCTTCGCAGGGCTGGTGGTGAACAATGCGGCCGGCACCAAGCTGGACTACTACCTGGATCGCAGCCTGGTCTGGAAGGCCGAGGGCTGCCCCGGCGGCGACCGCCCGGTCACGGTGACCGTGACGCTGGCCAACCGGGCCCCGGCATCCGGACTGCCCCAGTACGTCACGCAGCGGGTCGATGCTCCGCCCTACCGGACCCGCCCCGGTGACAACCGGCTGCAAGTGTCCTACTACGCAGGGGTCGGAGCCACCCTCACCGGGGCCACGCTGGACGGGCGCCAGGCGTCGTTCGCGTCCGACGTCGAGCGAGGCCACTCCGTCTTCACCCTGTTCGTGGAGCTGCCCGCCGGATCCCGCCACACGCTTGTGCTGCACCTGCGGGAGCCACATGCGGACGGCGTCCCCGCCCTGCTGCGACAGTCCCTGGTCACGCCGCTGCGGGCCACGCTGAAGCCGGGGGGTGACTGCCGTGCCTGAGCGCGTGCTCCGCGCGGCGGCGGCCGTACTCACGGGTGGGCTGCTGCTCGCGTCGTGCACAGGAACAGACCACTTCACGGACGATCCTGCCGGTAGAGCCACCGCCGGGTCCGCGAGTGGGCGGCAGTCCACCACCCACCGGATCGAGCACTTGCGGGTCAAGGTCCTCGAGATCCTTCCGCACGACCGGAGGGCGTACACCCAGGGCCTCGAGATGGCCGGCGGCACGCTCTACGAAAGCACCGGCATCTCCGGCCGGTCCTCGCTGCGGGCCGGGCCCCCGGGCGGGAAACCCAGGGCACGCAAGGCCCTCCACACGCCGTTGTTCGGTGAGGGCATCACCGTGCTCGGCCGGACCCTGTGGCAGCTCACCTGGCGGAACCGGGTCGCCATCGAGCGCGACGCCCGTACGCTCGCCGAGCTGCGCCGCGTCCCGTACCCGGACGAGGGCTGGGGCGTCTGCCTCCAGCGGGCCCGGCACCGGCTGGTGACCAGCGACGGCTCGTCGCGGCTGACCTTCCGCGACCCCCGTACGCTCGCGAGGACGGGCCAGGTCACCGTGACCGAAGGGACCCGGCCCGTGACGCAGCTGAACGAGTTGGAGTGCGTGGGCGGCGCGGTGTACGCCAATGTGCTCTTCACCGACCGGATCCTGCGCATCGATCCCGCCACCGGTGCGGTGACGGCGACGGTGGACGCCTCGGGCCTGTTGCGCGATGACGAGTTCGGGCCGGGGGCAGTGCTGAACGGCATCGCGACCGTCCCCGGAAAGGACCAGTTCCTGATCACCGGAAAGTTCTGGCCGAAGATGTTCCGGGTCGAGTTCGTCCCGGCCGGCCGGGCGAACGGCTCCCGAGGCTGAGTGGGCGAGGAGGGTCCGGAGGCCGAACCGGAGGGGAGAGCTCCGCGGGCTGCCACAGCGACGCAGATCACCGCTTGCGCCACTACAGTGCGACGGAAAAAGTGGGTAGTCTCAGACGGACTGCATAAGTTACCGCTTAGTAATCTCTCTTCCGGAGTACACAGGAAGTACACCGGAGGAGACCCCCTCGCAGGCCCGAGGAGCCCCAATGCAACTCGCCGCGATCATCGTGTCGCTGGTCCTGGCCGTGGTCGGCGTGGCGTTGTTCGCCCGAGCCATCGGCCAGATCTACCGCTTCGTGCGGCTCGGACAGAATGTACCCGCCGGCACTCGCACCAACGACCCCAAACAGCGCACCGTCACCGTGGTCAAGGAGTTCCTCGGCCACACCCGTATGAACCGCTGGGGCATCGTCGGCGTCGCGCACTGGTTCGTGGCGGTGGGCTTCTTCACCCTGGTCCTGACCCTGGTCAACGCCTTCGGTCAGCTCTTCCAGGCCGACTGGTACATCCCCGTCATCGGCGACTGGCCGCCGTACGAGGTCTTCACCGAACTCGTCGGCGTGCTCACGACGCTGGGCATCCTCACGCTGATCGTGATCCGCCAGCTGTCCCGGCCGGGCCGCCCGGGCCGCAAGTCCCGCTTCGCGGGCTCCAACATCGGCCAGGCCTACTTCGTCGAGGCCGTCATCCTCATCATCGGCCTCGCGATCCTCACGCTGCGCGGCCTGGAGGGCGCCCTGCACCACGTCGAGGGCTACGAGGCGTCGTACCTGATCTCGTACCCGCTGGTCGCGGCCTTCAAGGGCCTGAGCCTGGGCACGCTGCAGAACCTGGTCTACCTGGTCGCGATGATCAAGATCGCGACGTCCTTCATCTGGATGATCACCGTCTCGTTGAAGACGGACATGGGTGTGGCCTGGCACCGCTTCCTCGCCTTCCCGAACATCTGGTTCAAGCGCGAGTCCGACGGCGGTACGGCTCTGGGCGCGCTGCAGCCGATGACGAGCGGCGGCAAGCCGATCGACTTCACCGACCCGGGCGAGGACGACGTCTTCGGCGTCTCCCAGGTCGAGCAGTTCTCCTGGAAGGGCCTGCTGGACTTCTCCACCTGCACCGAGTGCGGACGCTGCCAGTCGCAGTGCCCCGCCTGGAACACGGGCAAGCCGCTCTCCCCCAAGCTGCTGATCATGTCGCTGCGGGACCACGCCCACGCCAAGGCCCCATACCTGCTGGCCGGCGGCGGCAAGACGATGGAGGGCGAGGAGAAGGCGTCTGCCGAGCAGCTCAAGGACGTCCCCGCGACGGCACTCGCGGAGGCCGAGCGTCCGCTGATCGGCACCGTCGAGGACAATGGCGTCATCGACCCGGACGTCCTGTGGTCCTGCACCACTTGCGGCGCCTGCGTCGAGCAGTGCCCGGTGGACATCGAGCACGTCGACCACATCGTCGACATGCGCCGCTACCAGGTGATGATCGAGTCCGCGTTCCCGTCCGAGGCGGGCACGATGCTCAAGAACCTGGAGAAGAAGGGCAACCCCTGGGGCCTGGCCAAGAAGCAGCGCCTGGAGTGGACCAAGGAGGTCGACTTCGAGATCCCGGTCGTCGGCCAGGACATCGAGGACCTCACCGAGGTCGAGTACCTGTACTGGGTCGGCTGCGCCGGCGCCCTCGAGGACCGCGCCAAGAAGACCACGAAGGCCTTCGCCGAGCTGCTGCACATCGCGGGCGTCAAATTCGCGATCATGGGCGGCGACGAGAAGTGCACCGGTGACTCCGCCCGTCGTCTGGGCAACGAGCCCCTGTTCCAGGAGCTCGGCATGGAGAACGTCATGGCGCTGAACATGGCCTTCGGCGAGGAGCTGGACGACGACGGCAAGGTCACCCCGGAGTCGAAGAAGCCGAGGTCGGCGAAGAAGATCGTCGCCACCTGCCCGCACTGCCTCAACACGATCGGCAACGAGTACCCGCAGCTCGGCGGTGACTACGAGGTCATCCACCACACCCAGCTGCTGCAGCACCTCGTCGACGAGGGCAAACTCATCCCCGTCACGCCGGTCGAAGGCATCATCACGTACCACGACCCGTGCTATCTGGGCCGCCACAACAAGATCTACACGCCGCCACGCGAGATCATCGGCAAGGTCCCGGGCCTGCGCAACGAGGAGATGCACCGCCACAAGGAGCGCGGCTTCTGCTGCGGCGCCGGTGGCGCGCGGATGTGGATGGAGGAACGGATCGGCAAGCGCATCAACAACGAACGCGTCGACGAGGCCCTCTCCCTCAACCCGGACATCGTGTCGACGGCCTGCCCGTTCTGCCTGGTCATGCTCACCGACTCGGTGAACGGCAAGAAGAACGAGGGGACGGCGAAGGAGTCCATCCAGGTCGTGGACGTCGCCCAGCTGCTGCTCGACTCCGTCAGGACGCCGGTGGACCCCGCGGGCGAGGCGGAGACGGAGAGCGCGCCGGAGCCGGAGCCCGTGAAGTAACCGGCATTCGCAGGCAGCCTCGGACGAGGGGCCGGAGTCGCGTTCCGCGACTCCGGCCCCTCGTCCATACCCCCGTCATCGGGTCTCCCGACCCGCAGCCGACCGCATATGCGGTGAGCATGGCACTCCGCTCATCGGGTGGCAGTTCCCCGTCACCCAGCGTCGCGCCGCTCTCCCCCATGGGCAGCCATACACACTCAATTAGTCCCTTTTTATCCCGCTTGGAGGGCTAATGTGGCTGTTCGGGGAGACCATGCCCCAGGCACCAGTGGCAGTACCGACGCAGACACAGGCCATCCGGGAGCAGCCACCGGCCGGGCGCCGCACCGGCAAGCCCTTCTGGTACGCGCCGGCCGCCGTGCTCGGCGATGCGGCGGCAGCCGCCGTGCCGGTCTACCTGGCCTTCGCGTTGGTCGACGGCACGCATGCCTCGGCATACGCGGCGGTGGCGGCCGCGGCATGGCTGCTGGTACGCGGCGGACGGGACCGCTACGCCGCACGTCATCTCGGTGAGCGCGACAACGTTGTCCCGGCGCTGCAGGACTGGCTGGTACTGGTCGGGCTGCTCGCGGTGGTGCGGGCGGCGACGGGCGAGGAGTCCCCCTTCCACCTGGCGCTCACCGCCTTGGTGCCCTGCGCCCCGGCGAGCGCCGTCGTGCACACGCTGCTCAACCGTCATCTGGTCGGCCGACGCCGCAACGGCCGGGCGGTCCGTCGAGCCTTGGTGATCGGGGAGCCGAACGCCGTCGACGGCCTGGTGAGCCACCTTGCGAAACGGACCGACCACGAGTTCGTCATCGTCGGTGTGTGCCCCATCGGCGACGAGGATCCGCATGTACTGGCCCCGATCCCGGCCCGCCTCGGCCGGCAGGCACCGCCGCGCATGTCGGCCGACTCCGCCCCGGTGCTGGAGGCGGCGCGTCGACTCGGCGTGGACGTGGTCCTCGTCGTGCCGGGGCCGCACATGGCCGGAACGCGCCTGCGGCGGCTGTCGTGGGCATTGCACGCCGAGAGGTGCCGGCTCGTCGTCGTGCCGGGGCTGACAGAGGTGTCAGGCCGCCGGGTGGGGGTCTTCTCCGTGGCCGGGCTGACGATGCTGAACGTGGCGCCACCCCTGAGGCGGGGGCTCGCGGCGCTTCTGAAGGCGGTGACGGACCGGCTGGGCTCGGCGCTGCTGATCGTGCTGCTCGCCCCGGTGTTCGTGGCCGTGGCCCTCGCCGTGCGGCTGGACTCCCCGGGCCCCGTCGTCTATCGGCAAACGCGCGTCGGTCGTGACGGAAGGCCCTTCACCATGGCGAAGTTCCGCACCATGGTCGCGGACGCGGAGCAGCGGAGGCGCCAACTGGCCTTGACCAACGAGCAGGACGGCCGGATGTTCAAGATCCGCCGCGATCCCCGGATCACCCGCGTCGGCCGGGTGCTGCGCCGCTACTCGCTGGACGAACTGCCCCAGCTGTTCAACGTCCTGGGGGGGCATATGTCGCTGGTCGGCCCGCGGCCACCCTTGCCCGACGAGGTCGCCGGCTACGACGAAGTGGAACTGCGCAGACTGGCCGTCAAGCCCGGCCTCACCGGCCTGTGGCAGGTCAGCGGCCGATCCGACCTCTCCTGGGACGAGACGATCGCCCTGGACCTGCGGTACGTGGACAACTGGTCGCCCTCCGTCGACTTCGGCGTCCTGTGCCGGACGCTGCGCGCCGTCGTCGAGGGCAACGGCGCCTACTGACGACCGCAGGTCGCAACCCCGCCCGGCACCGGCCGCCCGGCCCCTGGGCAGGCTGTGCCGCCGAGATCGATGAGCCACTTCACCTGTCTGCGGCGAAGAGGCCGCGCGCGCCGGGTTGTGACCGGAGTCACGTTGGTGAGATCGTCAAAACGCTACATGTGAGCAAAGAGCAATATAAGTCACCTTAGATAAAGGAAAGACCGGGATACCCATGCTCGAGCAGGTCGTGGGTCCGATCTCCCCATCGTGTTCCGGACTCGGGGCCCACAGCGTCATCGGTCAGGGGACCGAGGAGTACCGCAACTCGTCCGCGCCGCTCGGGCGGAAGTCGCGGAGCAACCGCAGCAGACGCTCCGCCGCTTGCTCATCCGCCCGGGCATCACCGGGATCCGGCAGGTGTCGGGGCGTAGTGAACTTCCGTTCGACGAGGCGGTCCGTCTGGACCTCTGGTACCTCGACAACCGGGCCATGGTCCGGAACTCCACACCCTCACGCGAATTCGGGGAACTGGATGCACATCGCCATGTTCGGGACGCGAGGCGTTCCGGCGCAGTACGGCGGTTTCGAGACCGCGGTCGAGGAGGTCGGCAAACGCCTCGTTGCGCGTGGTCACCGAGTGACCGTCTACTGCCGCAACGAGGGCCAGACGATGACCGAGTACCTCGGCATGGAGCTCGTCAACATGCCTGCGCTGCGCAAGCGGTCCCTGGAGACACTGAGCCACACCGCGCTGTCGGTGCGCCACGCGACCAGGCCGAAGAACCGGCCGGATGCCGCCGTGGTGTTCAACGCGGCCAACGCGCCGTTCCTCGCCCGCATGCGCAAGGCGGGCATCCCGACCGCGGTCCACATGGACGGCATCGAGTGGAAGCGCCAGAAGTGGGCCGGCGCGGGCGCAAAGTACTACAGGTGGGCCGAGAGGAAGGCCGCCACCGAGGGACTGGCGCTGATCGCCGACGCCCAGGGCATCGCCGACCACCTGTGGGACAACTACCGCCGACACTCCTACGTCATTGTGTACGGCGCTCCGGTCCTCCACCCCGAGTCGGACCTGCTGAAGCAGCACGGCCTCGAGACCGGTGGGTACCACTTGGTGGTGGCCCGCATGGAGCCCGAGAACCACGTCCACATGATCGTGGAGGGCTACGCCCACTCCGGCTCGGACGTTCCGCTCGTCGTGGTGGGCGGCACCCCGTACGGCGACGAGTACATCGACCGTGTGAAGCGGCTCGCCGGCCAGTCGGACACCCGGTTCATCGGCGCGGTGTGGGACCAGCGGCTGCTGAACCAGCTCTACGGAAACTGTCGCAGCTACCTGCACGGCCACTCGGTCGGCGGCACCAACCCGTCGCTGCTCCGCGCGCTCGGCTGCGCCGCCCCGGTCTCGACCTTCGACGTGAACTTCAACCGCGAAGTCACCGCGGGCCACGCCCGGTTCTTCGGTACACCAGAGGAAGTCGCCGGCGCTGTCCGGGCGGACGACGCAGACGTCGAGGGTGCGCTGCTCCGCGGCAAGGCCGGCCAGGACCACGTCGCGGGTGCCTACCGCTGGGACGACGTGACGGACTGTTATGAGCAGATGCTGCTGGAGATCGCAGGACGGGTTGGCCGGTCCACCCTTACGTTGCCGGCGCCCGAGGCGCGCCTCGACGCGGGTGCGGGCCGTTGATTCCGGCTCGCTCGATCTTGCGACGATCCGACAGCAGGGCAATGGGGACATTTACGCGATTCGAGGGCCTTGACGCAGGGGCAAACGTCCAGGCCACGTCCACGACCCTAGCGCGTGCTGCTCTCATGCGAGTCAGGGGCGCCGCATATGCGGCGATGTTCCGGGAAGCGCGGGGTTCCGTCTTCGTGGGCCGCGGGGCCAGAGTCAAGAATGCTTCCTACGTTCGCGCACTCGGCCGTCTTGTGATTGAAGACTTCGCAGAGGCCCATGGCCTCTCCAAGAATGGCCTGACGTTCGGCGCCGACGTATCCATCGGGCGCTCTACGCTTATTCGGCCAAGCAGCTACTACGGTGGAGAGGTCGGTTGGGGTCTGACCGTCGGTGACAGATCTAGCATCGGAGCACGTGGGTTCATTGGCTGCTCGGGTCAGATCGAAATTGGTAGCGACGTCATGCTCGGTCCTGACGTACGAATCTTCTCAGAGAATCACGTATTCGATTCCCTGACCGAAACGATCAAGTCTCAAGGAGTATCCCGCGGACGGACGGTCATCGAAGATGATTGCTGGCTGGGCTGCGGGGTCATCGTCACGAGCGGCGTGAGGATCGGAAGGGGCAGTGTCGTCGCCGCGGGGAGTGTTGTCACTTCCGATATTCCGCAGTGGTCTGTCGTCGCGGGCGTTCCGGCTCGGGTTGTACGCTCGCGTATCCAGGAAGACAGGGAACCCTGATGAGTCGTCGATCAGTCCTCCTGGTCAACCCAGGCGCCGACGTGTACGGGTCGGACCTCCAATTACTGGAGTCTGTAAAGGCGTTGATGGCCCATGGGCACACAGTTCGCATCGTCCTTCCCGCACGCGGCCCTCTTGTGGATCTCCTTCGGGAATCGGGTGTAGAGCCGGAGTTCATTGAGTTCCCGGTGCTACGTCGCGCCTATCTCAACCTCCCTGGTCTGGTTCGGTTGGCAGCCGCGGTCCTGCTTTGCTTGCCAAGGCTCCGCGCCTGCGTTCGTGCGGCCGCCGCAGACGTGGTCTACGTCAACACCATCACGATTCCCTGGTGGCTCTTGGCCGCCCGAGTCGCCGGTGCTGAAGCCGTCTGCCATGTCCACGAGGCGGAACGCCAAGAACGACGCCTCCTCCGGATTGCCATGTACGCACCCCTGCTCTTGGCAAACCGACTGATCATGATTAGCGAAGCTGCTCTCATGACGGCGACATCAACGCTGAAGTGGCTGCGTGCGCGCTCGATCATCGTTCGCAACGGTGTTCGGGATCGAGTTGACCCTCCTCTCGCGCCCAGGCTGCATGAACCCGTGCGTCTGGGGATGTTGTCACGACTCTCCCCTCGCAAGGGAACCCACGACGCTCTCGAAGTCGTCAGTCAACTGGCGGGGCGCGGGTGGGATGTGGAGTTGCACCTGTTCGGATCAGTATTCCCCGGATACGAGTGGTACGAGGCCCAGCTTCGGGAACGAGCAAGCGAGCAGGACCTGGGAGGCAGGGTCTTCTTTCACGGCTATGCGCACCCAATCTGGCCGGCGCTGGACTCCATTGATGTATTGCTGGCGCCCTCCCATGTCGAACCTTTCGGCAATTCCGTGGTCGAGGCACAACTGTCGCTGCGCCCAGTTGTCGCGAGCCTGGCAGATGGACATCTGGAGTCGATCGATTCGGGATGCACGGGCGTGCTTGTCCCCATCGGAGACGCCTCTGCAATGGCTGGTGTGGTCGAGCGCTTGGTGAATGACTGGGAGGGAACCTGCCAAATGACTGGCCGAGCCCGTCGCGAGGCGCTCAAACGCAATGGCGTGGAGCAGTACTCGAGGAACATCGCCTCAATCGTCCAGGGGGACGGTCGGCAAGCGGCGCCACATGACGGCGGCTCGAGGGGTTGTATGCATGTCACACATTAGCTGCCAACCCAGGCTGGCGGGGCGGATGGGCTTCATTCGCGATTTGATCTTCGCTATTAATCCAGAATGGTTCACGCGCCTCAAGCGCTGCGGCTTCAGGCGGATGGCCTACTCCCGACCGACGATGAGTCTGCTTGCCAAGGAACCGGAAGGGCCAACAGAGTGATGCAGACCGAGGCAGCTTTGTCGCGTGCAACGGTTGTGACGGTTACCTACAACAGCGCAGGCGTCATCTCGCGCATGTTGGAGCCCATCGCCGATAGTCCCGATATTGTGAAGCTCGTTGTCGATAATGCCAGCGCTGATGGCACACCTGACGTCATCCAGCGCAGGTTCCCGTCTGTGAAAGTAATCACGAACGATCGAAACGACGGATTCGCACGCGCAGTCAATCGCGCAGCATCACGGGTGCGGACCGAGTACGCCGTTCTACTCAACCCCGACGCTGTGATCTCCCCAGAGGCTGTTCGAGAGTGCATCGAGTGGATGGACGACCATGAAGACGTAGCTATCATCGCCCCCAGGTTGATCCATCCGTCCGCGCGGCTTCGCGTCATGGAAGCGGGTGCCGAGCCATCGATCCTTAGGCTCTTCTTTCACTACTCGGGGCTATCGGTCCTTTCCAAGTGGCTTCCATTCCTGGAGGGCCTGTACCTCCGTACCTCCACGTATCGGGGCTCCCGTGCCGTCGCATGGGTTTCGGGGGCGTGCATGGTGGTGAGAACGTCGGTCCTACACGAGATGGGTGGGCTCAATGAGCGCTGGTTCATGTACGGGGAGGATGTCGACCTGTGCCTCAGGGCACGCGATGCTGGACACGCTGTTTGGTTGGTCGATGACGCGCAGGCCAGTCATTCGATCGGCGGAAGCGTCGAGGGCGATCGACCTGTTGCCAATGCTGCGTGGTTGCTGAACCTGTACGACCTCTACTGCATCAGGTATCGGCCTGGGCGATTCCGTGCGTGGTTGTGGCGACTGATTGCGTCCCTGGGCATGCTGAGCAGATCGGTGATGCTTGGTCTCCGGGCTGCTCAGAAACCAATCAGTCCCGTCAATTGGCGTGCCGAATCCAGACGGTTTCGCCTCTTTGCGGGCGCTATTTGGCGGGCGACGGCTCCCATCAGTGACAAGGAGCGCAAGCCGTGACGCCTCCCCGTCGCCCCGGGCCCGGGGAACGCATTGGCTACTACCTTCTCCTGGCTCTTCGCGGGCTGCTGTCGGCTTGGAACCGATGCAGTTGGCGCCGCGTCGTCGGCGATGCAGACGCTGTTGTTTCCCTCACCAGCTATGGTGATCGTCTGCGCTATGCCTCAGTCGCAATCGAGAGCATCGCGCTTGGGTCGGTCCGCCCGCGCCGTCTCATTCTGTGGTTGGCGGATGGTGAGTCGATCACGCCAGCTCTGCGGCGACTCGAAAGGCGTGGCCTCGAAATCCTCTACTGTTCAGACTTGGGCCCGCACAAGAAGTACTGGCCGTACCTGGCTCAGTCCCATAGCCCAGCCGTTACCCATTCTGCGCAATTACCACTTGTCACGGCCGATGACGACGTCTTCTACCCCCGCCACTGGCTGAGCAAACTCGTTGCCGTGAGTGAATCGGAGCCAGGCACAGTCGTATGCCATCGGGCCCGCACTTTCGCGATTGCCCACGGAGTTCCCAAGCCCTACTCGAGTTGGCACCTTTGTAGTTCGGACCGCGCAAGCTATCGGAACGTCGCCACGGGGGTCGGCGGCACGCTCTACCCCCGCCCCCTCCAGAGTGCGATCTTCCGATACGGTCAAGGCTTCCTCGAGACCGCTCCTCGCGCCGACGACCTTTGGCTCCACTGGATTTCAGTGAAAGAAGGCTTCCGGACGCGCCAAGTCGGATCCCGCCCGTTGGGCGAGCGAGTTATCCCAGGCACCCAGGCGGGAGCGTTGGGGCTGACCAATGTCGAGCAGGGTGAGAATGACACGCAGCTCCAGCGCACCTATGACCCGATTGCTCTTGCTCGCATTGAGCTGAGTTCGACTGTTGATGACTCGGTTTGTGGACGCGCTTCAGACTCTGGAAGAGGCCGAGAGTGATCGATGTCGTCGTTGTGATCCCGAACCTAAATGGCGGGGATGAGCTCCTGGAGGCCGTACGGTCATTGCGTGCGCAGACGTTGCGCCCTCACATTGTCGTCGTGGACAACGCGTCGACCGATGACTCAGTCGCGCGCCTTGGCGAGAAGTTTCCCGACGTCGAACTCATTCGCAATGCCGAGAACCTTGGCTACGCGGGTGGAGTCAATCGGGGTTTGCGCATGGCGCTCGAGCGCAAGGTGAGGTATGTCGCACCATTCAACAACGATGCCTCGGCTGATCCACGCTGGCTCGAGCTCCTCGTGGAATGTCTTGAAGCGGACGCATCAGCGGGCGTTGCTGCACCGAAGGTTTACCTGGCCGACGGTGTGCATCTGGACAGCACGGGTGATCTCTACAACCGGTGGGGGCTCGCGATTCCGCGGGGCCGTGATCAGTTAGATCTCGAGCAGTTTGACCACGAGACGCGCGTGTTTGGCGCGAGCGGAGCCGCCAGTCTTTTCCGGTGTTCGGCTCTCGCCGACGTTGGGCCCTTCGACGAGCAGTTCTTCGCCTACTTCGAGGACGTTGACCTGAGCTTCCGCCTGCAGCTTCGTGGTTGGACGGCTCGTTATGTGCCGGCCGCCCATGTCTTTCACGCAGTCGGAATGACGAGTAGCCGCATCAAGGGCTTCGTCACATATCAGACCATGAAGAACCTGCCGCTCGTGGCCTTCAAGAACGTTCCAACGTCTCTCCTCTGGCCCCTAGCCCCGAGACTTGTCCTTGCGCAGCTCCTATTGACCGCCTGGGCCATCCGGCGAGGACAAGGTCGGTCGGCATTGCGAGGCCACCTGCACGCCATTCGCTTGATGTGGGAGATGCGAGGCGAACGCAGGAGAATTCAACGGTCGCGGATCGTGAGCGATAGCTACGTGCGATCACTCATGTCTGAGGACGTGCCGCCGCATCGTCCGGACATTGAGTTGTTGAGTCAGATGGAGGGTCGCGCCCTTCGGACGCTCGGGGCCCTTCGGCAGCGTCGGCCGTTCCGTCGCACAGGAGAGAAGGGGGCGGGACAATGAATCAGGTCACAAAAGGAACTGGCCGACTGGACGATCTGGTTGTCTATACGGCGCTCTTCGGTAACTACGAGCCGCTCAATGACTGCCCTGTCACGGTTGATTCCGACGTGCGAATGGTGTGCTTCACGGACGACGAATCCCTCACCAGCTCTACATGGGAGATCGTCAGGGTGCGAAAGAGGATCGCGTGGGATCCCACTCGCTGCGCTCGTGAACTCAAGATTCTTGGCCATCCAGCGATTCGGGGGCATGCACTATCGCTATGGATTGACAACCGGATCCAACTTCGACGAGCACCCTCAGAGTTCTTCGCCTATGGTCTGGCGGATGCGGATCTGGCACTGCCGGTACATAGCTTCCGTAACACAGTTCGCGACGAGTATGCGGCCGTCCTGTACCACGACCTTGATCGCCCCGAACGAGTGCACGAGCAGTTGTTTCAGATGCAGAGGTATGCCCCCTCAGTACTGGACGAACGGCCTTATTGGACTGCAATGCTGATGCGCAGGCACTCTGACGCTCTTCAGGAGGTGATGCAGACTTGGTTCGCCCACGTCCTGTCGGGTTCACGCAGGGACCAACTCTCGGTGAATCTCGCACTTCATGGCAGCCCCATCAGAGTCAACGCCATGCGCCTTGAGAACCGGACGTCGGAGTGGCATGAATGGCTGGCCCTGCACAAGGACCATGACATTGCCAGGAGCCGCGGGTATCGGTATGGCATTGCTGCCCATATGCGCGATCGCGCGGCACAGTCGCGGTGGTGGCGCGCAGCACGGCGTCGGATCTTCGGGGAGAAGCCATGATGGGTCTGTTGATCGGAGCGCTGGGCACGGCGGCTCTGGTCGCCGTGGTCCTGCATCGGTCGATCGTGCCGGTCTTGGCCCTAGCGGCTCTTGGCTGGCTCTTTGCGCCGGCTGCTCTCATGAGCTCCGTACTGGATGCCAGCCTGGACGACGGTGCCTACTTTCACCCAAGCGCGGCCCTGGTTGTCGGATGCTTCGCGGTTGTTGGGGTCGGGAATTTACGCGGGCTTGCAGCGGCTGTCGCGCCTTTGCGGCTCCCAGCCGTATTGCTGGGAGTCTCCCTTGGCATCGCCGTGGTGGTCGCAGGCGCGCATGGTCACGGCCTATCACTCATGCTGAACCAAGTCGTAGCGCCGGTGCTCTATGCCTGGCTCATTTGGTACGCCCGCTGGAGGGGCGAATCTATGACTTGGCTGATCCGTGTGTTCGTACTTGGAGCCGCAACGGTGTCCGCGATCGCGGTCTGGGGCTTCCTCTCTGACTTCCGCTCTCCGTTTGAGGCAGCGATGACGGAGCGATACTCGTGGTGGCCGACCATGAACGGTCGACAGTCCAGCACTCTCGACCACCCACTCATCCTCTCGCTCGTGGCATCGGCAGCCTTGCCGTTGGCCTGGCGACTTTCGACGGGGATCGTTCAGGCGGCGCTCGGCTCGCTGCTCACTGCTGGTGTTCTACTGAGTCAATCGCGCGCAGGGCTCGCTGTGGTCGCGGTGGTGTGTGCGGCAATGCTCGTTCAGAGGGCTACAGCTTTTTTGACGAGAGTCCTCATCCTCTCGGGTTGCTTGGCAGGGTACTGGGCCGGATCCAAGTTCCAGCCTTACCGAGATGTACTCGATCGGCTCGCGGACGACAAGGGTTCGGCGGGAGCGCGAGCCTCGGCTTTTGGTTCATTCCTTGATGGTGCCCAAGGGATCCGGCTTGTCGGGGATGGCCCCGGCAGTGCATCTGTATTCGCGCGGTCCGCCGGGCTCACGACCAGTCTCGAGAACCCAACCCTTATTTATTCGATCGAACTCGGGCTGGTGTTCTCTCTTGCCTACTTCGGTGCCCAATTCCTGCTCTTGTTGACTCGTGACTCGGCTGCATATGCGCTCCCCACCGCTCGGTGGGCAGCACTTGCGGCTGTATTTCTAACCCAGTCCTACAGTTCAATCGCCAACCCAGGCGCGGCGCCCTTTGTGCTCTGGTTCTGCCTAGCACTCGCCACCCCGATCCGGACCCGCGCATCGCAGCCCACGCGATCGAGGAGAGAGGCTGGGCTGCGGCAGCAACGGTCCGTGAGTGTCAGCGTCGCCTGAATCGTGGTTCTGGATCACTTTCAGTGCTGGAACCACGGGGGTCACCACGACCGCGATCCGGAAGACGAAGTGCCGGGCTGCAGTGCCGCGGAGCCTGGCAGTCATGCCAGCCGGGCCGGACCGGCGCCCGCCTGGCAAGCGGGGGCCAGTCGCTCGCAGACCACCCGGGCGTTCAGGTGATCTACCGGGACCGCTCCACCACCTACGCTGAAGCCGGACAATTCGGCGCCCCGGATGCGGTTTCACACCGCAGTCCGCTGGCATGTCTGGAATGACCTCGTCGAGGCCGTCGAGAGGGGCGTCATCCAGCACCGCGCCCTGCCCGCGCGTCGGAGAGGACCGGTCTGATCTCCGCCTCTGCCGTGGAGATCCCTGCCCTACACGGCGCTCCCCTTACATCCCCCAGGCGATCCGGCCGGCTGTCGGACCGAGTGCGGGCACAGTACACGGCCGTCCACGCCTTGCTCGACGAGGGCGTTGGGCAGCCGCCGATTGCTCGCCGACTCGGTCTGGCCCGCAATACGGTCGCCGTCTCGCCCAGGCAGCCACTGCGGATGAACTACTGTCAGGCGGTGGACCCGCCGCTCCAGCATCCTCGATCCCTGCAAGCCCTACATGGACCAGCAATGGACCGAGAGCTTGACCGTCGCTCGCCGACTCTTCGATGAACTCCGCGAGCGCGGCTGTCCCGGCGGCGAGGCCCGCGACTTCGCCGGAGTTGATGAACAACCGCCAAAGTCCAGCGGCGGGACCTCAAGAGCAAGATGCTGAAGCGGCAGATGTTCGGCCGGGCCCACTCCGACCTGCTGCGTAAAGTGGCCCTCCGCGCCGCGCGAGGCCGTTCATGATGGCGGTCGTGGTGATCCTCCGTGGTTCCAGCACTGAAAGTGATCGAGTACCGTTTTCCAGCCGTCGCCAACACGTTAGGCCCTCTGAACTGGTCGCGGCCCCTGAGCATTGGTGGGGAGACACACTGGCCGCGATGTCAACCGGATCGTCCCCGGAGCGCACGACTTGCCGTCTCCGAAAAGGCAACGAAGTCGCTTCGACTGATTCTATAGAAGTTTCTCGCCATGACTGAATGTCGTGTCTTAAGCCAATAGATGGCGAGGTTCGCAGCGGTCATGTTGCCCACAAGGGTCGCAAGGGCTGCCCCCACTGCGCCGAACGGAGGGACGAGTACTGTCAGCGCCACGAAGTTGATTGCGCAGCCAACAGCCAGGCTCCAGCTACGCAGGCCTGGCTGACCGAGCGCGGTCAAGCCCACGCCCGCAAGGGACCCAGGGTTCCCAAGGATCACCGCGAGGATCAGGATCCAGGCCGGCACGACCGCGGCCTCGAACGCGGGGCCAAAGAGGACTGGAATGGCGATCCAACTCGCGACTGCGCAGCCAGCGCCAATGGCAAGAGCGGCAACAGTCGAAATACGAGATGCCACGGCGAGCCGCACCCGGTCGAACTTCCTAGTCGCGTCGGTGAACATGACTTCTCGGAAGGTGCTGTTCACGATCAGCGCGACTTCGCTCAGCGACACGGCCACAGTGTAGTTACCAAGTGCAGTGGTGCTGGCCAGCGGAACAATAAGGAGCTGGTCCAGACGTAAGAGCAGGAGGCCCGAAACTGAGCCGACCCAGACCCGAACTCCAAATCGCATTAGCTCGTGGGGCGCACCGGTATTGACGGCTACATCGCCCAAGGCTCTCCAGTTGAGCAAATACACCGTACCCGCCAGGACCGGTGCCCAGCACAGGACTACCACCGCGTTGGTCGGGGTGAGGAGGCCTCCGAACATGAGGACCGCCAGGAGAATCACGCGCAGCGCCGCTGACGTTGCGCGCTCCGCCAAGACGTAACCCCACAAGTCACGACCGGCTGCAGCCGCCTGCAGAAGAGACACAAGCATCGTGGGAAGGATCGCAACGGACGACAGAGAGATTAGCCGGGTGAGATCGTTATTGCCCGAGCTGAGCCAGGATCGGGCTGCGAAGGTCGTACCCATCGCCAATACCGATGCGGCAAGCATCACCCATCCGGCCCGCGCCAGCACAGTCCGCGCGCGGTATCCCCCACGCGCCATGAAGTAGGTAACCGCGGCAGGCATACCGAAGTTGAAGACCGTCGCGCAGAGCGCAAGGGGGGCGATTGCCGCCGCCACTTCCCCCCTTCCACCAACGCCGAGACCGCGCGCTAGTAGGGGTGCAGCGAAGAATCCCGCGAGCGTGAGTGCCGCGTTCGAGGTCAGGTTGACACCGACGCGAGTTCGCAAAGTCGTCAACGAATACCCCTCGTTCGCACAGAGCGCTTCGGGCGCGGAAGGATTCGGTTCTTGTCGTGGTGTCGGCGGCGGACCTTCCGGACGACCATGCTGGCCAGGCAAGGGGTACTTGGCATCACTTGATTGTGTCTCACGCCTGGGTCGGCAAAAGGGTCCAGTGTGGGTTCACGCGGGAACCTACACAGAGGGTGCCGGTTGACCGTCGATTACTGAGAGACGGCGGCCTGCCAAGGCTGTTGCCCGCAGGACGGCTTGTGTAGAGACAGGCGGTGGTACGGCAGCCGAGCCATCGGAGCATAGAGCGTCCAAGGTCCTGACGCCTTCCGCTCTCGTCACAAGAAGGGTGGCCCCTGCCTGCTGAGGCGCTGGGCACTCCACGGCTGTAGGTGGTGTAGAGGCGGCGCTCGGTCGCGCTTCATCGACGATTTCTTGCGGTGATCCTGAAGGTAGTCGGCGGGAAGAACCGCTCTCCCACGGCTTGCAGCAGATCGGACTGCGTCGACCAGTAGCGCTGAATCTCCACCTCTTCGAAGGCAGGAGTGAGAAGGTCCCGCAGGGCCTCTTCGTCCACACCGTCACGGACGACGTGGTACTCGACCATGTCGGCCTCGTTGGTCTCGTCGTATACGCCGCGCATCCGGCGCAGTCGGGTGGACAGGCCCCGGCGGAGCTTGCCCTGTCCAAGCCGCCATAGGAAGTAAGCATGGCGATCCAGGTTCATCGAAATCCGTGACCGGCGTGGATACCACAAGGGGTCCTGAGTGCTGAAGAACGCTCCTCCCGGAACGATGTGCTCGACGAGCTGCTTGACCGTACCGAGGTAGTCCGGGATGTGATGCAGGACGGAGATGCACACCACTGCGTCCACGGGACCCGTCTGGCAAGCCGCGGTACCGTCCCGATCGTGGATCACGGTGACGTTCGGATTCTGGCGGAAACGGCTTTGGAGAAAGCGGACACTTGGCGCGCTCATCTCCGTCACCGTGACCTGAGCGCCGGCGGCAAGGAGATGATCCGTGAACGTGCCGTGGCCGGCTCCCAGTTCGATGACCCGGCATTGTCCGTTCCGGTCGATGACCTCCTGCACCAAGGCGTGCAAGTCAGTGATGACCCGGTCACGAATGGTGTGGTGGCGAATGTGCGGCGAGCCCTTGGCGTAGTCGTGACCGGTTCCGTGCTCGCGCTCTTGGAGCTCCCCCATCGAGGGCTTCACCTGAGTGGTCGTCATGGCTGGTTACTTTAGGAGTGCTGTGGGGAATCGCTTGACCCTGTCGCAAAGGGTCGGCCGGAATTCAGGCGATCGGCCGTCGATCGTGCTTCCAGAGGTTTTGGAAGGTCAGCGTGGTCTTGTACGAGAGCTGGTCAGTTGAGGGGTGACCAGGAGGACCGAAGCTCTGTTGGCAGGGCTGTCGCAAGGTCAAATTTCTGCGGCGTCTTCGCTGGTCAGCCGCGGATGTCGATCGCGGACTGGGGCGGCGATGTTCGCAGCTCCTTGGTGACGGAAGCGGTTGAGGGCAGCGTTGCGCAGAGTAGCCATTGTCTCTGGTACGTGGCCGGTTCGGATGCGGAAGCGATCTTTCCCCAGAGGGTGGCTCGCACGTGGTGGATCTTGTTTACGATGTGCCGGTGCTCGCGAAGCCGCGTGCGAGGGCCTCCGGCTTCGCTTGCCGGCGGGGCAGGATGATCACATGGACGGTCTCCCGCGTCCGTTTGCCGGTGGCAGGCTCGGTGCTGTGGCGGTGATGCGGGCGGTCTGCTTCGCGTGCGGGAAGAGCAGGCAAGAGGCGGACAGCACCTGCACCGCCCGGCTCTCCTTGCGGCCGCGGCCTCGGTGCGGTCGTAGTTCTTCACAGTGGCCCGTTCCCACGGAAGGCCGTGACGACCTCGTACGCATGTCTGCTCCTCATCGAACGTTACGACCCGGACTCACCCGTCAATGTGGGTATGGGCAAAGACCTCAGCATCAAAGAACTCTCGGACATGGTGGCATCCGCAGTGGAAGGCGCAGGTGTGACGGGCTGGTATCCAAGCCAGCCGGATGGCACCTGTCGCAAGGTTCCGGACATTTCGAGAGTCACTGCTCTGGGGTGGGCGCCGGAGGTCAAGCTCCCCGACAGAATCAGGGACACATACGCTTGATACAAGTCAACTACCCATTGAGCCGTGCGCGATGACTCCCTGCCCGGCCATGGCGCCAGCAAGTATGGACGTTTTCCATGGCTTGCGAGACCGCCCAGACCGCCGTTCACCAGCTAAAAGTACTCCGCCCCGAGTGCCCCGTCCCTGTTCGGGTGCCGGCTTCCCGATGACACTTTGACGAAAGTCGGTCATTTTTCGAAGGGCGCAGTATCTTGGCCGCAAGCCATTTCAAGTCGACAGATCGGGGCTACTGTGGCCGTCGTCGAGACGATGAAGCACAGCCTGGGCTCAGCAGCCGGTACGGTTTTAGGACTGGTCGCCAAATATCGCTTCCCCGGATCAGGGGCATACTGGGAGCGGCGTTACGCGCAAGGGGGCACGTCCGGCCATGGATCCGAAGGCGTGTTGGCCCAGTTCAAAGCGCAGATCCTGAACGAATTCGTCAAAGAGAACGGCGTGTCTTCCGTCATCGAGTTCGGCTGCGGCGACGGACGACAACTGCAGCTCGCTGAATACCCGCGTTACCTCGGCTTCGACGTTTCCCAGTCAGGCCTGCGGCAAGCAATGCGGCTGTTCTCAGGAGATTCCACCAAGAGCTTCCTCAGGTACGATCCTCGCAACTTCAAGGACGAAGCACGGTTCCTCGTGTCGGACCTGTCGCTGTCGCTCGACGTCATCTATCACCTGGTGGAGGACGAGGTTTATCTTCTGCACCTCAAACACCTTTTTGGGGCAGCTAATCGATTCGTCATTCTCTACACGAGCGACTCGAGCAGCCTCGACGTCAATGAATACGTCCCCCCTCATGTGCGGCACCGCCCCGTGGTGCGCGACATCGAGAGGCACTTCCCGGGTTGGCGACTTCAAGAGCGGCTAAAAAATGCCCACCCTCACACCGGTGGGGACGGCAGGCTCACCTCCTTCGCGGACTTTTACATCTACGAGGCCGTCTGAGGTACCACCCATGGTCACTCTCGCGGATACATGGCCATCGCTGCGCACTCGGGCGGGTACCGACAACTACCGGCCCAGAAGCCTTTCATCCGGTAAACCCTGCAGCGTGCGCCAGAGCGTGCATGCCCACCCGCGAGGGTGCGAACATGCCTCTTCATCTCTGAGCCTGGATCCACCGCGTGATTTCTGATCACGGGTGTCGGGCGGGTTCTGGGTGTTTCTTCGGGATGCGGGCAGCGGCGATTGCCGGGTGGCCGTCCGGTGCCGGGGCTCCAAGGGTCTTTCGGGTCGTGGGCGGCCAGGGTGGTCGCGTGCGTCAGGTGACCATGCGCTGTCCGGTCGCTGTCCAAAGGTCTGTGAAGTCGTCTGCCCAGCACCAGCGTTGGGGTAGGTGGAGGGTGAGGCGGCGGGCGCCGGTGGCGATCCGGGCGGGGATGTTGATCAGGTGGCGGCGGATGGTGCCGGTCCGTG
>NZ_JBVHHL010000063.1:0-43427 GCF_055561075.1 Streptomyces sp. NPDC022910
CCCCCCGGGCGAAGTGCACGCCGAGTTCCAGGAATTGCAACTCACGGCATGAATTGCTCGGCCAGACCCTGTCCGAAAAACGCGAGGCCCCTCAAAGGGCATCGCCGAGGACCGTGGCGGCGGTGATGCCCTGCTCCTGGAGGCGACGGCGGAATCGGTAGAGCCGTCCTTCGACGGCCCTGCGGCTGGAGGCGAGATGCTCGGCGATCTCGTCCTGTGTCTCACCGGCCACGATGCGCGCAAGGATGGCCCGCACCTCAGGACCGGCAAGTCGCATCACCTCTTCCAACGCCGCCCGCAGGTCCGCCTGCCGCCCCGGATCTCCGTCGGCGAACATCCCGGCCGCATGCAGCGCCAGGGGCACGGCGTCGGCCGCCGGCACGAAGACAAGCCGCCAACGGTTGCGCTGCCACTGGCGGAAGACGGCGGGGAAGTGGAGCGTCAGCCCGCCGATGAAGTAGGTCTCCAGCTTCGCGCCCCGCTCGGGCGACCACCTGCTCCAGGTCTCTTCCACTTTCTTCATGGCAGCCGTCAGCGTGTCTCCGGCGAGCGCGTCGCGGTCCTCAACGGAGTCCTTCAGGGTCCGAAGGTCGTCCAGGGAGGGGTGCACGGCGCGGTCCTTGGCTGCGCACTTCTCGAAGATCTCACCGTCCCTGATCATCCGCTTGAGAGTGAAGTAGCCGTACACCCACAGCCGGTCTCGCATCTCGGACGGGATCTTCGCGGGGCGTCCATCGGCCAGTACGCCGGGATCCGGATCGTCGTCTTCGTACCACTCATCCGAGGACACCGCGGCCGTGTCGTCATCGCCCTCGTACTGCACCGGCCAGCCGCCAGCCGACTCGGAGGCGGCCCATGGAGGGGTCTGCGGTACCGGGGCGTCTCCGAACAGCCAGTCATCATCCGCTTCGTCGAGCGGTTCCCCGTAATGAGGGCACACGTCCTTCATCCTCAGACTCCTTATTTTTCCGGTGCCCTCTCTTATGTAGAAACCAGTCTTCATCCCACGCGAAATGCCGAACGAAATTTAGCGACGCGACGAGAACGCTTTTGACGTGCACAAATGACCTTCAACGGCGGTCCCTGCGCCCCGGGATGCACGCGCGGCGCCCAGCCGGAGCATGCGGAGGTCTCCCGCCGGGCCGACGCTCGCGGCGGCGGGAGCACTACCGAGGCCGTCTCCCGGACGTCAGGGATTCGACAAGGTGTTCCATTTAGGGAGGATGGCGGGTTAGGGTCAATTCCGAACGATCTTGTACGGAGGTGCCGGGATGGAGAACGCCGCGCCCGCCCGTCGGGGCCGTCCCCCGGGCTCCCAGACTGCCGAGGGGGAGCTAACGAGCCGCCAGTCGGCCATCGTCCGCTACATCACGGAGACGGTCGACCGGCAGGGCTACCCCCCGTCGATGCGTGAGATCGGCCAAGCCGTGCACCTCGCCAGCACGTCCTCGGTCGCCCACCAGCTGATGGCGCTCGAACGCAAGGGCATCCTCTACCGCGACCCGCACACCCCTCGCGCCTACCGCGTCAGGCCCTCGTGGGCGCCCGACCTGGGAGGTAGGAGCGAGGCACCGGTCGACGTACCGCTCGTCGGACGGATCGCCGCCGGCGCCCCGCTGCTCGCCGAGGAAATGGTCGAGGACGTCTACTCACTGCCCCGCCAGGTCGTGGGTGACGGCGACCTGTTCGCCCTGACCGTGGCCGGTGACTCCATGATCGACGCGGCGATCTGTGACGGCGACATCGTGACCGTACGACGGCAGGACAGCGCTGACCACGGCGACATCGTCGCCGCGCTCCTGGAGGACGAGGCCACCGTCAAGGTGCTGCGTCGGCAGGACGGGCGGGTGTGGCTCATGCCCCGCAACCCGGCCTACCAGCCGATCCCCGGCGACCAGGCGCAGATTCTCGGCAAGGTCGTCGGCGTCCTGCGCGTGCTCTGAACGACCCGGCCTGCAGCGCCGCCGAGTGTGGTGTCGCCCTTTTCCTACGGTGACTTCACCCGCCTACCGGGTACGCCGGGGACGGGTGTGGCACCGTGGACGCAGGCGGGTCCGCCACTCCCCCCGTGGTGGCGGACCACGCCTCTCTACGTGGCCGTCGACTCCGGCTCCGTCGGGGCGCCCTCCTCGAGGACCTGCCGCAGATCGGTGTACATCCGCAGCCGAACACCGGGCTGGCCGACGTCCCGGGTGGTGTGCTCGGCGGTCGAAGTGCCCCACAGGCGGGCGATCGCGGCCTGGAAGGCAAAGACGGTGGCATCGTCACGGCCCGCCACGTCGATGACGAGCAAGCCGGGCTCGGACAGGTGCGCTTCTCGGATCGGGTCCACGCCTGTCAGTACGTGTTCGTGGACGGCCGGGGTTCTGGTCAGACCCCGGATTCACCTGGCCGGGTGAGTTGTCAGTGTCGACGCCTACCGTTCCCTGTATGACCAGTTCGCCGAACTCCCCTACCCGCTCATGGGTGTTGGAGGCCACCATCCGGACAGCGCCGGCCGCCGATCCTCAATGGCAGGAACAACTCGACAGGCTCCGCCAAATCGCCTCGTACGACCCGAAGACCCAGACGTGGCATGCCCGTCTCGGTGCGCTCGACCTGGCGGGCATGCAGATGCTGCAGACCCTCTTCGACTCCGCGCGCGTCCACGGCACCGAGGTGCGCCTCACGCCCGTGGCAGTCCCGGCGTACTGGGACGGCCCCACCTTCACCAGGGGGCCGGACATGGCCGCTGTGCTGGAGGCTCAGGCTGATCGTGGTCGGCCGCTCGGGCAGCTTCCTCTGGCCTGACGAGCCCGCGCCCGGTGAGGACTTCGAGCTTCGTTGTCGGCGACCTGCAGGTAGTCGGCGCGGGAGCAGCGCTGGGGATGCCCACCATCCCTTGGTCTGTCTGGCTTATGTCGCACGACGTCCACGCGCGTCGTCTGAGCGATCGCCTCGGTCCCACTGCCGGCCTGACGGAGGACGGGAGCTGATGGCGAGGGCGGCGGGGTAGAGCACTTGACGCCCGTAGCGGGCGCGGGCGCGGTCGGCGACGGCTTCGATCGCGAGGGGTTTGTCGTCGCCCGCGTCGAGGGTGAGCTGCCGGGTGGCCCGTTCGGCGGGGCGAAGGGCATCGGCACGCAGCGCGATGCTGCGGACCCGGGCGCGCTGGAGACCGAGGGAGTCGTACACCGCGTACGCCGCGCGGGCCAGGAGGACGGTGTGCTGGGTGGCTTCGGGCAGGGTCCGGCTGCGGCGGGTGGCACTGAGGTCGGCGTAGTGGATCGTGCAGGTCACGCCCGTGGCGATCTGGCCGGAGGCGCGCAGGCGGGCGCCGAGGTCGTCGGCGAGGGCGAGGAGGACGCGCCGGTGGGCGGCCGGGTCGAGTTCGTCGCGGGCAAAGCGGTGCTCCGTGCTGAGGCTCGCCGGTGCCGGGGTGGGGTCGACGATGGTGGTGTCGCGGCCGTGGGCGTGCTCGTGGAGGGCGCGGCCGGCGCGGGCGCCGAGGAGGCGCTGCAGTGTGGGCTGCGGGACGTCGGCGACGTCGCCGACGGTGTGCAGGCCGTACTCGGCGAGCGTCGCGGCCGTTTTCGCGCCCACGCCGGGCAGTTCCCGTACGGGCCGGGGCCCCAGGAACGCGGCGATCGCCTCCGGGGAGTCGTCGATGACGGTGCGCCGGCCTGGCGGGGTGAGGGCGCAGGCCATGGCGGCGAGCATCCGGTTGCCCGCACACCCCGCAGAACTGTGCAGGCCGAAGTGGGCGAGCGCACGCAACTGGACCACTTCGGTCAGGGCCCGGGCGTCGCGCTTCCAGTACGGGAGCGCACCGGTGAGGTCGAGGACGGCCATGTCCGGCTCGATCATCTGCACGCGGGGCGTGATGCCTTCGAGCAGGCGGCGCAGCCGCTCGGGGAGTTCGGCGTCCGGTTCGGCCGGGAGGTCGAAGCGCAGGTGGAGGATGTGACGGCCCACGGTGATCACCCAGCGCTTCCTTGACTCCGGTGACCGAGCCGGCGCAGGTCCGCCGAGCGGGTGCCAGCGGGCAGCAGGTCGGCGTATGGATGCAGGCGGGCCCCGGCGGTGCCGTCGGCGAGCGTGCGCTGCGGAGCGGACGGCTGGGCCGGGGTGGGGGCCGGGCTGGTGCGGCCGAGCAGGTCGAGGGCGGCCTGGGGGCCGTGGTCGCGGCGGGCGGCGGCCACCTCGTCCAGGTCCCAGGCCATCTCGCCGACCACGGTGCGGCGCGGGCCGCGAGCCTCGACCGTGCCGCGCACGAGCAGCAGCCCGGAGTGGAACACGGTGTGCGCGACGTGCTCGTGGGAGTCCTCGAAGAAGGCGATGTCGACGAGGCCGGAGCCGTCCTCCAGGGTGCAGAAGATGATCCGCTTGCCCGACGGGATGGGCGGCGTCTGCGTGGAGGCCCGCACTCCGGCGACGAGTACTTTCTGCCCGGGCACCATGCCGCGCAGGTGGGCGGCGTCGGTCGCGCCGAGCTCGCGCAGCAGCCGGTGGTGGTGCTCCATCAGATGCTGGCTGACGTCGATGGAGAGGGTGTCGAGTTCGGCGCCGAGCTTGTCGCGGCTGGTCATTTCCGGCAGCCCGCTCGGTCCGGCGGTCACCAGCTCGCCGCCCAGCGGCAGCTGCCCGTCGGTGGCGGTGCGGTTGCGGGACTGCCGGTGCAGTTCGGTGGCCTGTAGGAGCAGATCCCGGCGGGTCAGGCCGGGGGAGAGGGCGTCGAGGGCGCCGATACGGATCAGACGCTGGGCGAGCGGGAGGGACGGTCGGGCGCGCAGCCATAGATCCTGCAGACCGGTGTAGGGCTGGCCGACTACCAGGCGGGCGGTCTCCGCCTCGGTGATGCCCTTGACCGTGGAGAACGCAAGGCGCACCCCCCAGCCGTGCCCGGTCTTCTCCACGCTGTGCTGCCCGCGGGAGTGGTTGACGTCGACGGGCAGTACGGCAACGCCGTGGCGGCGGGCGTCGGCGACGATGACCCGGCGCGGCCACATGCCCGGATCGTGCTCCAGCAGCCCCGCGTACAGGTACGCCGGGAAGTGCGCCTTCAGGTACGCGGACTGCAGGGCGGGGACGGCGAAGGCCACCGCGTGGGCGCGGCAGAAGCCGTACGCGCCGAAGGAGGAGACGGTCTCCCACACCTCATCGAGCACGTCCTTGGTGTAGCCGCGCTCGCTGGCCGTGCGACGGAACCAGGCCTCGACTTTGGGCAGCCGGTCGGGGTCGGCCAGGGCGCGGCGGGCGACGTCGCCGGCGGCACGGTCGCAGCCGGTCATCGTGGTGAGGATCGCGATGATCTGCTCGTGCCAGATGACCACGCCGTAGGTGTCGTTGAGCACCGGCTCCAGGTCGGGGTGCGGGTACGTGAGGGCGGCGCCGTGCCGGGCGGCGATGTACAAGGCGGGCATGCCCCCGGAGACGGGGCCGGGCCGGAAGAGGCTGATGTCGGCGACGACGTCCTGCATGTGCCGGGGCTGCAGACGGCCCACCAGATCCTGCTGACCAGGACTTTCGAGCTGGAAGAGGCCGACGGTGTCCGAGGCCCGGATCATCTCGAAGGCCTGCTGGTCGTTCAGACTGACGTGATCAGGATTGTCGAGATCGAGCAGCCGTCCGGTCGTGCGGCGGATCTCGGCGACCGCGTACGCCATCGCGGACTGCATCCGCACGCCCAGGACGTCGAGTTTCAGAAGACCAAGATCTTCGACGTCCTCCTTGTCGGCCTGCACCATCGGGTATCCGGCCGGGGTGGGTTGCACCGGCAGCCGGTCCAGCAGCGCCGCGTTCGACAGGATCACCCCGCACGGGTGCATGGCGTAGCCGCGGGGCAGCGCGTCCAGGCCTTCGGCGAGCTCCCACAGCGGCCCGAACTTCCCCGCCTGGGAGGCGAGTTGCCGCAGCTCCGGCAGTTCGGCCAGGGCACCGCGAATGTCACGGGCGCGTAGATGCGGAAAGCTCTTGGCGATCTCACCGACAACCTGCGGCGGAATCCCCAGGGCGAGGCCGGTATCGCGGAGGGCGTGCCGCGCCCGGTAGGTCTCGGGCATGCCGGTGACCGCGGTCCGCTCCCGCCCGAACCGCTTGATGATCGCGTCGTACACCTCCAACCGGCGCTCGGACTCCACATCGAGGTCGATGTCCGGCAACGACGTACGCCGCTCGCTGAGGAAGCGCTCGAACAACAGCCGGTGTTCGAGCGGGTTGGCCGTGGCGACGAACAGCGCGTGGTTGACCATGGAGCCGGCGCCGGAGCCACGCGCGGCAACCCGGATCCCCAGCGCCCGGGTGTCCGCGACCACCTGGGCCACGGCCAGGAAGTACCCCTCAAAGCCCAACCGGCCAATGACCTCCAGCTCGTAGCGGAGCTGTCGTACGGCACGCTCGTCCGTGTCCAGGCCACGGGCGACCATCCCGGTCTCACACCGCTGCCGCAGCAGCCGCATGGCCGAACCGCGCTCGGGGCCAGCGCCGACGACGGAGGGTTCGGGGAAGTGGGGACGCCCGAGCCCGAGATCGACCGCGGTGAGGGTGCAGGACTGGCCGGTGGCCTCGGTCTCGGCCAGCAGGCGGACCGCCCGGGCGGGGTCGTCGCCGACGGCCCGGGCGATGCGGTCGGCGGCCGCCGCCATGACGTCCGGGTACTTCAGCCACCGTTCGCCCCCGTCCAGGCGCCGGCGGTCGACGGGCCGCAGCAGCCGGGCCGCGTCGAGCACGTCGGCCAGCCGGTGCTGGTCGGGGTCGGCGTAGCGGACCGCGTTCGTCACCACCGCACGGACGCCGAGCTGGTCGGCCAGGCCCACGGTGCGCGCGGCCAGCCGCAGTGAGCCCGCCCCGGTGCCCTGCCGTCCCAGGTACACGGCTTCCAGCCGCAACTGCTCTCCTGCCAGCTCCCGCCACGGCGCGAGCAGCTGCTCGGCGACATCGGGACGGCCGGCGGACAGGGCCCGCACCGGTTCGGAGGCCGGTCCGAGCAGCACCACCAGGCCCTGGTCGGCGTACGCACGCAAGGTGAGCCAGGACACGACCGGCGCCGCGCCGCCTGCCTCGGTGTGCGCGTCGGACACCAGGCGGCACAGCCGCGCCCACCCGGCCGCGTTCTGCGCGAGCAGGGTGATCCGCAGCGGCCGCTCCAGCACGTGCGCGCCGCCGCGCACGGGCGTACGCGGCCGTCCGGCGGCCGGGTCGGGCGGGGTGAGCGGGGCGACGGCGACGTCGACACCGAAGACGGGGCGGATACCGGCGGCCGCGGCGGCGGTGGCGAAGCGGACCGTGCCCGCGACGGTGTCCCGGTCGGTGAGCGCGAGCGTCGTCATCCCACGCTCGGCAGCACGCTGCACGAGGGCACCGGGGAGGGATGCGCCGTAGCGGGCGGAGTAACCGGAGGCGACTCGCAGATGAGTAAATCCACGGCTCGAACCTCCCGTCTTTCGTTCGCCCCTCCCTGACCTGCGTCCTCTCCAGGTATCCACCATAACGCGAAATCGCACAAGCGTGCGAACGGGTGATTCGATGCTGTCCCACGTCCCGCAGCGGCCGCAAGGAGCGGGACGACCTTGATTCAGCGGATCGGGACACACGCTTGTGACGTGCGTCTCAATTCCGATTTCGATCCTGTAGGACGGCCTGGTTCTCGGCGGAAGGGGTGAGGCCGGCGACCGTCGCCCGGCCCGGAAAGGCAGTGATGCCCCACCTGTTCGAGCACCTCGCGCTGCTCGCGGCGTTCGTCGTCCTCACGGTGATCGCCCTCACCTCGCTCGCGATCGACGCCGGCGACGAGCTCACCGAGCCCCAGGCCCGCGTCCTGCACGCCGCGATGAAGATCGTCGAGCACGTCGCGATCACCTACGGCACCGTGCTCGCCGCCCAGGACACGCCTCACGCTGGCCGTGAAGGCGGTGATGCCCCTGCTTCGGTAAAGGCGCCTCCGCGTGCACGCGTGCCGCGGCGGCCGGAGCCTGATGCTGTGGACTTCCCCGTCGATGTCGCGCTCGCCGAGCTCGTCCCGACCCTGCCGGTCGGGGCGGGCTGGCGGTACGAGATGAAGTTCGACGGCCACCGGACCGTCGTCTGGCGTGAGAAGGACACCGTCCGGCTGCAGGCCCGCTCCGGCCGTGACGTCACCGCGGTGTGGATGGACCTGGCCCTCGCGGCCTTCGACATGCTGCCGCCCGGCGTGGTGCTGGACGGCGAGGCCGTGATCTACGCCCAAGGGAAGATCGATTTCGCGGCGGCGCAGTCGCGCGCGCTGTCCACCCAGGCCTTTTTGCTGTCTGTCGTGATCACTCGTCGCGTGCCAGATTCGTGCCAGAAGGCTCGTCGGGCTTCTTCTTCGCGGCATCGGCGCGAGCCTTCCTGACCAGGGTGTCCCGGCTCGCGGCGACCTCCTCTTGTCGCTCGTCATCGGAGTGCTGAAGAACGGCGCGCACGCCAAGCGTCCCGCCGGTGGCGAGGATCTTCGTCCCTGACGCTGCGGGTCCTGAACCATCCGCAGGTCGCCACCTCCGTCACCGTGCAGGCACCCGCTTCGTCACCCCGGAACCAGCCCCTCACCCTCACCGGAAAGCTCGAAGCGCCCGTGGGATTCGATGCGGGGAGCACCGTCGACATCTGGCGGCTCGACGACCCCACGGCGGGTGAGGGCACGCTGATCGGGTCCGCGCCCGTCGCCGCCGACGGCACGTTCAGCTACACGGACCGTCCGAGGGCCAAGGGCGATGTCCAGTACACCGTCCAGTACTACGGCGACGCGCGGCACGCCTATGCCTATGGCACGGTCACGGTCAACATCACCTCTGACTGAGCCCCTGCCGAAGGCGAACGTGCGAGGCCCCGGAAAGCCGGCGGAATCAAGGGGCCGTGGCAACGCGCGGTGAGTTGATCAAGCCGGAAGCAGTTTGGGCAGGCGCTCGGCTGGGGCATCCCAGCCGAGCGTTTCGCGTGGGCGGCTGTCGAGTTCGACGGCGGCGGCGTCGAACTCCTCGGGTACAGCGGCTCCCGCACCGGGCCCAACGCACCCTCGAGCAACGCCCACCAGGAGTGCGCGGACCGGACGAGCCTCCTGGAGGAGCTCTGACGAGGATCTCGGTCGCGGTCTCATTTTTGGTCTCATTCGCATGTGTCCATCCCCGTCCGGACACATTGCGTCCCGGGTCAGAGTCTCCGGACGTGGGGCGAGACGAACGCAGGCGAATGACCCAGTACGAGACCGTGCGCTGCGCCAACACACTTGGAAAGCGTGTTGGGAGCAACCTCTCACGAGTTCGAATCTCGTGTCCTCCGCAGCCGCCTGAACAGGCAAAAAAGAAGGGCCCCGCTGATCGTCAGCGGGGCCGTCAGGCTGCCGGGGCCCTTGACGTTTCGGGGGCTGTGCCACCTTTGGGTGCACCTTCAGGGCCAGCAGGAGGTCTCGCCCGCCGGTCCGGCCCGCGCGGTGGTGCCGCGGGCCGGACCGGCGTGGTGGCTGGTCAGCCGATGGTTGCGATGCCGTCGGTGGTGATGGTCGGGCGGCCCGAGGTGCCGACCACGACGATCTTCAGGGTGTGTTTGGCGGAGCTGGACCAGGTCTTGGTCCAGATCGCCTGGCGGTAGAGGGTGGTGGAGGACTTCAGGTCCACCGTGGTGACCTTGGTGCCGTCGACGTAGACGTAGGCCTGACCGGAGGTGGAGGCCCGCGAGACGATCCAGGCCACCGAGCGTCCGGTGAAGGTCCAGCTGATCGAGGCCCCGGCGGACGAGGCGCTGTAGGAGTAGCCGCCCAGGTAGCTGGAGCTGCTCTTGTGGGTCCAGGTGCCGGTCCGGGTGGTGGAGGTCTCCTGGATGATGTTCGGCGTCCGGTAGACGGAGGCGCCACCGGTGTTGCCGGCCACGTCGTACGCCTTCAGGGCGAACAGGTCCGAGGTGCCGGGCTTGGCGCTGGTCGACCAGGAGGTCACCGTCGGGCCGAAGGTGGCCGAGGACGGCGCGGTTGCCATGACCTTGGCGAGGGCCGCGTTGTCGGCGGCCTTCCAGGTCACTGTGACCGGGACCGCGGTGGAGCTCACCGTGCCGGTGCGCAGCTGCACGCCGGGAGCGGTCGGGAAGGTGGGGGCGGTGGTGTCACCGACCAGGGTGATCGAGCCCGACAGCGTGGTCGACTTGCGGACGTGGGTGGCGCGCACCTGGACGGTGTGGCTGCCGGCGGCCACGGAGATCGAGGCGGAGCGGGCGGAGCCGGAGGTGTGCGCCACGGCCTTGCCGTCGACCAGGACGTCGAAGCCGGAGATCACCGTGGACGGCGTGGAGGTCGTCCAGCTCACTGTGGCCGCGCCCTTGGTGTAGTAGCTCGTGCCGGACTTGGTCGCCCCGCCGGACAGCCCGGTGACGGAGACCGCGCCGACCGGGCCGGCCGCGTAGGAGCGGATCGTGCTGAGGGCGTTGTAGAGCTGGTTGCCGGGGCAGTCGGTGGCGAAGCCGTTGCGGTGCCCGGAGATCGCGTTGAAGCTGTAGCTCTTGCCCAGGGTGAAGCCGTAACTGTCGGAGGCGCCCTCGGGCAGCGACGCGGTACCGGTGCCCGGGTTCACGCCGGTCATGCCGAACTTCCAGGCCGCGATGCGGGCGATGGAGGCCAGCATCGCCGTGCTGGGCTTGGCTCCGGCGAAGGTGCTGGCCGTGGAGTCGCCGCCGCTGAGGTCGGTGTACGTGCCGATGGCGGCCACGCCCATGCTGTTGGTGTTGAACCCGTAGGTCTGGGCGCCCACGATCGGCAGCGCCATCCCGCCGAAGCGGCCCTCGAAGATGGTGCCGCACTTGTCGACGAGGAAGTTGTAACCGAGGTCGCGCCAGCCCTGGTTGAGGTGCTCGGCGTAGATGCCGCGCACGATTGCCGGGGAGTCCGCGCAGGAGTAGTTGTTGGTGGTGTCCGTGTGGTGGACGTACATCACCTTCACCGCCGAGCCGTACAACGGGTAACCCGATTCCCGCGCGCACTCGTCCGCGCCCCAGCCGGCCCGGGTGACCACGGTGGGCGGGGCCACCGTCGAGGTGGTGGTGGCCGGCATCGGGTCCGGCGGGGTCTGCGACGCCGACGCGGAGGGGCTGGCCGAGGAGGTCGGGCAGGACGGGTACGCCTGGGACAGCGACGGAAGCTGGCTGGGCCAGGACGTCGGGGACGCGCTCGGCGAGGCGGAGGTGGGGGCGGAGCCGGAGGCACTGGTGGACGGCGCGGCGGAGGCGGACCCGGTGGCCGTCGGGGTGGCCGTGGGTGAGGCGGAGTCCGTCGCGGTCGGGGTGTCCGAAGCGCCGGTACCTGCGGTGGCCGTTGCGGTGTCGGTCGGGGCGGCGCTGTCCGTCGGTGTGGCGGTATCGGTGGCCGCCGGGGAAGCCGAGTCGGTGGCCGTCGCGTTCATGGCGTAGCCCGCCAGGCCCATGCCGGAGTCCTGCGTCCCGCCGATGGCGGGCTTGCCCGGGTCGACCAGGTCCACCCGCAGCCCGGCGGGCAGCGCGGTCGTCTTGCCGGCGCCGGTCGCGCGGACCTGGATTCCGTTCGACGGCCCCGACCACATAGGCGACATCCCGCCGCGCACACCGGGACGGTTCAGCTCGGCGGCGTCGGGGATGTCGTCCGGCTGCTGCATCTTCAGCCACTGGGTCCAGTGGCCGCCGACGGCGGAACGGGTCCGCACCTCCACCGTGCCGCGCAGCTTGGCGTGCGCGCCGTTCCAAGTGACACCCACCATGCTGAACGGAGCCGTGGACCGGGCCCCCAGCGTCTTGAGCGACGCGTCGGCCCCGGTCAGGGCGAGCGAGTGGACATGCGTCTTGATTGGTCCCGGCGCGGCCGACGCTCCGGCATGGCCTCCCGACCCGGCCATTGCGACGGTCGCCACAGCCACGCCGCCCCCGGCTATCACCGCCCCCAGCGCCACCCACGTACGTGTTTTCAGTCCGGCTCGACGACCGCGCCGAACTCTGTGTTCAGTTCTCATGCCCCACCCTGAAGCCCCGTTGTAGTTGTCATCACAGCCATGCCGAAGGTGGGGGTCGCCGTCCCGCCGAAGTTGCCTCCCGCGGACATGCTGGTGATCGGCAGCGTCTTACCCGCGACGGATGCGTCCAGGGTCAGCACGGCCACGTCGTTGTCGACGGCCGCCAAGTTGAAGGACGGGTGGCTCCACTGGCGCAGCACGCCGAGCGTACTGACGCTTGATCCTCATTCACCTATTCGTCACGCCATGATCGTGCAAAGGGGCCGTCCCGGCCGACGCAGTGCAGGGCAGCCCGGGACCGCGAAGGGCGAACAGGGGTGGACGCTGAGCAGGTTTCGTCAGGCCGGCCCATCACGGGCATGACCAGCAGAAGAGAGCCGTTGGCGTACGCCAACCGGTACGCCAACAGCAGCGCACACCGACGGCAATCCCCTGTGCCCCGCAACCCCTATGACCGGCTGCCATGCTCGGGAGACTTGGCCTGAAAAGCGAACGGTCGCTGCGTCCAGCCAGGTGCTTGATGCGATGGCTGTGGGCCATGTGTGGGCCAGCGGGAGGACAAGCCGTCTCCTCGGGAGGGTTGGCCTCCGGGCCGGCGTGCCCGGTTCCGGTGCCCGCCGAGAGACCCCCGACGCGCACAGGCCTCGGACTCCACCCCACCATGGTCACCGAATTTCTGGAAGACCAGGGCAAGGAGCACGAATCATGATAAGATCCACCGCCCAGCAGGACCCTGGGCAGACAGCAGCCCCCCAGATGGCACCGCCGGGGACCGAAGGGCTCGGACAGCTGCGCGAGACGTTCCTGCCCGAGCGTGTCGGGCCCGTGCGGTTGGCCGCCCTTCTGCTCATGGGGACCGTCTCCCTGATCCTTCCTCCCCTGGGCGCTTACTTCCTCTGGCTCGCTGCCCAGACGCCCAATCTCTCGCGCAAGCAGGCTGCCCGTCGGCTGCACCTCTTCGAGCATGGCCTGGCCGAGGTGGGAAAGAGCGGCGAGGTGTCCGTTTTCCGCTGGGAGACGATGACGGCGCTTCAGGAGATCACCGAGCGGTACGCGAACGGCGTGTACGTCGGCACCACTTACGTCTACACGCTCTACCGCGAGGACGGTACGACGCTCAAGGTGACCGGCTTCTACGCCCAGCCCGAGCGCTGGGGCCCGGCGTTGCAGCAGGAGATCACCCGGGCACAGCTCCCCGGACTGCTCGCCGGACTGAAGCAGGGCGGGACCCTGGCCTACGGAGAGCTCTCGGTGAACCTGGGCGGTGTGGCCACCGCAAAGGACAGCCTGACATGGCCGCAGATCGAGAAGGCCGAGTTCTCACAGGGAGTGCTGGTGCTGCGCAAGACCGGCAAGAAGCTGCCCTGGGCCAGGATCCCGGTCAAGAAGATCCCGAACCTCTTCCTCTTCCTCGCCCTCGTGGAGCAGCTCCGATACGGCGGGCCGCGCCAGGGCGCCTGAACGCCGGAGCACGGGCGAGGGCAAGGCCTGCAGGGGCGGGGAACCACGGGGAATAAGCCGCAGCACGACCCTTCGGCAATCCGGACATTCACGATGGTCAGAGGCTGATCCAGCCTCAAATGACCGCAGCTTCCCAAGCTGAGAGCGCGAGTTCGACTCTCGTCACCCGCTCTTTTTAAAGCCCCAGGTCAGCGGCCTGGGGCTTGTGTATTGGTGAGCCGTTTCGGCGTTTTGTCGACGGCTCTGCACCCGAAGATGGGGCACGCGGAGGGCATGAGCGCCTTGTGGGTGCGGCCCGCTCTTGCGGCAGCACGGCGCTGACCTGCGACTTCACGTCGACCGTCGGCATTCGCGCAGGGAGAGCGGCCCGCCCGTCCCGAACGGCGCCGGACGCCTACCGCGCCTCGCGCATCTCGACAGCAGGGGGCCAAGTCCTTTGCTGGAGCGGGCGCTTGGCTACTCGGATCTCTTGTCAGAGCGGGAGGTCGTCGGGGAGTACTCGGAACGCCTTGTGGCGACCCAACGGTCGTACGGCCCGGAAGTCCCGTCGGTCGAGGGTGAGGATCGCGTCCGTGTCGTAGTCGGCGGCAAGCGCCACATTCACCGCGTCGGCGAGATCGAGTTCCAACGCGCCGTAGCGGACGCGGACCGACTGGGCGGCGCCCAGGTGGTCCTCCGTGATCTCCGGCATGACGACCCGGCCCCGGCTCATCCAGCGCCGCAGGTCGTCGACCGCGCTCAGGGCGGCCTCCCGCCCGAGTTCTCGCGTGGCCACGTGATCGAGTTCGGCCAGCAGGAGCGGGGACATGACCAGGAGGCCGGCCGCCATGATCGCCTCATTCGCCCCCTGGTGCTCCGGGTGAGCCGAGTCGAGGGCGGCCAGAAGGCCGGACGTATCGGCGATGACGATGATCACGCTGCGGTTCCGGAGTCGGAGCCGGTCCCACGTCGGACGGCGTCTGCGACTGTGTCACGAACTTCGGCCCTCGACGGCGTACGGCCCGGCCCCTGGAACGTGCGCGAGAACAGCGGCTCGTCCCAGACACGGTTCGCCATCGCCGCGAGATGGATCCCCTGGCGGATGATCTCAGCTTCGCTTATCCCGCGGCGCTTGGCGGCCTCTTTGATGATCGCCAGATCCTCGGGGTCGGCATAGACATTGGTGCGCTTCATGGACATGTACCAAGCGTAGTCCATGTACTGGATTGATGTATCCGTCACTCGTCCTCGCTCGTGCTGACCGGAACTGCCGAGCTGCCCCCTCCGGCCCTGTCCCGGTGCCAGACTGTTCGTGGGAGAGGGGTATGTCACGGGGGTCGGCTTCCGTGTCGGTGTGCCTGGGATGAGCGTGCGTGTCTCCACGCGCGGAGTACGGACCTCGGTCGGGCCACGCGCAGCGAGGCTCAGCGTGGGCAGCGGCGGCACCAGGATGTCGACCGGGCTCGGCCCCTTCTACGCCTCCAGTTCCCTCGGCGGCAGCCGACGGCGGACCAGCACGCGCCGCACCACACGGTCCCGGACGGTCGCCCCGTCGGCCGCACAACTGCACCGAGTGCGCCGCCGGGCGGAGCGAGCTCAGCAGGAGTCGGAGCGCGATGCCGCCATCGCTCACTTGCGAGAGCTGAGGCGGCAGACGACCAGCGTTCATCTGGAGTCCTTCCCCACGGCCCATCCACCCGGACCTTCCTCAACTGCGGTTGCCCCGGGCGCTTGCCGAGGCCCAGACGTTCCACCTTCAAGGGGTGGGACGGCTGGCCCGCGCGGAGAGGGCTGCGGCCAGGCAACGGGCAGATCAGGACGCGCCCGCCTATCTCGCCGCGGAGCGAAGCGGTGAACACCGCCTTCTCCGACAACCCTGCGGCCGGCTGTGCCGTCGGCGTGGACGGCTCGGTTCTGTCCGTCGTCATGCGGCAACAGGATCTCGACTCGATGCCCGCCCAGACCCCCGGGCTTGAACCCCCGTCCACACTCGTCCCCGGCCAGACAGTCGCACTGCCCGATGAAGCCTGGCAGGGGCTGCACATCGCCTTCGGCTTCGCCGGCGCGGGCGGCGGTGCTCGCCGCCCTCCCCGCTCTCTTTCACATCGCCGAATACCTCGGTGAACCCGCCGCCGACGAGATCGCGGACTGACCGCGCGAACCACCGCCTTCTCACACCGTCACCGGCGGTGCGCTCGACCCCGCCGGGCACTGTTCACCGCCTGTCCTCCGTGATGGGACCTGTCGGTCGACCACGTCCGGGAGATTGACGCGCCTTTCCGATCGCAGGAGGAACACGATGAGATCGTGGCGCTATGCAGCATCCGCTGTGGTTGCCCTGAGCGTTTTGTCCATCACCCTGTCCACCGGGTCGGCGTCGGCCGGCGCGGCCGCCGCCGGTTCCCCCGACTCCCGGTTCACCTTCGCGGTGATCGGTGACGTTCCCTACGGGGACGCCGAGATCGCCCAGTTTCCCAAAGTCATCCAGCAGATCAACGCCGATCCCGACGTGCAGTTCGTGGATCACCTCGGTGACATCAAGAACGGCTCGTCCGTATGCAGTGACGCCTACTTCCAGAAGATCAAGTCGGACTTCGACCAGTTCAAGGACCCGCTGGTCTACACCGTTGGCGACAATGAGTGGACCGACTGCCACCGGCCGAACAACGGCCCGTACAACCCGCTCGACCGGCTCGCCACGATCCGCAGAGTGTTCTTCCCGCGGCCCGGCTGGACACTCGGGCAGAACAGTGTCAGCGTCGCCTCGCAGGCAGACCAGGGATATCCCGAGGACGTCCGCTACACCCGGGCCGACGTGGCCTTCGCCGCGCTGCACATCGTCGGCAGCAACAACAGCATGGCGCCGTGGACCGGCAACACCCAGCCCACCCCGGAGCAGGCCGCCGAGGTCCTCGGCCGGACCGCCGCCGTGGTCCAGTCGATCCGCGACACCTTCGACGGGGCCCGGCGCCACCACGACAAGGCCGTCGCCCTGCTCACCCAGGCCGACATGTTCGACCCGACGGTCACCGCCCCCTCGTACGCCGACTACTACGCCTTCCAGCCGATCGTCGACGCGATCGCCCAGGAATCCGCCCGATTCCGCGGCCCGGTGTACCTGTTCAACGGCGACAGCCACGTCTACAACGCCGATCAGCCGCTGGCCGCCGGCTCCAGGTGGCTGTCGTTCTACAAGCAGACGGCCGCTGTGCCCAACCTGCACCGCGTCACCATCGACGGGTCCGACAACGCCACCAACTACCTCAAGGTGACGGTCGACCCTGGCAACCAGCAGGTCCTCAACTGGACCCGCGTGCCCTTCACCTCCTGACCACGTCAGGGCGACGTCCGACGGTCGGTGGGAAGCGTGCGGATCCGACCGACCGTCGGCCTTTTTGCACGGAGTGCGGTGCCCGCCGTGCAGGACGGCGGCACGCAGGCCGGCTGGTCTGGGCGTTGCCGGGCTGCGGGGCGACCGCGCATCGGTGAAGCGGCGTTCTCCCGCCCCACTGTTGCCCGGTGCAGGCGCTTGTCCTCCGGCAGAACCCCCGCGACGGCCGCGAAGCCGGTCACGCCCGAGGTGTCGTCCCGGATCTCGGCTGCGCGCAGAGTGGGGGCCGTCCAAACCGACCCGGGCCGCGACGACGGCCGCGGGACGCACTGTCGCCGGTGAGCATCAGCACGCGGACGAACAGACGACGTGCGGCTGCCGGCCGGTCTGCGGAGTAGCTCAGAGTCGCAGCCGCCGGGTGTGGATCTGTTCCCAGGTCGGAGCGTTCCACCATGATGGCCGAGGTTCCCCGAGCCGGCCATCTCAACCAGCCGAGCCAAGCGCGAAGGCCGTTCACACCGGCCGTCCGCCTGCCGCCCATAGAAGCCCGTGCCCCGTCTCCCCAACTCTGCTGCCCGATCTCCTCCTCGGAGCGTGCTGATTGCCGCCCGCCAGGGCGTTCACGCCGACCTTCAGTGAGGTCCCGACGTACTGGTCCTCCTCCCACAGCACGCCGGCCGCCAGCCCGAGCTTCGCGGCGATGGGGCCGGGGTCGTGAATGAGCGCCCGGACGCCCCATTCCCACCGCTCGCGTGGCCGAGGGCGCGGTACCCGTCCCCGGCCCTTCGATCTCGGCGTCCACCGCGATGGCTTTGGGCACGATGCCTGTGACGCGCGGGGAGAACATCGCCCCGTCCTCGTCGGCGACATCGACCGCGATGCCGGCCGGCTCCGCCATCCCGGGCAGGATCTCGTCGAGCAATCTGGCCGTGAGCAGTTGGGCGTATTAAACCTCCGGCCAGGGTGATAATGTCCGAGGTGTCCGTTTCAGGTCCCTTGACGGCTTGACGATGTTTCAGGCGACCGGCGGTCATCGGTCACAGGTTCGAGAATGCGCGTACGCGTTCGGAGGCGGTGACCTCGGCGCCGCGATGACAGGCGCCGCTCTCGCCGGCGGCCTTTGACGAACGCAGCGACCAGCCCCTGCCGCAACCCCTCACGCCACGGGGGCACAGAGCCCACAAGCCAAGCGCCGGTGGCAGCTCTCGACGCGGGTTATCCGCGGCCGGCGACGTGACCACAAGGAAAGGAGTGGTCATGCCTACGAAGCCCAGCTTGGCCCTGGCGATCGTGGCCGCGGTCTTGGGCGCGTCGATCGCCGGTTCAACGACGAGCAGAACGCAGGAACCCACCCCCCCAGGGCATGGCGCGCCGGTCCAAGCCCCGGCGCTGCCCGGGGCGCAGCCGATCTCCGGGAACGACCGGGTGTACACCGCCGACCAGGTCTCCAACACGGTCAGTGTCATCAATCCGGCGACGAACAAGGTGCTGGGCACGATCACTTTCGGCGAGCCGCGGCTGAGCCCCAGCAAGGACGTGCTGGGGGCGATGTACGACGGGGAGATCAACGTGCACGGCCTGGGCTTTTCCCCGGACGGGAAGTGGCTCGACGTGATCGACGTGACCACCAACGCCGTCCATGTCATTGACACCGCAACCAACAAAGTAGTGGGCACCGTGTACCTCGGCCGGGCGCCGCACGAGGGATTCTTCTCGCCCGACGGCACGCGGCTGTGGGTGGCGGTGCGAGGCCAGGACTACGTATCGGTGATCGACTGGCGGGCCGGCAAAGAGGTCGACCGGATCCACACCGAGGACGGGCCGTCGAAGGTGTTCTTCAGCCCCGACGGCAAACTCGCCTACGTCAACCACCTGCGCGCCCAGGTGCTGGACGTGATCGATGTGGCCTCCCGCCAGGTCATCAGGCGCGTGCCGATCCCCGCCGACGCGGGTGGGTCCTCCGACGAGGCCGTCTCACCCGACGGCCGGGAGATCTGGCTCGGCATGCCCACCAACGGCCGGACCACCGCTGTGCTCAATGCACGCACCTACCGTGTGGAGGCGGTGCTGCGCACGGGGCCGCGCACCAACCACCCCAACTTCGTCACGGTCGACGGCGTCGACTACGCCTACCAGACCGTGGGCGGAACGAACGAGACCTTGGTGTACCGCCGGTCGCACAACGGGACGCCCCCGGTCCTGGTCAAAACCATCCACAACCACGGCCACGGTTCCCACGGCATCTGGCCGAGCCCCGACAACACCAGGATCTACGTCGCCCTGCAGAACTCCGACGCGGTCGACGTCATCGACACCCGAACGATGTCGGTGATCAAGACCCTTCGCATCGGCCAGTCGCCGATGGCGCTGGTGTACGTGGCGCGCAACACCCCGGCCACCAGCACGGACAACCTGGGCCGGCAAGGTCTGGGCATGCCCACGAAGATCCTCCCCCTGCGCGTCCTCGACAGCTCCGGCCACGGCTCGGCCCTGATCCGGTCACTCCCAGGCATCGACGAAGTCACCATAGGAGCCCAGGGGCTGCCACCCAACCAGCACTTCACCGCCTACGCCAGCGACGGCACCCGCACCACAGCGCTGATGACCACGATGAGCAACCAGTTCGGCGACATCGACGAAGACCTGTCCTACTCATACTTCTTCGCCAACCACTACACCTCCGTCATCCTCAAGCCTGGAACTCCGCCCGGCGAGCAGCCGCCGGTCCCGGCAGGCACCATGTGACGGACGAAGGGCACAGGGCGGCGCAGTCGGTCTGGTCAGGGCGCAGCAAAGGTATCCGCACAGGTCAAAGCCCATGGAGCCCGCGCAGGCGCCGTCGCTTCCCAGGCCGAGAGCACGAGTTTTCCCGTCACCCGGGCGCCGGTGTTCCTCAGGGTTCAAGGCGGTAGCCGTGTCCCCGCAGGGTGGTGATCCGGGGCAGCCAGCAGGTGCGGACAGAGGCGTCGGCGGCCTCGGCCAGGCGCCGGCGCAGACCGGCCATCGTGACGTCGAGCGTCTTGGTGGGACCGAACCAGTTCTCGTCCCAGACCTCCGCCATCAGGGTCTCGCGGGACACGGCTTCACCGGGGTGCCGGGCGAGCAGGGCGAGCAGGTCGAACTCCTTGGGTCGGAGGGGTACTTCCTCGTCGTGGAGAGTGCAGCGGCGTGCCGTGGTGTCGATGACGAGGTCGCCGAGCGGAATCGGTGCCTGTGCGGGTGAGGTGACGGCCTGGCGGCGCAGGTGGGCGCGCAGGCGGGCGAGCAGGACGGTGAGACTGAAGGGCTTGACCAGGTAGTCGTCGGCTCCCGCGTCCAGGCCGGCGATGACGTCGATGTCGTCGGTGCGCGCGGTGAGGATCACGATCAGCAGGTCGGGAAAGCGGGCACGCAGAGTGCGGGCGACGTCGAGCCCGTCGATGTCGGGCAGGCCGAGGTCCAGGAGCAGGGCGTCGTACGCGGTGCGGGCGGCCTCTGTCAGGGCCGTCGCGCCGGTGCGGCTCCAGGTGGGGGCGTAGCCGTTGCTGCGCAGGCCGGTCTCCAGGTGGTGGCCGATGGTGTCGTCGTCCTCTACGACGAGGACGCGGAGCCGGCTTCGGTCCGGTGTGGCGGGCGTGCCCATGGCCGACAGCGTAGGAGCCGGCGAGGGGTTCGGCACGGTCTGCGCGTACGAGCCGGTCACAGGTCGCGGAGCTCCTCCACCGCCGGTCGCCGGGCACCGCGGATGCCGTTGAGTGCCGCGGCAAGTATGGCGATGAGGGCGGCGGTAGCGGTCAGCGCCAGGTAGGGGCCGGGGACCGACAGGCTCGCGGGCGGTGGGTCGAAGACGCCGGTCAGTACCTTCACCAGCATCGCGGACAGGGCCCAGCCGATGAGGGCGCCTCCCGCCAGGCCGGCCGCGGCCAGGAGGAGGGCCTCGGTGAGGACCATGCCGCGCAGTTGGCGTCGGTTGGCGCCGAGGACTGTGGCGATGGCGAAGGTGCGACGGCGTTCGGCGAGCCCGAGGGCGAGGACGAGTCCGCCGGCTCCGGCGGCCAGCAGGACCGCGAAGGCGAGCTCGATACGGGTGAGTCCGGCCAGGTCCACGGAGGTCAGGCTGGTGCCGACGGTGCCGCGCGTCTGGGTGAGGTCGGTGACGGTGGCGCTGGTGGCGAGCTGCTCGCGCAGGTGTGCGGCGATCCGCTTCTGATCGGTGCCGCCGGTGTCGAGGAGGAAGGCGCCGACCGCGTCGCTGCCGGTCGCCCTGGCGATGTAGGAGGCGTTGGCGACGAAGAAGCTGTCCTTGGGGGCGGTGGGGAACTCCTTGGCGATGCCGGCGTAGTGGAAGGGGACGGTGTGCAGCGTCTTGGTCCGGGCGTCCTGGATGCGCAGGTTGACGGTGTCACCGGGGGAGAGCTGGAAGTCGCTGACGGTCTCCGCGCTGACGAGCAGGTTGTCCGGGCGCTGGGCGAGACGTCGCATGAGTTGCTGCGCGGTGCCGCCGGCGAAGTAGGCGTCCTGGAGCGAGGTGGCCCCGGCGATGGTGTCGGGGCGGACGCCGTAGAGGTCCTGCAGGTCGGAGCCGACGTAGGCGAACCGGTGCTGGACGGGCTCGACGTGCCGCACGCCGGAGATCTTCAGGGCGCTGCCCGCGCCGGGCGGAACGTGCGCTCCGGGGGGTTCGCTGACGGTGACGTCGGCGCCGTTGGTCAGCCGGGCGTCGACCATGGCCTGCTGCTTGTAGGTGGCGTTGAAGACGGCGGTTGAGAGGGCGAAGGACACGGCGAGGGCGAGCAGCACCACCGACCGGGCGAGTGGGCGGCGGCGCCGGGAGAGGGTGGCGGCGGTGGTGCCGGCCAGGGTCGCGGTCAGTGGGCGGGCCAGCCGGGTCAGGGCGGGGCGGCCGTGGATGAGGGCGAGGAGGGTCAGGCGCCACAGCAGCAGGGCGGCGCCGATCCACAGCAGGGCGGGGCCGAGGAAGGCCCAGTACGAGACGGAGATGCTGGGGACGCCCTCCGGGGCGAGGACGAGGGCGTACTGGTTGCCGGAGGAGGCGCGGAAGACCAGCCACGAGCCGACCAGGAGGGCGAAGTCGAGGCCGTAGCGCATCCACCAGGGGCCGCGGGTGCCTCGGGCGCCGGCCTCCTTGCGGGTGTCGGCGACGGTCGCCGTGCGCAGATCGCGTAGGGCAGGTACGAGGACGGCTCCGGCGGCCACGACGGCGCCGAGGGCGAAGGCGATGCCGTACCAGGCGGCCCAGGTGCCCGCGCTCGCCCCGAAGGATGCGGCGCTGAAGGCGAGGCGGCCGGTCAGCGCGGCGATGGCCAGCCCGGCGAGCCCGCCGACGAGACCGATCAGGGCCGCTTCGACGCCCGCAAGGGTGGTGATCTGGCGGGGGCGCAGGCCGCGCAGCCGCAGCAGACCCTGCTCCTGGCGGCGCCGCTCACCGCCGGCCGAGGCGACCGCGGCGGTCAGCGCGGCGGCCAGGACGGCGCCGGGGACGCCCAGGAAGAGGAACAGGATCTGGGCGTACAGGGCGTCCTGACGGGCGGAGTCGAGGGCGGCGCCGACGTTGTCGCCGACGAGTGCGGTGCCCGCCGAGCGGGCCTCCAGGTTGTGGGCGGCGCGGGTGACCGCGGTGAAGGCGGCCGCCGGGTCCGAGGGCAGCCGGGTGGCGTCGCGGGCGACGTGGATCTGGGTCGTGATTGCGTTGGCACCCCGGGTGAGGGCGGCGAACCGGGCGGCGGGCAGGAGGACGACGTTGTCCGGGGGCGCGGCCGGCTGTGACTGGCTGGGGGCGCCGACGGTCTGGAAGAGGGAGTCGGCCTGGGGCAGGTCGACCACGCCGTCCACCTTCACCTTGCGCAGTCCGATGCCGGGAAGCTGGACCCCGATGGTGTCGCCGGGGCCGGCGTGCAGGTTTGAGGCGGTCTGCTGGGCCAGCAGGACACCGGTGGAGGAGCCGGAGAGGGTGCGGATCTCGTCGGGGAACAGGGTGCGGTAGCCGTCGGGGAGGCCGAGCGCCATACCGGGGCCCGTGGTCTGGGTGCTGCCCTGGACGCGGGCGGTGAAGGCGGCGGTGCGGCTGTAGCCGACGGGTTGGGCGGCCCGCGTGCCGGGTGTCCCGCGGATGAGGGACAGGACGGGGTTCGGGTCGGCGCCGGGCTGGACCTGGACCTGCCAGTCGACGGCGACCGAGCGCAGGGCGCGCTGGGTCATGGTCGCCTTCGATGCGGTGAGGAACGATCCCAGCGCGGCGACGAGGCCGACGGCGAGCGCGATGCCGGCCAGGGCGGCCAGGAGTCGTCCTGTGCGGTGACGGGCGAGGCCGCCCGCCCACGAGGCGATCATGACACCTCCTCGGGTGCGAGCAGCCGGCCGCCGCGCATGGTCCGCCGCACGCTGAGACGGGCGGCGACGGCCGGGTCGTGGGTGGTGACGACGAGGGCGGCGCCGGTGTGGTCGGCTGCCGTGAGCAGGGCGTCCAGGACGCGGGCGCCGGTGGCGTGATCGAGGCGGCCGGTGGGTTCGTCGGCGAGGATCAGGCGGGGCGCCTGGGCCAGGACCCGTGCGGCGGCCACGCGTTGGGACTGGCCACCGGAGATCTCCTCGGGCAGCCGGTCGGCCAGGTCGGCGGTGCCCACCAGGGACAGCGCCACGAGTGCGGTGCGCCGGGCCTCGTCCTCCGGCCGGTCGGCGAGGATCAGAGGCAGGGCGGCGTTCTCGACCACGTTCAGGGCGGGGATGAGGCTGTCGCCCTGGAGGACCAGGCCGATGTCGTACGGCGCGAGGGAGGCGTCCCGCATCACCGTGCCGCTGGTGGGCTGTTCGAGTCCCGCGAGCAGATGCAGCAGCGAGCTCTTGCCCGATCCCGAGGGGCCGATGACCGCGAGCCGGTCGCCGGCCCGGATCTCCAGGTCGGCTCCGTGCACGGCCACGACCGCCTGCGGGCCCCGGCCGAAGGTCAGGGCCACGTCCGTGCAGGCGACGAGCACTTCATCCCGCGACATCGTGGGTCTCCTCCCTCAGCGGGCCGACCCGTGCCGCCGTGGCGTCGGTGGCCCTCCCGTCGTTCAGTGCGATCACCCGGTCGGCGATCCGCACCGCTTCCGCGCTGTGCGTGACGATCAGCACCGCGCAGCCCTTCGCGGCCTGCTCCCGCAGCATCGCGAGAACCAACTGCTCCGTCTCGCCGTCCAGTTCGCCGGTCGGCTCGTCGGCCAGCAGGACGGCCGGCGAGTTGGCCAGCGCGACGGCCAGTCCCGCGCGTGCCAGCTCTCCGCCGGACATCTGCCGGGGCAGGGCGTGCGCACGTTCGCCGATGCCCACCTGACGCAGGAGTTCCAGTGGCGGCACGGCGGCCCCACGGCCCGTGGCCCGCTGTGTCAGGCGGAGGTTGTCGAGCACGCTCAGGTGCGGCAGCAGGTTGCGGGACTGCAGCAGGACGCCGATGTGCCGGGCACGCAGCCGGGACCGCTCGGTCTCGGGCCGGTGGCTGATCCGCACACCGCCTACGCGGACCTCACCGCCGGAGGGCTCGTCGAGCCCGGCCAGGCAGGCCAGCAGGGTCGACTTGCCCGCCCCCGAGGGCCCCACGACCGCGACGGTCTCGCCTTGCCGCACCGCCAGCGAGACTCCGCGCAGCGCGAGCGTCTCCTCCTCCCCGGCCCGATGGAAGCGGTACAACTCGCGGGCCGTGAGGACATCGCCGACCGCGTGGGCGGCGTTCGGGGGGTCCTGGGTCATCGTGATCACCGCCAGGTGAAGGAGTCGCTGATGATGCGCCACGGGTCGACGTTGTCGGCGTTGACCGGGCCGGACAGGGTCAGGTCCACCTCGTGGCCGGACCGGTGGAAGGCGTATCGCTCGAACGTGTCCCGCACCACCTTGCCGGTGACCTGGTCCTTCGCCGAGTCGCCCTGGAAGGTGAGCAGGACGGCGCGGCCGGCGTGCCGTGTCACCTCGGACACCTTGGGCGCCGCGAACTTCGGCACCTGGGCGCGGAGCTGCGGGACGACCGTGCCGGTGACCGAGGCGGTGGTGGGCGCGGAGGAGGCGGAGACGGCCGTGATCTCCACGGTGTTCAGCTTGTCCGTGAACACGGTGCTGCTTCCCCGGTCGGTGCGGGCCCAGCCCTCGGGCACCTTCACGGTGAACCCGGTGAAGGGGCCGCCGGTCGGCCGGTAGGTGACGTAGGCCTGGTTGTCGGGGATGTCGCCGGGCGGATTGGACTCGGTCGGTGCCGGTTTGCTCCGCGCGAGGCCACCGGCGGCCGAGGAGCTCGACGGCGGGGAGGCCGCGGGTGTCGAGCCGGAGCCGGAACAGCCGGCGGTCACGGCGGCTGCGAGCGCCAGCCCGACGACCGCGGACGTCCGTACGTGTGCTGCCATGGCCACTGTCCTCCAGGAGTCCTCGGACCGGACGGTCATGGCAGCGACGCTAGGGTTCGGCCGGTTAACGCTCCGCTCGCCCACGGTTAGACGACGGCAAAAGCGTGCGCCGCGTCCCGTCCGGGCCGACGGGAGGCACGCATGATGAAGGCATGAGACAGCGCGTGGTGCGAGTCGCCCTCACCGCCGCCCTGGTCGCCGTCGTCCTCCTCGCGGTCCCCCTGGCGCTGGCCATCAGGTCGTCCCTGTACGCCGACCAGCGCGACACCCTCGAGCGGGCGGCCCTGGCCGGCGCGGTACGGGTGAGCCCGGACTACGCGGCCGGCGACCCCGTGGAACTGCCCCCGCCGACGGCCGGCGGCCGGCTCGGCCTGTACGACCCGCAGTCGCGGCTCCGGGCAGGCAGCGGCCCAAGGCCGGGCGATGACCCGGTCCGCCGTTCACTGGGTGGGGACGTGGTGCGGGGCCGGCCGGGCGACGACCTGGTGGTCGCCGTGCCTGTCTCCCACGCCGAGCGGGTGATCGGTGTCGTGCGGGCCTCCTCTCCCGCCGACGCCGTGCGGGACCGGGTGGTGGTCGCGTGGGCCGTACTGCTGGGCGTCGCGGGGTTCGCGCTGGTCGTGGGCGTCCTCGTCGCCCGCCGTCAGGCACGGGCGCTGGCCGCGCCGCTGGAGGACCTCTCCCGCCACTGCGAGGCGGTCGCCGAGGGTGATCTGAACTCGCGGGCCGCCTCCAGCAGCATCGCCGAGGTGGACCAGGTCGCCCGCACCCACAACGAGATGCTGCACAGCCTGTCCGAGCTCCTGCGGCATGAAAGGGACTTCGCCGCCAACGCCTCGCACCAGCTGCGCACCCCGCTCACCGGCCTGCAGCTCGCCCTGGAGGCCGGACTCGGCCAGGGCGACGACGCCCGGCTGCGGCCGGTCCTGGCCGAGGCGCTGGCCACGACCCATCGCCTGCACCGCACGGTGGAGGACGTGCTGCGCCTGTCGCGCTCCGAGGACCGGCCCGGTCTCGACGCCGCGGATGGTGCGGTGGCACGACTCCTGGGGGAGGTCGACGAACGCTGGCACGGCCTCTTCGCCCGCGACGGCAGACGCCTGGAGTGCACCGTGAGGGAAGTACCGGCTGACGTCCGTGTCCCGGCCGGACCGGTGTCGGAGGTGCTCGGGGTCCTGCTGGACAACGCCCGGGTGCACGGCCGCGGCACCGTCCGGGTCGCGGTTCGGGACCTCGGCGACGCCGTCGCCTTCGACGTGAGCGACGAGGGCACCGTGACGGGCGAGCCAGCACGCCTGTTCGACCGTGGTCACACCGGCGGCGGGCCGGGCACGGGAATCGGCCTCGCTCTGGCCCGGGACCTCGCGGTCTCCCTGGGGGGCAGGCTGTCCCTGACCAGGAGCACCCCCGCCACGTTCACCCTGCTCGTACCGGTCCACCGCTGGGACTGAAGCGAAGGCGGTGGCGTCGGGCGCCAGCCGGGACGTGCGGAGCGTGGTGTGCGTCCCGTCCGTGTCGGCCGCCTCCCACCACGGCAGCGTGACCGCGCCGTCGTCCGTCGCCTGGAGCTGGGCGCCCGGCGCGGAGCCGCCGTCTGCCAGGTGGTGCCGCTGGCGGCCCTGACGGCGAGTACGGTCTCGGTGCCCTGCTTGAAGAGTCCCACCAGGGTGCCGTTGCGGGCGGACTGCAGGTCGAGCACCTCGGTGACGCCGGGCCGCTCCTTCGGCGCGGTCCACTGCAAGCCGGGCCGCGGTGACCGTGGACTGCGCCGGGGCCGCCTCGGCGCTGGGCGCGGCGACGGCCAGTGGCGGCCGGGGGCGGGCGTCGGGGATCGGCGGACGCGTCGCCCCGCCGCTGCGAGGTCGGTCACATGTCCGTTCTCCGTGTGCACGTGTCTCCAACCGTTCCAGTGGGCTCTCGTGTGGCCGCCGGAGTCCCTGTGACCTGAGGGTTTAGGGGTGAGAGCCGACCGGTGGAGTGACCCGCGGCGAACGTGGGGCGCCTGGGGCGTCGGAGAATCCACGCAGGAGCGTCACACAGGCTGCACACAGTCTTTCGAATGCACCGTTAGCGTTTGGCCCGGGCACGTCGTCTCGCCGAGGACCTGCCCGCCCACTTCGTGGCCTGGGACGTCCTGCTCCACCCCGAGCACGGCGACGTGCGAGCAAGGCTGTACGACGACCGCCGTGCTTTGCTCGTTGACCTGCTGCAGGAGTACGGCGTACAGCCGCCGCTCCAGCTGGTGCCGATGACCGACGACCCCACAGTGGCCATGACCTGGTACCAACAACTCCCGGAGCAGGGCATCGAGGGCATCGTCGCCAAGCGGGCCACCTCCGTGTACAAGGCCGGCCGGATCTGGAAGAAGATCCGAAACGCCGAAACCGTGGAGGCCGACGTCGTCGGCTACACCGGCCCGGCCGCGCGGCCACGGGCACTCGCGGTCCGCCTCCCGGACGGACGAATCGCGCTCACCCAGTCCCTGAAGGCGCCGCTCGCCGCCCAGGTCGCTGTGCACTTCGCTGCCAGCGGACCGCCCCGCAGTTCACGCACCCGAGCGGGGGAGACCTACACCACTACCGCTCCCGGACTGGTGGTCGAGGTCCTCGCCGGGACGACCCGGCACGCCGTGGTGACGGTCACCAGGCTGCGCAGCGCGTGAGGCGACCCGAACCTCAAGAGGGCTCCTCCAGCGCGAACATCTCCGTCTTGGTCACCCCCGTGTCCTGCTGAGTAGCCGACGTGCCGGGGCCGGCGGTCGTATGACCGCTGGCCCCGGCACAAGGGGATCTGCGGGGTGCTCTTCACGAACTGTGGGAGAGGGACGAACACTTAGGTACGGAGCCGCCATCGGGCGGGTCCGCCAAAGCCGACGGCACGGCTGCCCAGCCGATCGACACCAAGACCGCCGCAGCCGCCATAGTCGCTGTGCCCATGGCGCCCATGGGCGGACCTGCGGTGCTGCGCTCCTTCGTGTGGAGGTGCACGGCGGCCCCGACGCCCCTGACACTGGTGGACACGGGCACGGTGGGCATGCGGAATGGCCGTGCTGCCTGAGCACGGGGAAAGTTCTACAGCCTTTTGTTGAGTCACTCCTCGTCTGAAATATGAACCGGCAATTGCGTGTGACCAATTCATTCCCGGCACGGCAATTTAAGTCTCTCCGGCAATCTATGGTGCAGCGTCGAGTGCCAGTAGGCCCGCAAGTCAGGCAGATGGTCCCGGACCGGGGAGAGGCGTTCCGGCAGGGCCAGGAACGCCGCGTCCGCGCTGCCTTCGAACCACTTCGACTCCTCCCGTTGCGCCACACACAGAACGGCAGCCGGGACCGGCAGCCGGATGTTCCCCTCCGCACCGGTGTCGCCGCCCAGCGGCGGGGGACTGCTCCAGGCAAGCGCAGGATGTGCCGTCTCGGTGAACGTGATGGAGCAGGGCGGCAGCATGACGACGAAGAGGAGCTCCGGCTCGGGGGCGCGCATCTGGCGAGCCCTCTTGAGCTTCCGCAACCAGCTTCGCGTGACCCTGTCCTCGTCCCGCGAAGTCTCGGCCACCGCCACGGTGGTTGTGCACTTGAGCTGCAGGAACCAATGATGCGGCACCGCGTTTCCTGCCCGAGGCGCCCGCGCTTCCAGAACTGCCGCACTGGATCCGTCGGCCGTCATAAGGTCCAGCTCGAACCGCTCGTGCCAGGTCTCCTGGTGCTGCTGCCAACCGGTGTCATCGCGGGGGACGAACCAGACTTCGTGCATCTCGCCGACCAGCGCCCCGTCGGGCTCCCGCCCGTCAGCAGTGGCCCGCTCGAGCTGATCGTTCCCGGATTCCAGGTCCTCCGGCAGCTCACGGGCCTCGCCCTCCGGCGGCTCGTCGGCCCCGGCCGGTTCTTCTCCGTCCGCGCCCTCGACCACCGAAGCAACCTGAGTCCACCGCTCCTCCAGCTCCTCATCGGAGTACGAGGGGAACGGATTGCCACCCTCACGGAAGGCGCGGAACTCCCTGAGGACAGCGAGACCGCATTCAGTCTCCTCGGGCCGGGAACCGTCGCCGAAGTAAAGCTCCGCCATGGCCATGCTCTCGGCTGCGTCCGGGTGCTCGTTCGTCATCGCTGCTCCTCTCTGTCCAGCTGGACGATCTGGGTGACCCGGCTCATCCATCTATGCCGGCGTACCCGTTCGTTGACCTCCGTGAGGCCGAGTTCGAGTGCGCACTCCTGCGGCGTGAGCCCGTCGAGAACGAGGGAGGCGTGCTTCCGGTCCCGCGGACTCAACTGCTGGATCACGAGGTGGACCCGTTTGAGGTCTTCCTGCTCAGCGAACGACTGTTCCGGTTGTACGAGTCCGCTGTCCGGCAGGTCCTGGGTGACGGCGGTATCGCAGGCGACTTCGTGCTGCAGGCGCCGCGCCTCCGACTTCAGGTGGTCTTTCGCACGCCACTGCACACGGGCCCCCATGAAGGCACCCAGCCGGTCCAGCGCATCCTCGCCCTCCCCCCACTCCTGTGCGGCGGCCTCGCGAAACGCCGTCATGACGACGTCTTCGCTGTCCCCTCGGGGAAGGGAGAAGCGGCGCTGCACGAAGCCCACCCACGGGCCGAAGTTCTCCCGGAAGTAGCTCTTGAGGAGCTGACTCGAACTCTGCGGCGCCTGGTCCTGCGGCTTCGCGCTCGACCCCTCATAGCTCACGTCTCCGGCTCCCGTAGTCGTTCTCGGCCCGTTCAGAAACCAGGCCTTCGCGGCTGGGCGCGATTCGCCCGGTACCTCGACGACGCCCACCGGCGTTCCGTTACATCCGGCGCCGAAATTCTTCATCGGGGAGAAGGCGGTGACGGGAAGGCGGCTCCGGAAGCAGTTCACGGGCCGACGAGCCGAGTCCCCCTCACCTGCACCAACAGCGCCGTCTGTAACGAACGCCGCACGGGCAACGTCGGCACCGTGCCAGTCCGCGTGGCTCAGACAGACGTAAGGAAGAACATGAAGCTGGTGGTGCTGTTCGCGCTCGTGTTGGTCTGGGGCGTGTCATGGATGGGCATCCGCCGGGCCCGTGCGGAGGACTTGATGCCGCTTGTCCGCACATCAGTGGTCACCCTGTCGGTACTGACACTGGGAGCCGTTGCCGTACTCGCATCCGACCCCGCGGACGTTCCCTCAGTGGTGCGAACCGTATTCGGCGCGCTGCGCTGAGGTCTCGGGCCCGGCCGGACAGGACCGGGCCCGGGGGATTGTCAGGCAGCCCGCTCGACGTCCTCTTGGTCGAGGGCGGGTACGTCCTCCTTGGGCGCGGGGACGGCGCCTTCGGCGTTCTTGAGGGCCTGCCGGGTGGCGACCAGGTCCGCGCCCGCGACTCCATGCTGCTTGCAGCGGCTCCAGTGGTCGTGTCCCTGCACGGCCGCGGCCGCCTTGCGGAGGTCCTCCCATAGCTGGTCGTACGTCTCGGCGTCGGCTGCCTCCCAGCCGCTCGTCTCCGGGCGCCCGCGACGGTGCCACCGCTCCGCCTCGTCCGGCCATCCGTCGTCCGCCTCACGGGACCAGGGAAGTCGGGCCTGGTGGGCGTGGAGCGCGGCGTACAGCTCGGCGAGCTTGAGCTGAGCGGCGAGCAGGTCCTTCGGGAAGTCCTTCGGATCGAACGGCTTGTCCTCGGCGGAGGGGGAGGGGGTGCTCATGCCCTGGATGCTAGTTCGACCCGCTGACAGTGTTGTGCACCCATGCCCTCCGTGACGGCCTCGGCCGTCGGCGTCGGCGCACACCCATTGCGGAGTCTCGCTTCAATCCCGCGTGCCCCTCCTCGAGCGCCCACCTCGTGTCAGTGGCGTCCATTACGGTATGAGGTGGCGGTCGGTAGACCGTGGGCCCGGCTCGAAGGCCCGGAACCCGTTCGGCCCGTGACCGGACGTTCCTCCGAAGGTGCACCGCGCCGAGCCTCTCTTCGCAGTTTCTTCGGCCGACGCTTCCTGCGCGGCGAGTCACGGGATCGCCGCGGCGCTGGAGGAGTTGGACCATGCCGAAGCACCACGCCCGCAAGAAGGAACTCGCCAACCTCAAAGAGACGTTCGGCGTCCGACACCACGACGCGGTCGCCATTCTGGACGATCCCCGCCGGGACGAGCTCTGCAAGGTCCTCACCGAGTACGCCGACGTCACGACGTACGCGGCGGCCGTCGAAGCCCTCGAACTGCCGCTCTACATGTACGAGTTGGGCATCGACGAACCGGACGAGCCCCGGGAGTACAGCTGTGAGGAGTGCGGGTTCTTCGGCACCGGATTCCATTGCTGCGAGTGCGGCGCCACCCACGAGTACCACTGTGTGTGCTGAGCCGACCTCGACCACGGCCGCGGCCGTCGCCCTGGTCCGGCGCGGGCTGGCGGTGTTCCCGCTCCCGCCCGGCCGTCGACGGCCGGCGCGAGGCGGATGGCATGCCCGCTGTCTGACCGAGCCCTCCCGCGTCCGTGCCGTGTGGCGCGAGGGCGACAACATCGGCGTCGGCTGCCGTGCCTCCCGCGTGGTCGGACTGGACCTGGACGTCGACGGCGACGGCCAGGCGGCGCTGGCGGCACTCGCCGCCCGGATCGGCCAGGACTGGCCCGACACCTTGACGGTGCGGACCCCGAGCGGGGGCTTGCACCTGTACTTCCGCGCCCCAGGCGACTGCACCATTGCCAGCGTCTCCGGGGGTCGGACGGCGCTCGGGCAGGGCATCGACGTCCGCGGTCCCGGCCGGCGCAGCGGCGGGTATCTCATCGGCCCCGGATCCGCCGTGAACGGCACGCCCTACGTCATCAGCCGGGACGTGGCGATCCTCGAGCTTCCGGGCTGGATCGCGGACCGGCTCACCGTCCTCCCGGTGTGAAAAGGCCTGCTCAACACCATCGAGCCCCCGTTGTCAGTGGCACCCACTACGGTAGATCCCGTAGTAAACGGCATGCCGCGAACCGCCGTTTCCGCTGCTGCCCCCGCGCCCACGCCGCACCGGGGCAGCGCCGCCGGACAAGGACCGAGGTCGGGTCCCGCGCAGCACCACCCGAAGAACCCGTCTGTCCGGCTGCGCCCCTTTCACGCGACGTCCGGCGGGAATGCGTGGGGTCCCGCTGTGGAGACGACCGTGACCAAATCTGGCAGCGACCACCTCAAGCGCCAAGCCCGGCAGATCGCCCGCACCACAGGCCGGCGCTTCCCCGACGTCCTCGCCGAGCTGCGTCGTGCACCCCGCCCGTCGACGCCGCGTCGCTCGACGGAACTCGTCCTGCTCTGCAACGGCCTCGCGCACCCCATCGACGGCGGCCGCTGTGCCCGCCCCGCGGGCCACCACCTGCTCGACGGCACCTGGTCCTGGTGTTCCCCCGAGCCCGGCCTTGCCGCGCACGTCTGGCAGGGCTACCACCAGGCCGCCGACGAGGCTCGCCAGACGCAGCACGAAGCCTGGCTGGCCTCCCTGACCCCGGCCGAGCGCGCCGACTGGGAAGCCGAGCAGGAGGCGGCGTACTGGGCGGACATGGCGGACGAGGCCCGCGAGCCGTGCGACCCCTACGACGACAAGCACGACGAACTGGTCCTGGACGCCCTGGACGACGAGCGCCGGGCCGACGAGACGGACTTCGACGAGTACGACGACGGTGCGTGGGCCGACGAGGAGATGTGGGACGGGGCCTACCGGTGAACCGCGACCGGATCACCGCCAACGCCCCCGGCGCAGCCCCGAACCATCCGCCTGCCCTCAGCCCCAGCACCTCGGACGGAGACCCCGCCATGACCACCACCGCGCCGCTCACGTCGTACGGCCCCCTGCAGTTCCCTGACCGCGCCGGCCTGACACTGTGGCAGTTCGCGCGCGCCCAGCGCCTCGGACTCATCCCCGGCCCCGACGTCGCCGGCGGCCGCTGGTCCGCCGCCGTCTTCGACGACGCCCTCGCCCGCATCGACGCCATCCGGCAGGCCGTCGGGGCGATGCCCGACGTCGGTGCCGTCCGCGCCGAGGAACATCTCGCCGAACGCTTCAGCATGACCGTGCACTCCGGCACCGCCGCCGAACTCGCCCGCCGCGGCCACCTCCCCGTGGTCGGCGACCACAAGGGCCACCCCCTGTACTGCGGGCTCGCCTTGGAGAACCTCACGGACCGACGGAAAGTCGAACGCGCCTCTGCCTCCGGGCAGCTCCACATGCGCGACGCCGCCGCCAAAATCCTCGGCATCCGGGAGTCGGACCTCGACCACCTTGTCCGCGCCGGACTCCTCACCCACGCAGCCACCGCCCGCTCCTCGTGGAACAAGCACGACGTCGTCCTGCTCTACCGCCAGGCCGACCTGGACCGCGTCACTCGTAGCCGCCGGATCGACTGGACAGCCATCCGCGCGATCCCCAAGGGCCGCCGGTCCCCGCTCGCGGCGCTCCCCACCGAGAAGAGGCAGACAGCCGGACGGTGACGACGAACGAACCGGGCACTGTGACGGCCGAGCAGGACGACCAGCCGCCACGTCGGCCCGCATATCGACGACCGACACCGTGACACCCCTCCACCGGAGTCCCGCGATGACTGAGACCACCATCCGACCCGAACCGCGCACCACGGCCTTCTCGTTGATCAGGACGGCCGCGCTCGACCACGCCGTCCGCCGCGACCACCGCGAAGACGAAGCGCCACCGTCCAACCGGGAGATGTACAACGACCTGACGTCCGTGCTGCAGAACTGGCACGCGGCCGACACCCTGCGAGAGGACTCACTGCTGCTCGCCGAATGGCTCGCGGTCGAACTGTGCGGCTACCTTTACGGCCAGCTCAACCAGGACAGAGACCGGCTCGACCAGTGGCTGCGCGAATTCGGCGACCAGGTGTGCCAAAGCCAGATGCACGCGCACCCGGCTGGCCCCACGGCCATCGAGATCATGTCGGTTGTCGCGGATGAGCTGGCCACTCGAGCGGACGGGCCCGCCGGGCAGCGCCTGATCCGGATCGGCGTGCCGTACCTGCACTACGTCCGGCAGGACCACGCCGTCGAGGACGCCCGGGAGATCGCCTTGACGTTCGCCCTGTGGGCGGGCCCGCAACTGGCGGAACTGATGCGCCATGACGTCGTGCGGATCAATGCCTACCTGGACTCTCGCATCCACTGACCCCCACCGGGCGGGGCGAGACGCTGTGTGCTGCTTGGGCCATTGCTTCCCCGGCCCGACCGCGCAGCGGTAGGGTGCGGGCAGCGGCCGACGCATCGGCCCAAGCCCGCACCCTGGCCCATGACCAGGGCGCACCACGGCAAAGGTGCCCGCGGCCCCTCATACGAGGGTCCGGTCTGTGCAGCATCAGTGCGAGGTGTACGTCAACATCTGACGGCTATACGGCCGTTGAGCCTTCCGCATGCTGCTCTTCGTCGCGCGCATCGGATCATGGGGCCGGGCGCGGGAAATGAGAGAGCCATGCCCAAGAGCCACGGTCGCAAGAGCCGGGCGCGGAACACGAGCCGGTCCCGGGGCGCCGCGTACGCCGCCGCCAACGCCGGCACCCTCCACCAGCACGACAGCGGGCCGTCGAACCAGGACCTCCAGCCTGGCAACCCCGGCGGCTGGGGAGTCGACACCGCGCCGGACATGCGGACCGCGTCCGCGCTGATCGGCGCGTGCCTCGAGCGGTGCGCACCGTGCCAGCAGTCCTTGGCGGCGAAGCTCCTCACCGAGGACCCGATCGTGCTCGCGGTGACGGCCGGATCCGTCTACAGCCTGCTCGCCGCCGACGAGCCGGATGCGGGTTCCCTCGCCTCCGGTGCCGGCCAGGTGTTCTTCCGGGCCCTCAAGTCGTCGCCTCCGGGCGACGGCCGCAGCATGGTCCGCTGCGTCGAACTGCTGAGCCGCGAGGAACGTTCGGCGCTTCTGGAGGACGCGCTGGACCTGTGGACGTTCTTCGGGCACAAGCACCCCGGACTCATGCGCGGCCAGACCACCGGCCGGGAGAGCGCGTCGCCCTTCACCTTCACCACCTCGGACAATAATCCCGGGGACGCCGACCCCGGCACAGTGCTCGACCTCTCGGGGCTCGCTCACCCCGCCCGGTACGGCGTCCGGGCCGACATGACGCTGACCGGGTTCGGCCGCGTCGCCTCGGTCGCGCTGGTCCCGGACCCCGAGAGTCCCGAGGCCGGCTACGACGATCTGCACGAGCGCTTGGCCTGGGAGCCGTACATTCCCGAAGGGCTGCCCGAAGAAGATCCGGCGTGGGTACTGAAGGTCCACGAGACGAACGGTTCCCTGCTCGGCATCGTCCGGCTGCTGGACGCCACCCTCCTGCCCGACAAACCGCACTGGGAATGGCGCCCCGACGCGTACGACGTCATTCTCTGGAGCGCCCCGGAGCCGGAGCCGAAGCCGGTGTCCGCCACGTGGCTGGAGGCGGCCCGCCAACGGGGCTCCGCCCTGCTGTACGGACCGCTCGACCTGACCCCCGCAACGCCCCTCGACCCTTCCCGCCTGCTCGCCGTCCACGCGCGCTGCGTGTTCACCGACCAGCTGTGACCAGGACTGGAGCAGACGCAATGGCGCAGAGGTTCGCGAATGCCAGCCTGGTGCTGGGGCCTGTCGGCGGCCGGTCGGCGGCGCTGTGCCGGTTCGCCGGCCGACCCGGCGCCGACCAGAACACGGCCACCCTCGCTGTGGTCGACGCGGCCCTGGACTTCGCCGAGCGGCTTGAAGGCGTGGACGACGTCCTAGAGCTGACGGAGCTGTGGAAGCTGGCCCACGTGTGGGGCCACCCGTCGGTGCCCAATGTCGAGCTGCCCCGGTTGAGCAAGACCAGCACAGCCGTGGCAGCTCACCTGCAGAACCTGCTGGAGCAATTGGCGCCGGAGCAACTGCGGGAGGTGGGGATCGCGCTGTCGGTGGACCACGACATGGTCGCTCTGGCGCTGGAGCTGGTGGAGGAGGCGGCGTCCGGGAGCCGTGAGTTCCGGGCCGCGTCGATGGCAGAGTTCGAGGCCGAGAACCGGCTGAATGAGGACCGAATCGGCAACGCCGTGGACGTGCTGCTGCTGGACACCCCCGGCGACTGGCCGCCGCTGCAGCGTGCCGCACTGACGCTGGCCCTGGTGTGGGACGTTGCTGACCTGATCGCGTATGCAGCAAAGTTGTCGGCGGTGGACACATTGCCTGCCGCTCTGTTGTGGCAGGTCCCCGGAGCCGACCATGCCTGCGCGAGCGCAAGGGTCCCCGTGCCGGGGACCGACCTGCTGGTGTGGGCCCAAATCGAGCCTGCGCCTTTCGACGGGCGCCCGTTGTGGAGTCAGGCCACGACCGTCGGGTTGTGGCGATGGTCGCTCGACTGGGAACGCGAGGACGGCTCGAAGGTGTACTACAAGGGCGGCCGTTCGCCGAGCCAGGCCGCTGCACGCTGGGAAGCGCAGTGGGCGACGCAGAGACTGCTGGACGACCCGCATCGCGCCAAGAGCCCCATGACGGGCGATCCGCTGATCATTCCACGCTGAACACGGAGGTCTGTGAACCGGCGCCCCGTCGGGCGCCCGGCGACCAGTCGTACCGGTCGCGATCCATCCCGGAGCGCGTCGCTGAAGCCGAGCCTCTGCCGCCGGCACCCCTTTCCCCATTTCCGTCAGGGACTCCTGACGATATTGATATCGTCAGGAGTCCCTGACGGCCGAAGGTCGCAGCTGAGTCGAGGAGTGGCGTATGGGCTGGTTGCACACGGACGACGAGGACGGCACCCACGAGGGATGGGTCGTGGCGGTGCTCTCGGGTGGGGAGGATGCGCCTCACGACACCTTCGAGGACTCGGAAGAGACCTGGAAACGGCGCGTGAACTGGGCGTGGTCCTTCAAGTACGACGGCAGCGAAGGACGACGGCGTGCCCAAGGGCTCCGGGTTGCCTGCGCATGCGGCTGGCGCGGGCCTCGTCGCCCCGCGGACTTCACGGACCCCGACGCATGCGATGAAGGGTTGCAGCGGGAATGGGTCCGGCACGCCGAGGTCAGCATGTCCCGCACACTGCCCGAGCGGCTCCGGCGGCTGCTCGATGAGGTGGAGGAGACGGTCCAAGCACTCAGCGCCCCTCCGCGGCAGGGCGGTGAACCCGACGAGCAACGCCCCCTCCTCGCCGTCTACGTGGCCACCCTGCTCCAGGCGCACGCCGAGGAATGGCAGAAGGAGGCCGTGCGCGCAGCCAGGGCGGCGGACTACTCCTGGGACGAAATCGCGCAGGCGCTCATGACGAGCAAGCAGTCCGCACACGAGAGGTTCCGCAAGCACGTGCCTGACGAGCAGAAGAAGCAGGAACCGGCAGCGCAGAGCGGAGCTTAGGGCTCTTCCGAGGTGAGGCGCAGTTCGATTGAGGTGAAGCGGTTGTACCGGCTGTGCGGGGGTCGGAGGCCGTCCCATTCGACTTCGTACAGGACCTCTCCGGGCCTGCCGCCCCGGAGCGGCACAGTGGCGGCGATGCGTCCCCGGTAGGACGGGATGACTGCGTACTCCACAGGAGCGCCGACGGTCTTGCCGGTGGCGTCGCCGGGGTCGCAGATGCAGTACCGCTCGCCCGGCCACTGGCACGGCTTGGGGTGGAACGTCAGCGTCACGATGCGTCTCTTCGGGGTGCGTCGCAGAGAAGGCCTTCAGTCTCCCAGAGGGAGAAGCGGCCACGCCCGGATTGAAAAGAGCTTCCGACCTTGCTCTCGGAGGGATGCCGCCACCTGCCGGCCGGGGCCGGCCGAAGGCCCCTGTCATGCGCGTGGTCGCGCTGCCGCTCGTCAGCACCGTGGGTGCTCTAAGTCGTCAACCCATACTGCCGAACTCCCCAAAAATGAGTGAGATTTTCAAAAAACATAGTGACTTCACTGAGAATATGAGTGCAATCTGTTACCATGATAGGGAGTTGAGTGTTCTAGGAGGGTGAGTGAGTCAGTCGCCAGAAGCAGAGGCCGCGATGAACGTGACCGCGGCCCGGACTGCCCTGTACTCGCTGGTGAGGCTCGCCGAAGAGGAGGGGCGCACCACGGTGATCACCAAGCACAAGGCGCGCGCCCTGCTGGCGCCACTGGACCGGTTTCCGGCAGCCCGGAAGACCGATGCCTTCCCGGCCCACGTGTTGAGCACGGCGCAGAAGGACTTCGGTGACCTTGTCACGCTGGCAGCGCAAGGCGAACCGCAGGTCCTCCTTCGCAACACCACGCCGGTCGCGGTACTGCTCCCCGCCGGCCCCGCCTCGAGTGCCCTCTCGTCCGACATGGCCGCGCACCCCGGCGCGGCACCCGCAGGAGGTGCGGTGACCAGCCAAGGCAATCAGGACCGCGGCAGCGCGCCGCGCAGGCTCGCCACGCTGGGCGACGCCATCGGTTCCGTACTCACCGACGGCCCGGTCGGCGGCCCCACGTTCGGGCTGCCCGGCCTGGACGCCGCGACGGGCGGTCTGCAGCCGGGCCGGCTGACGTTGGTGGCGGCCGCCCCGAACGTGGGCGGAAGCCTGCTGGGCCTTGCGGCCGCGCGGCGGACCGCGCTCGTCGACCGGCGCACGGTCCTGTACGCGGCGTCGGGACCGAACCGCGACGACATCTTCCGCCGGATCCTCTCCGCCGAGACCGGGGGCGACTACCCGCGCCTGAAGCAGGGCCGCCTCACCGAGCACGAGCAGCAGGTCGCCCACCAGCTGGTCCGCGCAGGCGTTGGTGACCTGCTGCTCATCGACGACGGCAGCAACCTGAGGGCGGAGGACATCGCGGAAACCGCGCCGCACATGGAGGGCCTGGCCCTCGTGGTCGTGGACCGGCTCCAGGCCGCGCACAGTGCCCGCCTGCCGCTGTCCGGGGACCGTCTCCCGGATGCCTCCCAGGTCCTGGCCGGCCTCGCGCGCACCGTGCACGTCCCGGTGCTCGCCGTCGTGGACAGTGACGACCCCGCGCTCCTGGGCCTGATGGACGCCGACGTCCTGGTGACGCTCACCGCGACCGCGGAGCCGGGCAAGGTACAAGTGACGGTTACGGAACGCGACTTCGGCACGATCGGCTCGGCGTACCTGCAGCCCGACCTGCTCCACGCCCGCTTCCTCGACGCCGGAGCCGCACCCGTCGCCCCCGCTCACAGCCCGGCTGCTCCGGCGTCCTCGCCAGTCAGCAGCGGAACGACGGCGCTGGAACTGGCCGAAGCCGCCCTTCCCTACACCTCCGGCGGACACCAGGGGATCCCCGCCGCCCTCACCCACGAGCTCGCGGCATGGCGGACCGCGGTTGCCAACGGCGACCAGGAGGCCCTGAAGGGGATCCTGCCGTCGCTGCTCCAGGCCGCCGCGGCGGTATCGGAGTGGCCGGACACGCATGAGGGGCACCGCCTCGCCGCCGCGCTACGCCCCTACGGCACGCCCGTGTCCGCCGACACCGCCTCAAGCGCCGGCCCGGCCGCTGCTGCCGGTGCCTCTGTCCACGCCCCTGCGGACAGCGGACAGGCCCAGGACGACGCTGCGGAGGACGAGGAAGAGAACCAGGTCGAGCTGGCGCCGGGGGATGAGGAGGACGAGCCCGAGGGCCACGTCTTCCCCGCCCTCAAGATCCTCAAGGACGCGGTCGGCCGCTCGAAGATGCACCCGGTCCCGGTTATCCGCAAAGAGCAGCGCGACAGCGGCCCGTGGCCGCTGATCAGCGAGCACATGGACGGGGAGCCCCGCTGGGTCCACCCCGACGTCGCCCTCACCCGCATTCCCCACATCAACGCGAACGGAAAGCGCGTGAGGCGCGACAAGCTCGACGTTCCCGACTCCTTCGGCGAGGGCGTGCTCTGCCTGATCGACCGCAACGGGTCCTTCCCCTCCGCCTGTTCGGCCGTTCCCCTCGCTCCGAACGAGCTGAAGCACACCGGCCCGCTGGAGGCGTTCGACAAGACCAAGGCCGGCATCTACCTCATCGACATCCCGGTCTGGACGCGCACGGACATGCCGCACCCTCTGGGGCGGATCATCGACCGGCCCGACGAGCAGGGCCGCGTGTGGGTCACCACCCCCCACATCAAGCAGCTGGAGAAGCTCGTCCGCGAAAACCACCTCGATGCCGCGCCGACCATTCACGACTCCTGGACCGGGAAGGCCAACGAGTCCCTGTTCAAGCCCTTCTACGAGGCCACCCGCAAGGCCCGCACCGAGCTCATTCAGGTCGGCGGCGACCCCTACAAGGCGTACAAGACCCGGCTGTCCATCGCGCTGCGCCTGCTCTGGCCCAAGCGCGAGGGGCAGCGGTCCCCGTTCTGGCGGCCGGACTGGCGCATGAGCATGGTCGCCGAGGCGTCCGTGCGTCACTGGTCGGTGGCCTTCAAGGCCGTCCAGGAAGGCAGCAGGCTCGTCGGGCTGTTCAACGTCGACGCGGCCGCCTTCTGGACGCCCGATGGCACAGCGCCCGCCACGTACCGGATCGGTACCGGCTTCGGCGAAGTGAAGGCCAAGTTCATCGAGCCCGGCGGGATCATCCCCAAGGGTGACGACTGATGGCCGGCCCCACAGGCCGCGGCGCCTCCCTGGGCGCCGCCCTCAACGACCTCCTGCGCTCCCAGGTCACTCCCCGCCACCGGCTGTCGTCGTACACGGCCAAGCACTGGCACGCTCAGCTCAGCCAGCTCACCGCGACCCACCGCGGGCAGCAGGCCCTGGAGGACGCCGGCCTCCACGTGACGACCAAGACCCTCATCAACTGGCTGTCCGACTCCGAGTACAACGTCCGCCGCAGCTACCAGGACCTCATCCACACCGCGTACGAGAACACGGCCATCGTCTCCGCCGACCCGCTACCCGACCACATCACGCGGGGCCAGTACGAGATCAGCGGCGTCGTCAAAACCGGGGACGACGAGCGCACGCGCGGCACCGTGGACGCCGCGCCCCTGCGCATCGACGGCAGCCGGGGCCACTGGGACGAGATCGAGGAACTCTGGCTCGCCGGCGAGCTCACCGACGACGAGTTCGAGGACCACTTCATCGACGACGTCATCGTGGAGGACATCGGCGAAGGCACCGACGGATGGGAATTCCCCGGCGCCTCGTACTCCGTCGAAGTCAGGTAGCAGCGCGCACGAGGCAGTCGAACCGTCCTCCGAAGCAAGGGAATCCACATCATGAGCCACCGCCCAGAACGGCGGCAGTTACCGCTGATAGCCGTGTACGGAGAGACGGCCGCGAACGCCGAGCAGCGTGTGGCCGAGCTCCTCGACGCCGCGGGCGCGAGCCCGGCCGAGGTACACACCCTCATCGCGGCCATCCAGGCCGGCGCCGTGGAAGGCGCTCATGGCGAAGTCATCGAGCTGGACACACAGGCCCCCTCCGGCAGCGACCCGGTCCACGAAGGCTGGCTCCGCGCTGTCGAGGCGATCGCCGGCAGGCTCACCCACATCGCCGACCGCACCGTCCGCCAGGCCCAAGCCAAGGCCGCCGCCCTCGAGACGCAGCCGACCGCGCCGAGCCGGACGCCGCCTCCCTTGCCCACGCCCCTCGATAGCGTGGGGGAGGAGCAGGTGCATCAGGTGCTCGAGGCGGCCGAGAGGGCCTTCGTGTCCCTGACCGGCTACACGGGCTTCGACCGCGACCTGTCGGAAGAGATCCTCATGGTCGTCCTGAAGTCTGTCAGCGCCGAGCAGCAGGAGGGCTACATACGGCAGTTGGAGGCCTTCATCGAAGCCAACCGTGAACGCCTCGGGCAGCTGTACGGGAAGTACGGGCCGGGCGGGAAGTTCGCGGACGAGAGCCGCTGCTACCTGACCCACCAGCCCGAGAGCATCGTGGTCTGCGAGCGCCTGGACACGGTCCCGATGTGGCTCCAAGCAGTGTGGAACGACGAACTCGACGCCGAGCTGACGCTGGAGCGCTTCACCAAGTACTGGCGGTTCGGCCTGTGACCCGCATGAGCGGAACCGGCGATCGCTGTGGTGACGGCCGTCGACTCGACGTCCGTCATCGGGGAGAGGTCGAGACACCGTGGCTCAGCTGAAGATCCGGGACCTGCACGACCTCCTGCGTCAGGCCCACGGCGACGAGACCTCGCCCAGGACGGGATCCGGCTCGTCTACGACGGCACCGCCCTGCACATGTCCACGGCCGACACCCCGGACACCGTGATCGCCCGCGCCGACACCTGCGGGTTCACCACCGAGCCGTGGGACGTGACCGCGTACCGCGCCAGCATCACCAGCACAGAGGTGTGGCTGCGCATCCTCGACAGCGAGTACGGCGATCACCTCATCGACGTCGCCCCCTTCTGGGCCCAGCGACCCGCCGCGATCACGTTCACCGCGGGCGGGCACACGGCGGCGTTCCCGGCGATCGCCTGCCCGACCGCACCAGCCGACCGGCGCCCGTAGCGCGGCCGGCCACCGAGGGAAGGACCGAGAGGTGAACGGACGCTGCCCGCGCTGCACGCAGACGCACCATGTCCGCATCCGTCGGGGCGACAAGATCGGCAATCATGACTGCCCCACGTGCGGTGTCCCTCTGCAGGGTGTGACGTCCGGCCGCGGCCGCGGCCGGTACCTCTGTCCCATTGACGGGTACGTCGTCACCCTCGGCCAGACTGCCCTCCAGCTCGACCGTCCCATGCGGCTGATCTTTCGGCCCGGCGAGTTCGGGCGCTGGCAGGTCACCGAGCCGGGCGTGGTCGACGCGGAGCGCCTGGAGCGTGTGGCCGGACACGTCCTCGGGCCCGGCTGCGTGGTGTCCGACTGCTACGACCCCGACCGCGACCGACCGGATGGCTGGGACGGGCAGGCCGGTCTGGTCCTGGTCGACGCCGATGAAGCGGGAGATCCTTCGGACTGGGTGGTCAACGAGCGGCTGACGTACCGCCAGTGCGCAGCCTGCGCCAGTCGTATCCCCGACCTTCCCGAGCGCCACGTCCCGACCGAATGGACTCCGAGCAGGGCCTGGGCGACCAAGGGACGCAGCCAGTACCGCCGCAGCCAGGTCCCCGTGGATCAAGGCCCCCACCCGGCGGACAGCCTGGCCTGCACCGACTGCGACCCCCGCTCGGCGACCGCGCGCCGGTGACCCCCGAACGGCGCCGGCCCTCGCCTCACTCTGGTCGAGTTCACCGAGCAGGTGACCGGAGTCCCAAGCGGTGCGGCCGAGGCCGCGCGGCAGGCCAATTCGACCCGCGTCGCAAGCCCTGAACAACTTCCGTGACCTGCACTTTTTTTGATGCCCACTCAACTCGCAACGTGAGGTCCATCACATACCGGCGTGGCGTATGGGGTACTAGGGGGTGGGGGGGGGGGGGGGGGGGGGGGGGGGGGGGGGGCGCGCGCGGGGGCGCCCCCCCCCCCCCCCCCCCCCCCCCCCCCGGCCCGGGGGGGGCCCCCCCCCCGGGGGGGGGCCCCCCCCCCCCCCCCCCG
>NZ_JBVHHL010000063.1:43436-45863 GCF_055561075.1 Streptomyces sp. NPDC022910
GACCCCGTCCATCCGGGACCGACCCCGGGCCCGGAGCCGCAGCCAACCCACCCCCACCCCCGACCCACCCCCCCCCCCCCCCCCCCCGCCCCCCCCCCCCCCCCCCCCCCCCCCCCCACCCCCTTAGAAGGCTCCGCGACCTGCCAAAACGCGGTTTGCGATCTTGTTTTCCGTGTCGTGATTCTTGAGCCGTGCCGAGGCGCCCGGCGCACTCACATCACGACAACGGGAAGAAGACTCCACCGTGTTGACGCACCTCGCGAAGCTCACCCAGATCGTTCCCGCCTTGCTCGGGCTCCTCTGGCTCGTCGCTCTCGCGTCCAATCCGATCGCCCCGTGCGGCCCCTCGGCCAAGCACCCCGCGAAGACCATCACCGACCACTTGCGCGCCATGGCCAACCACGCCCGGGCGGTGGCGGTGCTGATCGCCCGGAAGTCCGGCGCGGGCGGCGACAAGTAGATCGTGCCCCGGCGGCAGGCGCCGTCCGTCGGGGCACCTCGCACCCGCCGTCGGCGTAGGCGTGTTACACGCAGATCTACCGCGCCAACGCACTTTTGGCGAACAGCTGCACAAACGCTGTTCTCCGGTCAGCGCACCCCGGTTAGCGTTGTTCTCGCTCGCTCCAAGAACGGCAATTCCTGCTCCGTGGCGTGGGGTTGGGCCCTGGGCGCCCGGGTCCGGCACGTGGCCGTCCGGGAGGAGGGAGACGTCTGTGGGCGAGCGCACCAGGCCGAGGAGGGCCGGCAGGATCGCGCGGCGTGTGCGGTTGTGGCTGGGGCCGATTTCGGCCGCTGCGTACTGGGCGGGCAGGATCATCCGGGACCTCGTGTTCCCGAGGTGCTGACGGCCGCCCCGGCTCCCGATAGCTGAGCCGGGACAGCCGCCTCCTACGCGGTGCGGGCCCTGGCCGTGGCTGCGGCCGGGGCCCGCTGGCGTACGGCAACGATGGCACGGCTCCCGCCGACCACGCCATGCTGACGGCCGCGGAGCTCGAAGACGTCTCCGACGTCGCGTTCAGCCTCGTCCGCGCGGTGTGAGGCCGGGCGGGGCAGGTGGACTGAAGGGAGCCTCGGGTTCCTGAGCGCGAGCCCAGCCGTGGGCGTGCATGGTCTCGGTCTCCCAGTCCTCGAACAGTTGGGGGAGTGCCTTCGGGTCGCGGTCGGTGTCGCGGTGCCAGCGGATGAAGGCGCGGGCAGCGGGTCGGTGCGCGTCGCAGGCCGCACAGAGCTCCATCCACACACCGGTCCCGAGTGGGCCGTGCCAGTGCAGCAGGAGGTCGCCTCCGCAGCGGGAGCAGGGCCGGACCGGCCTTTCCTCGTCGTCGCGATCGGCAGGGCGCATGCGGGCCAGTTCTTCGTCACTGACGTCGTCGAGGCTGCCGTTGAGGTTGCCGATCCGGCTGAAGGACCCGTCGGGGCGTACGAGGTATCGCCAGGTGAAGGACATACAGTCCCCTTCCCGTTTCCCGTGGAGCATGACGCGAACGGTCACGATCTGCCCCATTCGTTACCGGAGTCAAGGGGTGAGACACACGTGAGTGAGGATCGACCGGAGCGCTCGCAGTGCCGGGCCGCCGGCAGTGCGCTCTGGCCCGAGGCCCGGGCAAGGAGGCTCTTCCCCATGTTCAGGTTCCCAAGTCGGCGGAGAGCTGCGGGGGTTGGGGGAAGATCGAGGGAGGCGCCGAAGGGTGAACCGCTGACGGGGAGAGGCGTGTGGCGAAGAAGCAGCGAGGGGTGCGCATCCCGTGGGTCAAGGATGCGCTGGGCAACGAGTACGACCGGTCCGAGATCGACCGTCAGCCACACCCGCGCTATGTGACTCCCCTGACGTGCGGCGGGTGCGGCACCAAGGTGAGCGCCCGGCACGGCAATGCCGACGATCCCGACGGCCGGACTTCTCACTACTTCAGGCTTGCCCCGCACCTGCCGAGCTGCACGTACGTGGTCCGAACAGCCCATATCGCGCGCTCACTGATCCCGCCCCGAGCTCGGCGTCTGAGTGAGCCGGCTGCAGCCTGCCAGCGAGTCGGTGTGGCTGGGTTGCACCCATCAGGAGGAAGGGGCTTTTGGCCGTGACGCCCATATGTATGGCGGGCCACACGGCTGTCCGTCACTGCCGGTCATGAGTGGACGAAGAGTCGACCTATTTTCAGCCTGTCCCGGCCAGGTTGAGCACTGGTTCGGGCGAAGCCATCAGGCAGTGATCGAGCCACGCCGTTGTGCCGGGATCGATGGGACGGTTGCGCAGTGCCGTCCCGGGCGGGGGTCTGACTCGTGAGATCTATGACCGGAGTGTCCAGTCACTGGCTTGTCGACTGCCGTTGCGGGATGGTGAGGTGCCCCGAAGTTTCCGGACAGGGACCCAATAGGATCTCTACGTAAGGAAACGAGAGGCAAGACGTGGCACCACCCAGTAAGTACTCGCCG
>NZ_JBVHHL010000064.1:0-43462 GCF_055561075.1 Streptomyces sp. NPDC022910
TCGGTGACCATCAATCGATCACTCGGGAAGGTACGCCCTCCGCGTTCCGCGAGGCACCCTTCCCGAGGCCGATCCACAGGTACTGAGCATTGCTCCATCTGTTGGTCCAGACGGGGTGACGGAAGCATTGCGTGGGTGCTGGTTGCAGCCTCACCTGCGCCTCTGAGCGTGTGGCGGGGCCCGTCTGTGGGCCCCGCTCACACGCCACTGCGGAGGATTGCCCGCTCATCGGTTTGGTGCAGAGGCCTGCCGCGTGGCGGGCGTTCGGGCGAAAGCAAGGGGGCAGCTGCCTGTGAGGAACAAGCTCTGCAGCTGATCTGGAGGCCCTCCTGGGGCCTTGGTCAACGGATTCTTCAAAGGGACTGCCTGGTCAGGTGTCTGGCCGTTGCAGCGCAGGTCCCCGGCTCCGCCCAGTTGGTGACTGCCAATGATGCTGCGGACTGCCGCGTCTGCCGGCCACAGCGCGGTTTTGGTCAGCTGCGGGGAGGGCCAGAGCACTGCCGGTGCGGCAGCTTCACCAGGCATGCAACGGCTGTATGAGGCTCGTCGGGCGGCTTGCTTGGACCTCATCCTTCCGGACAGCGGATGGCCAGGCCGTACTGGAAAGCGCTCGAGGCCCAGCGCTTTTGGCGCCTGAGGCGGGCTGGAGATGCTCCGGGCATCAGGGACCGGCATTTCACGGGCGCACGCGACGATCCCCGCACTCGGGCAGGGCTGTTGGCAACAGTTCGTGGCGAGGACGCTGGCGCGCTCCCTGGAGGAGTGGTCCAACGCCGGGTGGCTGGGCGGTGCCGGCAGTGGCCGCTGCGCTGGTCATTTTGAACACGACCGTGTGCAGCAGGCAGCTGTATACCCGGCGGGACCTGGCTCAGTGCGCATTCGGCTGCCTGGATCGACCGGTACGTGCCGAGCAGCCTGCCGCCCGGACAGGAGTGGGACGCCGGTTCAGGGAGCCTCGGCATGGTGCTGCGACGGTTCACGGTCGGCGCGGACATTTCTGGGGCACTGCAGGAGTTGCGGCGTCAGCCGGAGTGGGATCACTGTCGCATGGACGGTTCTTTCACAGAGCCCTCAGTCTTCGTGCAGGCCTGTTCCTCGTCGCCCGGTCGGGGCACCAGAGGCGCCGTACACGCCCGAACATCCAGTCGTAGCAAATTTGCTTTTGGAAAAGGTATGTCAGTTCCTTTAAATTCTGCGAGTGTAGAAAATTCGATTTTAGACGTTTCCATTTACCGCATTACGGAGTGCATGGTCATGCCCGCTGAGGTGGCCAAGATAATCCGATGATGCCCGCGGTGTAGCCGCGCCCGTCGCCGATGTCCTCGATGTACTTGTACTGGGCCTTCCAGTCGAGGGAGGAGTTCTCCGCGCTCGACACCAGTTTCATGGCGATTTCCTTCTTCGCCGGGTCGTCGAGTCCGGTTGCCCTGGCGGCGGTCGGGGCGGCCGAGACGCGCGGGGCGTTGAGCAGCGGGGCCGCCGCCAGGGAGGCGCCGATCAGGGCGAGAAGAGTGCGGCGCGAGGTGGGGGCGGTGCCCGCTGCGTCGGGGGTTGGTTGCACCACGGGGACTCCAAGTGAGGTGGGGGGTCGGCCGGTTGGCGTCCAGGGACGGCCAACCGGGGCCTACTGATAGGAAGGTTTACTATCAGACCGGCAGTGTGATCGGTACCCGTCAAGGAACAAGTTCGTAGGGTCGAACAAGGAAGGCACCCGGCGCGGCCGTGCAGGGCGGCTCAGGGCAGCGGCTGTTCGGCCCAGATGACCTTGCCCGTCGGCGTGTAGCGGGTCCCCCAGCGTTCCGCGAGCTGCGCGACGAGGAAGAGGCCTCGCCCGCCCTCGTCCGTCATGGCCGCGTACCGCAGATGCGGCGACGTGCTGCTGGCGTCGAACACCTCGCAGATCAGGCTGCGGTCGCGCAGCATCCGGACATGGACGGGCGCGCTGCCGTAACGGATGGCGTTGGTGACCAGCTCGCTGAGCATCAGCTCCGTGGTGAACGTCAGCTCCTCCAGACCCCACTCCGTCAGCTGCCGCGTCACCGCCGCGCGTACCTCGCCGACGGCCGCCGGATCCATCGGCACGTCCCACTGGGCGACATCACCGGCCGTGAGAGCCCGGGTCCGCGCGACGAGCAGGGCGATGTCATCGCTCGGCCGGTGCGGCAGCCGGGCGTCCAGGACCGCCCGGCAGGTGTCCTCGGGCGACGGACCGGCCCCGGCCAGGGCCCTGCGCAACAGTTCGAGTCCGGTGTCGATGTCCCGTTCCCGGTCCTCGACGAGCCCGTCCGTGTACAGGACGAGTCGGCTGCCCTCCGCCAGCTCCAGGTCGGCCGTCTCGAACGGAAGTCCCCCGACGCCGAGCGGGGGACCGGCGGGCACATCGGGGAACTCGACGCTGCCGTCGGGCCGGATCAGGGCCGGAGGCGGGTGACCGGCGCGGGCGATGGCGCAGCGCCGGGAGGCCGGATCGTAGATCGCGTACAGACAGGTCGCGCCCGTCACGGGGGCGCTGCCGCCTTCGGCCGTCTCGTCCTGGTCGATACGGCTCACCAGTTCGTCCAGGAGTCCGAGGAGTTCGTCGGGCGGCAGATCGAGGGCGGAGAAGTTGTGGACCGCCGTGCGCAGCCGTCCCATCGTGGCCGCGGCGTGCAGCCCGTGGCCCACGACGTCGCCCACGATCAGCGCCACCCGGGCGCCGGACAACGGCAGCACGTCGAACCAGTCCCCGCCCACCCCGGCCTGGGCCGGAAGGTAGCGGTAGGCGATGTCCAGGGCGCCCTGTTCCGGCAGCTTCCGCGGCAGCAGACTGCGCTGCAGGGTCACCGCCATGCCGTGCTCGCGCGTGTACCGGCGCGCGTTGTCGATGGAGACCGCGGCCCGGGCCACCAGTTCCTCGGCGAGCGCGAGCTCCTCCTCGTCGAAGGGCTCGGGCTGCTCGGCGCGCCAGAAGTTGGCCACGCCCAGCACCAGCGCCCCCGCCCGCACCGGCACGGTGATCAGTGAGTGGATGCCGTACTCCACGACCTGCGTGGTGCGCTCGAGGTCCTGCGCGAGCCAGCCGGGGGCCTCGCCGAGGCGGGGCTCGAGGGTGGTCCGGTCGCTGCCGAGGCTGTGGGCCTGCGGAGTGGTCGCGACGAAACGGATCCGCTCACCGACCGGATAGAGGGGAGAGTCCTTACGGATCCCGCTGAACGCCGTGCGGCGCAGACCGGTTCCCGCTTCCGGCTCCTCGCCGCGCAGAACCGCCTCGAACAGGTCCACGGTGGCGAAGTCCGCGAACCGTGGCACGGCCAGCTGCGCCAGTTCCTCGGCGGTACGCGTCACGTCCAGGCTGGTTCCGACGCGCAGCCCGGCGTCGTACAGCAGCGTCAGGCGCTCCCGTGCCTCCTCGGCCTTGCCTGACAGGGCGCGCAGCTCGGTCGAGTCCCGGAGGGTGGCGACATGACCGGGCGGGCCCCCTTCCAGGTCCGTGGGCCGCTGGTTGACGGCCAGCAGCCGGTCCCCGACCAGGTGCACCTCGTCCGTGGCGACCCGTCCGGAGGCCAGGAGGGCGGCGGTGTCGGGCGGGAGGCCGAGGTCGGTCACCTGGCGCCGCTCGGCGTCGGACGGCAGGTCGAGCAGACGCTGCGCCTCGTCGTTGGCGAGCAGCAGACGGCCGTCGCCGCCGACGATGATCACTCCTTCCCGGACGGAGTGCAGCACCGCGTCGTGGTGTTCGTACATCCGGGTCATCTCGCGCGGTCCCAGGCCGTGGGTCTGCCGCAGCAGCCGCCTGCTGACGAGTGCCGTCCCGGCGGTGGCCAGCGCGAGTCCCGCGGCCGCGGAGGCCAGCACGAGCGGCAGCTGCCGGTCCGCGGCGCCGCCCACGTGCTCCGTGGTGATGCCGGCCGACACGAGGCCCACGACCTTGCCGTCGGGCGCCTCGACGGGCACCACGGCCTGCACCAGCCGCCCGATGGTTCCGTTGATCTCCTCGATCACGGTGCCGCCGGCCAGAGCGGGTTCGATGTTCCCCACGAACTTCTTGCCGATGCGGTCACGTTCGGGGTGGGTGTAGCGGATCCCTTCGGTGTTCATCACGACGACGAAGTCGACCTTCGCCGTCTTACGGGCGGCCTCGGCCCGCGGCTGGAGCACCGCCGTGGGGTTCGGGCCGCTCAGCGCCTCGCGGGTGCCAGGGGCGTTGGCGAACGTCTCGGCGACGGCGAGGGAACGGTTGCGGGCCTCCTGGACGGTGTCGTGCCGTACCTGAAGCAGCAGCGCCACCACCGCGGACACGACCAGCAGCAGCACGATGACCACTTGCAGCATGAAGACCTGCCCGGCGACGCTGCGGCCGCTCAGCGCGGACCGAAGTCCCGCGAGGGGCCCCGTCCGTGACGGTCCCGCATCCGGCTGACGCCTCGCGTGCGGCCGGCGCGGCGTCGGCCGTGTGTCGCTCTCGGACGCTCGGCCGGAGCCGTGGGCACGCGGCGCGCGCGGACCGCTGGGACGGGTCGACCGGGTGCCGGTTCGAGGCAGGAGCCGGACCATGTGCCATGTCTACACCGCCGGGCCCCAGGAGGCGAGGGGCGTCACATCCGGTGACCACTGCGGTGCGCCGTCCCGCACGGCCGCCCCCGCCCGCGTTCGGGTGACCCGGCAGCCTGTCTGCGGGGCCGGCGGGCGGGCGTGCTCCACGATCGCAGTCGGCGGGGCTACTCTGCCTGCACCGTCGTCCGCCGGGAGTCCGTCGGGAGTGCGCCGTGAACATCCTGCTCGTGGCCAGCGCGTTCAACAGCCTCACCCAGCGCGTCCACGCCGAACTGCGCGACCGTGGCCACACCGTGGCGGTGGAACTGGCCCTCCCGGACGTCTCGTTGACCAAGGCCGTACGTCGGCACGCGCCGCAGCTCGTCCTCGCACCGATGCTGAGGACGGCGCTCCCCCGGGAAGTGTGGTCCGTGTACCCGTGTTTCATCGTGCACCCGGGGCCGGTGGGGGACAGGGGCCCGTCCTCCCTCGACTGGGCGATCCAGGAGGGCGCGGAGCGGTGGGGAGTGACGGTCCTTCAGGCCGAGGAGGAGATGGACGCCGGTGACGTGTGGGCGTCCGTGGCGTGTCCTCTCCCGCCGGTGTCCAAGAGCGACCTGTACCGCAATGAGATCGCCGACGCCGCACTCGCCGCCGTCCTGCTCGCAGTCGAGCGCTTCGCGTCCGGGACCCACACCCCACTCCGGCAGGACACGGCACGGACCCGTCCCTACCTCGACCAGAGCGTGAGGCGGATCGACTGGGAGGCCGACTCGACGGGGACCGTCGCCCGCAAGCTGCGCGCCGCCGACTCGCAGCCCGGCGTGCTGGACACGCTGCTCGGTGAGGAGTGGTACCTGCACGGCGGCCATCCCGAGGACGTCCTGCGCGGCGCCCCGGGCGAGCTGCTCGCCACCCGTGCGGGGGCCGTCTGCCGGGCGACGCGGGACGGTGCCGTGTGGATCCCCGAGCTGCGCCGCCGACGCGGCCCGGGACAGCCACCGACGTTCAAGCTCCCCGCGGTCCGGGCGCTCGGCTACCGGCTGCCTCCGGTGCCGCGGCTGCCCGCGATGCCCGAACCGGGATGGGGCACCTGGACGGACATCCGCTATCGCGAGGAGGGAAGTGTCGGCTTCCTCTCGTTCTCCTTCCCCGGCGGCGCCATGAGCACCACGCAGTGCCGACGTCTGCTGGACGCCTACCGGCACGCGTGTGCCCGCCCCACCTCGGTGCTTGTGCTCGGCGGCCGGCGGGACTTCTTCTCCAACGGGATCCACCTGGGCGTCATCGAGGCCGCCGCGGACCCCGCGGCCGAGTCCTGGGCGAACATCAACGCCATCGACGACCTGGTGGAGGCGGTCCTGACGACCACGGACCGGCTGGTGGTCTCGGCACTCGCGGGCAACGCAGCGGCCGGTGGTGTGATGCTCGCCCTGGCCGCCGACGAGGTGTGGTGCCGCACCGGCTGCGTGCTGAACCCCCACTACCGGCTGATGGGCCTGTACGGCTCGGAGTACTGGACGTACACGTTGCCCCGCCGGGTGGGTGAAGCGGCGGCCGACCGACTCATGCGCGAGGCCCTGCCGATGAGCGCCGCGAGCGCCCACGGTCTCGGACTCGTCGACCGGGTGGTCGAGTGCGGGCCACAGGATTTCGCCGTGGAGGTCGGCCGGCTGGCGGCCCGGCTGGCGTCACTGCCGGGAACGCGGTCACGCATCGCCGCGAAGAAGGCCGAGTTCGACCGCCAGGCGAGCATCGAGCCCCTGTCGGCCTTCCGGGCACGGGAGCTCACCGAGATGCACCGCATCTTCCGCGATCCGGACGCTCCTTACCACGCACTGCGGCGCGCCTTCGTACGCAAGGAGAAGCCGCCGTGCACGCCCCCGCATCTCGCGCTCGCCACGGGCGGCCGGGCCGGGGCGGAGCGGGTCCGGTCCGGGATCCCGACCACCGGAAGGACCGCGCCGTGAGCGTCAGCTCGTTCGCCCCTGAGACAGAGGCACGCTTCGCCCTTGCCCGCCAGGTGGCCGACGCCGTCCTCTTCGAGGGCTGTCCGCTCCACCCGTACCGCGCCGTCGCCTCCCGGCACAGGCTGCGGCGGCAGTTCGGGCTGCTCGTGCCGCCCGCCTGGAACGCCGACGACGAGGAGTACGACTTCCAGCACACCGAATGCCTGATGGAGCCCAAGGCGGGCGCCTCCCTGGCGGTGGAGCTGCGCTTTCTGCGTGCCCGGCGGCGCACCGTCCAACGAGCCCGTCCCGACGGCGGATTCGAGACGGTGCCCGAACTGGCGCTGGGCGAGAGGACGTTGGTCCCCCTGGACGAAGGGAGCGAAGAACGCGTCGAGGCGGTCGTGACGGTGGACGAGCTTGTCGACGGCGACGGGATCACGATTGCCTTCTGCCGCCCCGCGGGGGAGGACAGCGAGCGCATCCTGGACGAGGACGGCCGTGCCGCCGGCCGTCTGATCCACCGGTATGAGGAGACCAGCGGCGTGGTGCGGCTGTCGGCACGCCGGGTCGAGGGACCGTTCCGGCTCATGCGGCTGACCGCCGTCGTCGAGAACACCAGCGCCTGGACGCCCGCGGAGGACCAGACCGCCGACCGGGACGCGGCGCTCCCCCGCTCTCTGGTGGCCACCCACCTCCTGATGGGGCTGAGCGCCGGGTCGTTCCTCTCGATGACCGATCCACCCGAGTGGGCCAAGGGCGCGATCGCCTCCTGCCGCAACCTGCACACCTGGCCCGTCCTCGCAGGCGAACCCGGCCGCGCCGACGTGGTGTTGTCCTCGCCGGTCATCCTGGAGGACCACCCGGCGCTCGCCCCGGCCGTCACCGGTGCGCCGTACCGCACCACCGAGGTCGACGAGGTCCTCGCCATGGCCGGCTCCGTGCCTCACGAGTGGCGGGAACCGGTGGCCGAGCCCGGCTCCGGCCCGGCATCCGCCCCGCTGCCCGACCGCGTCGTCGTGGACGGCCGTCCGGTGGTCGCCGGGAGCCGGGTGCGGCTGAACCCGGGTCTGCGGCGCACCGACGCACAGGATCTCTTCCTGCGGGGCCGCACCGCGACGGTCGAGGCCGTCCTGAACGACGTGGACGGCGCGGTGCACCTGGCGGTGACGGTGGAGGACGATCCGGGCGCCGACATTCGCCGGGAACAGGGATTCTTCCTCTACTTCCGGCCCGAGGAGGTCACACCCCTGGAGGACGGAGCATGAGCCTTCCCGCGGACCGCGGCAGGGTCCTCGTCGCCGGCATCGGCAACATCTTCCTCGGGGACGACGGCTTCGGCGTCGAGACGGTGCGCGCGCTGACCGGGTGTGACCTGCCCGACGGCGTCGAGGTCGTGGACGTCGGGGTGCGGGGAGTGCACCTCGCCTACCAGCTTCTCGACGGCTACGACACCCTGATCCTGGTGGACGCCACCGAGCGCGGCGGGCATCCCGGCACGGTGTACCTCATCGAACACGACAGCGCGACGGGAGACGGTCAGCAGGGTGTACCGCTCGACGGCCACGGGATGGCCCCGGACACCCTGCTCGCCCTGCTGGGCACGCTCTGTGCCGGAACCGGAGCACGGCCACCGCGGCGCACGCTCGTGGTGGGGTGCGAGCCGGCCTCGGTGGAGGAGCGTATCGGCCTGAGTCCGCCGGTGTCCGAGGCCGTGCCGGAAGCGGTGCGGCTGATCGTCGAGTTGCTGCGGGCCGAGGACTCCGGTGGGCAGGAGCCGCGGGCGGTGGTCGGTGATGCCGTGCAGTGAGTGTGCGGGTGCCCGGTCGGCTGCGCTGTTGCCGTTGCGGCGAACGGCGTACGCGGGCGGGTGGTGACGGCGTGCCGGTCCGGTGGTCCCTGGCGGCTCACCTCTAATGGACGTCGGCGGACCGCGTACGCACGCTGCCCCACGGGGCGGGGACCCCGGTCTTCGCCGGGACGGAGACCCATGCACGAGATGTCCATCGCGATGGCGGTGATCGGCCAGGTGGAAGAGGCGGCCGAGCGGGCCGGTGGCGTCACGGCGGTGCGTTCGGTGCGGCTCCAGGTGGGCGAGCTGGCCGGCGTCGTACCCGATGCCCTGTCCTTCTGCTTCGAACTGGCCTGCGCCGGGACCGTACTGGAGGGTGCCGAGCTGGTCACGGACACTGTCCCCGGACGAGCCCGCTGCGCACCCTGCGCGCACGAATGGGCCGTCGGCATGCCGCCCCTGCTGAGTTGTCCGCAGTGCGACGGGGGGACCACCGACCTGCTGGCGGGCCGTGAACTGCAGATCGTGGGTGTGCAGTGGGAGGACGGCAGGGCGCCCGCACCCACCCCCGAACCGATCCCCGAGGAGCGCTGACCATGTGCCGTGTGGTGGACCTGAAGCAGGCCGTACTCGCCAAGAACGACAGGGCCGCGGACACGCTGCGCGCCGAGCTGGCGGCCCGCGGCACCACGGTCGTCAACCTGCTGTCGAGTCCCGGGAGCGGCAAGACCGCCCTCCTGGAACGCGAACTGGTGCTGGCCCGCCAGCGGTCCGTGCCCGTGGCGGCGCTCACCGCCGACCTCGCGACCGAGAACGACGCGGCCAGGCTGGCGCGTTCCGGCGTCCCGGTCAAGCAGATCCTCACCGACGGGCTGTGCCACCTGGAGGCCGGCATGCTTGCCCGCCATCTGGAGGGGTGGCTGCCGGACGCGACCCGGCTGCTGTTCGTGGAGAACGTCGGCAACCTCGTCTGTCCGGCCTCCTACGACCTGGGGGAGACGCTGCGCGTCGTGCTCGCCTCCGTGACCGAGGGCGAGGACAAGCCGCTGAAGTACCCCACGGCCTTCGGCCTCGCCCACGTGGTGGTGGTCACGAAGACCGACATCGCCGCCGCGGTCGGGTTCGACGAGGCGACGTTCCGCGCGAACGTCGAGCGGGTCAATCCGGGTGTGCAGGTGCTGCTGACCTCGGCCCGCCGGGATGTGGGGCTCGGTGCCCTGCTCGATCTCGCGCTGGCGGCCGCGGAGGGCGCCCCGCTCCACTCGCCCGTCATGGCCCGTCAGCCCCACGACCACACTCATGACCACACGGACGGTACCGGGGTCATGGCGCAGTCCCGCTCGTGAGCGGTGCCCCGCCGACGGCCGTCTCCGCACACACGTCGGTGCGCCGAAGGGTCACCGTACGGGGTGTGGTGCAGGGCGTCGGCTTCCGGCCCTACGTCCACACCCTCGCCACCGCGCTCGGTCTGTCCGGACACGTGACCAACACCCCGGAGGGCGTCATCGCGGAGGTCGAGGGAGCACCCGAGGCCGTCGCCCGGTTCTGCGACCGCCTCGCCCCGGAGGCGCCGCCGCTGGCCCGCGTGGACTGCATCGACCACCAGGAGGTGCCCGCCACCGGCGAGGCCGCGTTCACCATTCTCGCCTCGCGCACGGGCGGACGCGGAAGGACCCTGATCCCGCCCGACACGGCCACCTGCGCGGCGTGCCTGCGCGAGCTGGCCTCCCCCGCGGACCGGCGCCACCGCCATCCTTTCGTCAACTGCACGCACTGCGGTCCACGGTTCACGATCGTCACCGGTCTGCCCTACGACCGCGAGCACACCACGATGGCCGGCTTCCCGATGTGTCCCGACTGTGCCCGCGAGTACGCCGATCCGGCCGACCGCCGCTTCCACGCCCAGCCGGTCGCCTGCCCGGAGTGCGGACCACGGCTGCGTCTGCTCGTCGCCCGGCCGGACGGCGCCGGTCCGCCGTGTGCGGCCGCGGCACGGGACCCGGTCGCCGAGGCGCGCGGGCTCCTGGCGAGCGGCGCGATCCTCGCGGTCAAGGGCCTGGGCGGCTATCACCTGGCCTGCGACGCCACCGATTCCACCGTCGTCGCCCGGCTGCGCCGCCGCAAGGGCCGGGGGAACAAGCCGTTCGCCCTCATGGCCGGGAGCGTCGACGACATCGAGCCCTTGGTCCGGATCGCTCCCGAGGAACGCGGTCTGCTCACCGATGCCACGAGACCGATCGTGCTGTTGCGCCGCCGCACGGACACCGGGTGCGCACCGGAAGGCCTCCGCCCGGCCGGGACCGTTGCCCCAGGCAGCCCCGACCTCGGCCTGATGCTGCCGTACACCCCCGTGCACCATCTGTTGTTCGGGCTCCCCGGTGACCCGGAGGGTCCCCGACTGCTCGTCATGACGAGCGGCAACGTGTCCGGTGAGCCGATCGTCACCGACGACGAGGAGGCGCTGGAGCGGCTGGCGCACCTGGCCGACGCCTGGCTCACACACGACCGGCCGATCCATGTGCCGTGCGACGACTCCGTGGTGCGCGTGTGCGACGGACAGCCGCTGATCGTGCGCCGCGCCCGCGGTTACGCGCCGCTGCCGCTGACGCTTCCGGTGCCCCTGCGGCCGGCACTCGCCGTCGGCGGAGACCTCAAGAACGTGTTCAGCGTCGGCGAGGGCCGCCGGGCCTGGCTGTCCGCCCACGTCGGAGACATGGACGACCTCGCCACCCAGCGGGCCTTCGAGCGCGCCGTGGCACAACTGGAGTCGATCACCCCGGTGCGGCCCGAACTGCTGGTGGCCGACCGGCATCCCGCCTACCGCTCCGCCCGGTGGGCCGCCCGGAACGCGGCCGGCCGGCCCGTCGTGCGCGTCCAGCATCATCACGCGCACGTCGCCTCCGCGATGGCCGAACACGGACTCGACGGCAGCCGGCCGGTGATCGGCGTCGCCTTCGACGGCACCGGATACGGCGACGACGGAGCGGTGTGGGGCGGGGAGTTCCTGCTCGCGGACTACGACGGTTTCACCCGGTTCGGGCACCTCGCGTACGTGCCACTGCCCGGCGGCGACGCCGCGGTGCACCGCCCGTACCGCATGGCGCTCGCGCACCTGCGCGCGGCCGGGATCGACTGGTCCGGCGAACTGGCCTGTGCGGCCGCCTGTCCGCCCGGCGAACGCCTGGTACTCGCGAGGCAGTTGGAGCGGAACCTCAACTGCGTTCCGACCTCCAGCATGGGCCGCCTTTTCGACGCGGTCTCGTCCCTCGCGGGCGTCTGCCACCAAGCGGGATACGAGGCACAGGCCGCCGTCGAGTTGGAGGCGGCCGCGCTGCGCGCCCCCGCCGGGGACACCGCCGCCTATGCGTTCGACGTCGAGGCACCGGAGGCGGACGGCGGCCCGGTACGTGCGGATCCTGCACCCGTTCTCGCGGCGGTCGTCGACGACCTGCGGGCGGGCGCGGAGCAGAGCCTGATCGCCGCCCGTTTCCACCGGGCCGTCACCGGCCTGGTCCACCACCTCTGTGTACTGGCGCGAGAACGGCACGGACTGGACACGGTCGCGCTGACCGGCGGCGTGTTCCTCAACTCCCTGCTCTCCTCGGCCTGCACCGAGGCCCTGAGCGCGGACGGCTTCACGGTGCTGCGCCACCACCTCGTCCCGCCCGGCGACGGCGGCCTGGCCCTCGGCCAGCTCGTGGTGGCCGCCCGTACCGGGGAGGCCCCCGACTGACCAACCGTCCCGGCAGCGCCGGGCGACGCACCACCCACAGCGAGGAGAGGCCCATGTGCCTGGCGGTACCCGGCAGAGTGCTGGACATCGAGGAACGCGACGGCACCCGGATGGCCAGCGTCGACTTCGGCGGCGTGGTCAAGGAGGTGTGCCTGGAGTACCTGCCCGACCTCCAGGTCGGCGAGTACGCCATTGTTCATGTCGGCTTCGCCCTGCAGCGCCTCGACGAGGAGTCCGCGAAGCAGACGCTCGAACTGTTCGAAACCCTCGGCATGCTGCAGGAGGAGTTCGGCGATCCCTGGGAAATGGCCGCGGAAGCGGGCGGGGCGCTCCCGCCCGCACCTGAGGAGGCGCGGAAGTGAAGTACCTCGACGAATTCCAGGACCCGCAGCTGGCGCGCCGGCTCCTCGACGAGATCCACGCCACGGTGACCAGGCCCTGGGCGCTGATGGAGGTCTGTGGCGGACAGACCCATTCGATCATCCGCCACGGCATCGACCAACTGCTGCCCGACCAGGTCGAACTGATCCACGGGCCCGGCTGTCCCGTGTGCGTGACCCCGCTGGAGGTCATCGACAAGGCTCTGGAGATCGCCTCCCGGCCCGAGGTGATCTTCTGTTCCTTCGGTGACATGCTCCGTGTGCCCGGTACCGGGCGGGACCTGTTCCAGGTGCGCGGCGAAGGAGGGGACGTACGGGTCGTCTACTCGCCGCTCGACGCCCTGAGGATCGCGCAGCAGAACCCCGGCCGGCAGGTGGTGTTCTTCGGTATCGGCTTCGAGACGACCGCACCGCCCAACGCGATGACGGTGTATCAGGCCCGCAAGCTGGGCATTGGGAACTTCAGCCTGCTGGTGTCCCATGTGCGGGTGCCTCCCGCCATCGAGGCGATCATGCGGTCCCCGGACTGCCGGGTCCAGGGCTTCCTGGCCGCGGGCCACGTGTGCAGCGTGATGGGCGTGGACGAGTACCCGGAACTGGCGGAGCGCTTCCGTGTCCCGATCGTCGTGACCGGCTTCGAGCCCCTGGACATCCTCGAGGGCGTACGCCGGACCGTGGCCCAGCTGGAGCGTGGCGAACACACCGTGGACAACGCCTATCCGCGCGCCGTCCGCGCCGAGGGAAATCCGGCCGCCAAGGCGATGCTGGAGGACGTCTTCGAGGTCACCGACCGCGCCTGGCGGGGTATCGGTGTGATCCCCGACAGCGGCTGGCGGCTGTCCGCCAAGTACCGCGACTACGACGCCGAGCACCGCTTCGCGGTCGAGAACATCCAGACCCGCGAGCCGGCCGCCTGCCGCAGTGGCGAGGTCCTGCAGGGCCTGATCAAGCCGCACGAGTGCGAGGCGTTCGGCACCCCGTGCACACCCCGTACCCCGCTCGGAGCCACGATGGTCTCCAGCGAGGGCGCCTGCGCCGCGTACTACCTCTACCGGCGCCTGGACACCACCCCCGCGCCCCGGGAGGCGACCCCCGTTGTCTGACGCCATCGACCTGCGCACGCCGTCCGTGGACCCGGCGAGCTGGACCTGCCCGGCTCCGCTGCGCGACCAGTCCCGCATCGTCATGGGCCACGGCGGGGGCGGGACGCTCTCCGCCGAACTCGTCCAGCACGTCTTCGCGCCCGCTTTCGGCGGTGACACGCTCGCCCAGTTGGGCGACGCCGCCGTGGTGTCGCTGGGAGGTGTCCGGCTGGCCTTCTCCACCGACTCGTTCGTCGTACGCCCGCTGTTCTTCCCTGGCGGCAGCATCGGCGATCTCGCCGTCAACGGCACCGTCAACGACCTTGCCATGAGCGGTGCACGGGCGGCCTACCTCTCCTGCGGATTCATCCTGGAAGAGGGCGTCGAGATGGAGACGGTGGCCCGTGTCGCCGACGCGCTCGGCAGGGCCGCGCGCACCGCCGGCGTCGAGGTGGCGACGGGCGACACCAAGGTGGTGGAGGCCGGTCACGGCGACGGCGTCTTCATCAACACCGCCGGTATCGGGATCGTCCCGGCGGGCGTCGACCTGCGTCCGCAGCGGGTGGTCCCCGGCGACGTGGTGATCGTCAGTGGCCCGATCGGCGTGCACGGCGTGGCCATCATGAGCGTCCGAGAGGGCCTGGAATTCGGAGTGGAGATCGAGAGCGACTGCGCGGCCCTGGGCGGACTGGTCGACGCCATGCTCGCCGTCACCCCGGATCTGCACGTCCTGCGCGATCCCACTCGGGGCGGGCTGGCGGCCGCCCTCAACGAGATCGCCGCCGCCTCGGGCACCGGGGTCGTCATCGCGGAGCGCGAGATCCCGGTCCCGCAGCCCGTCGCCAACGCCTGCGCCGTGCTGGGCCTGGACCCCATGTACGTCGCCAACGAGGGAAAACTGGTGGCGTTCGTCCCGCGCGAGCACGCCGACGCCGTCCTCGACGCCATGCGGGCGCATCCGCTGGGCGGGGGATCCAGGATCATCGGTGAGACGGTGGAGGGCCATCCGGGCATGGTGGTGGCCCGCACCGGGCTGGGCGGCACGCGCGTGGTGGACATGCCGCTCGGGGAGCAACTGCCGAGGATCTGCTGACCCACGGCGGAGGACGGCCGGGAACCGGACGACGCGCAGCGGCAGCGCCGGCAGGACACCCACGGTGCTCACCCGGGCATGCACGGGCAGGCTCCGTCCGCCCCGGCCGTGCATGCCGACCGGAACACGGGGGGCCACCGGACGCCCCCTGACAAACCGGTCGGTATCCCGGTGGGCGGAAACCGGTTGCCCCCTCGGTATGACCACGGACGCGAAGCCGAGTTCTCGGGACCGGCTGTTGGGTGCGGCGGCCACGCCCTGCACGGATCCACCGTTACCGCGGCGCAGGACGCCAAGATCGAACCGGAAATCCTCGAGCTCGTGAGAATTCGCGCCTCGCATTGGCCCGTCGCTCCGTGCGTAGCCGGGGCACGGTGCTTGGGTGACCGCCGCGTGCAGCAGGAAAACGGTGATGAGCGGTACATCCGCCGTCTCTCTTGCTGCGGACCGTGCGGCCCCTGCACAGTCGTGTCGCACCGGGTCAGGGCGACCCACCACCGCCTCGAGGCCGGCGTGGCACCGTCGGGCGGGTCGCGCCCCCGCGTCCGGCTGCCGGACGCTACGAGGGCGCCGGCCGCAGCGCCTGCAGCACCGCCCAGATGACGGAGACGAACGGGACGGCCACGACGGCGCCGATCACTCCCGCGACGATGCTGCCCGCGATCACGGACACGGCCACGACGAGCGGGTGGAGGCGGACGGCCCAGCCCATCACGAGGGGATGCAGGACGTGCCCCTCGAGTTGGCCGATGACCACGATGAGCAGCAGTACGGCTGCCGCCGTGAGGGGACCGCGCCCCGCGAGCGCGACCACGGTGGCCACGCCGAGCGCGACCGGCGAGCCCACCAGCGGCACGAAGGTGGCGAAGAACTCCAGCAGCGTGAGCGGCAGCGCGAGTGGCACCTGGAGCACGAGCAGGACGACGCCGACGAGCACCGCGTTGGTCGCGGCCACGATGATGATGCCCCGTGTGTACCCGGCGAACGTCCGCCAGGCCGCGTGCCCGACTCGGTCCCAGGCGGGCCGGGCGCTCCGGGGCAGGAACGCGTCGCGGGTCCAGGACCACAGGTGTTCGCCGGAGTGGAGGAAGAAGACCGAGGAGAAGAGTGCGAGCGCGGCCCCGGTGATCAGTTCGACGACCCTGCCCAGGCCGCTGACCGCGCTGCTGAGCAGGTCGGCGCGGTGGGACGAGAGGTAGGAGGCGATCTGACCCTGCAGTTCGGAGAGTTTGCGGTGGCTGAGCCGGAACGGCGGGTGTTCGAGCCAGCGTTCGATCTGCCGGATGCCGCCGCGGAACTCCCCGGTCAGCTTGCCCCACTCGCCCGCCACCGCCTCGCCCACGAGGGCGAGCAGGGAGAACATCAGCAGCATGCTGCTGATCAGGGAGATCGCCACGCTGAGGGGGCGGGGGAGCCGGCGGTTCAGCAGGTCGGTGAGGGGGCGCAGGACCGAGGTGATGACCAGTGCGAGGAAGAGGGACACGGCGACGAGCTGGAAGCGGCCCAGGACGGTGAAGACGCCGTAGACGGCGATCCCGATGAGGATCAGGCGCCAGGCGTAGGCGGCCGCGACGCGCAGCCACGGGACCGTGCGCTCGGCCGCCGGGGGCCCAGGGGCGGTCGGGACGCGCCGAAGGAAGCGCGCGGACCGGGGCGGCCGACTGCCCAGCACCACGGCGCCCCTCCTGCTCCCTCGTGCCGGGCCGCCCTCATGCGCCACCGCGTCTCCCGCGTCCTGACTGCCGGTCATCTCCAGAGCACAGTAGGGGCAAAGCGGACAGGCGGCGGCGTGCAACGCGCCCGTGCACAAGGCGTGGGCCGGGTAGTCACTGTGCGTGAGCAAGGATCCCCATACCGGCAGATCACCCATTATCGTGAGGACTTGAGAGGTGCCGTTGATCCGCACGTTGTCTGCGCGATTCGGTCGGAGGAAGCGATGAGCGGGGAAGGGCGTGGGCGGCCGGAGCAGGTCCTGCCCAAACTGCGGCTGGACGAGTTGCTGGACGAGCTGCAGACCCGCATCGACGCGGCGCGCGGCACACAGGACCGCGTGCACCGCCTCCTGGAGGCCGTGCTGTCGGTCGGACGGGAACTCGACCTGCCGCAGGTGCTGCGGCGCATCGTCGAGGCGGCGGTGGTGCTGGTGGACGCCGAGTACGGCGCACTGGGCGTCATCGGTGACGACCGTATGCTCGCCGAGTTCCTCACCATCGGCATCGGTGACGACGAGCGGGCGAAGATCGGGGCACTGCCCAGTGGGCACGGCATCCTCGGGGAGCTGATCCGGCACCCGGAGCCGCTGCGCCTGTCCGAGATCTCGGACCACCCGGCTTCCTACGGTTTTCCGGCCCACCATCCGCCGATGCACTCCTTCCTCGGTGTGCCCATCCGAGTCCGCGACCAGGTCTTCGGGAACCTGTACCTCACCGAGAAGCGCGGCGCCGAGGAGTTCGACTCCGAGGACGAGGCCGTGCTGTCCACCCTGGCGGTGGCCGCCGGTGTCGCCATCGAGAACGCCCGGCTCTACGAGGAGACGCGGCTGCGGGAACGCTGGCTCAGAGCGAGCTCCGAGGTCACCAGCGCGCTGTTGTCGGGTGCCCCCAGCGCGGACGTGCTGGAGCTGATCGTCGAGCAGGCGAGGGGTATCGTCTCCGCCGACGCGGGGATGATCGCCGAGCGGGTGGCCGGGGAGGAGGCGCTGCGGCCGCTGTTCGCGGTCGGCCTCGGCGCGGAGCACCGCAGCGGTCTTGTGATGTCCGGGCAGGACGGTTTCGTGGAGGCCGCCCTGAGCACGCCGGAGCCGGTGATCAGCCCCGACATCAGGCAGGACCCCCGGATCGACCCGGAGTCGGCCTTGTGGACCGGGCTCGGATCCGTGGTCGGCGTGCCCCTGGTGGCGAGCGGCAAGTCCATCGGGGCGCTGGTGCTGGGGCGCACCGCGGGGCGTGCCGCGTTCACGGACACCGACGCCGGTCCCCTTCTCGGATTCGCGGGGCAGGCCGCGCTGGCGCTGGAGCTGGCCGAGCGGCGCCGGGACGCCGAGCAGATCACGCTGCTGCAGGACCGCGACCGGATCGCCCGTGATCTGCACGACCTCGCGATCCAGCGGCTGTTCGCGGCGGGCATGACCTTGCAGAGCACCCAGCGTTTCGTCGACCACCCCGAGGCGGTGGAGCGGTTGTCGCGGACGGTCGACGACCTCGACGAGACCATCAAGATCATTCGGTCCACCATCTTCGGGCTGCGTACGCACGGCGCCGGGGCGAAGGAGGAAGCCGGTCTGCGCAGGCGGGTGTCCGAAGCAGTGACGGCGTCGGCCACCTCGCTGGGCTTCACTCCCGCGCTGCGCATCGAGGGGCTGGTGGACACCGATGTCCCCGGCGACGTGGCCGATCATGTCCTGGCCGTCCTCGGTGAGGCCCTGAGCAACGCGGCCCGGCACTCCGGGGCGCGTTCCGTGGACGTCCACCTGCGCTTCGCCGACGGCGAGTTGACCCTGACGGTGGCCGACGACGGCTGCGGGGTGCCGGAGGGCGTGGTCCGCAGCGGGCTGCGTAACCTCGAGGAGCGGGCCGTCGCGCTGGGCGGCAGCCTCACGGTGGGCGAACTCCGCGAGGGCTGCGGGACGTGTCTGGTGTGGCGTGTCCCGGTGCGGTCAGCGGGGAGCTGACGGCACGGTCGGCGGGCGGCACGACGGGGCCTCGCGGACCCTTCGGGGCCGTACCCGATCCGGAGGGCCATCTGTGCGGGACCGGGCCGCGCGACGGTGGTGTGAGTCCCCGGACGGCCCTGGCTCACCGGGCGGAGTGTCCCCCGGCTTCGGGTGTCTCCAGCTGGGAGGCGAGGACCGCGGCCTGGACGCGGCGCTGCACGCCGAGCTTGGCGAGCAGCCGCGAGATGTGGTTCTTGACGGTCTTCTCCGACAGGAAGAGCTTCTTGCCGATCTCCCGGTTGGTCAGTCCGTCCCCGATCAGCGCGAGGATGTCACGCTCGCGCGGGGACAGGCTCGCCAGCTCGGGCGCCATGGCAGGCTGCTCGGCGGGGTCGGCGCGCAGCGAGTGCATCAGCCGTGCGGTGGTCGCGGGGTCGAGCATGGACTGGCCGGAGGCGACGGTGCGGACCGCCGAGATCAGGTCGGAACCCTTGATCTGCTTGAGTACGTAGCCCGAGGCACCGGCCATGATCGCGTCGAGCAGCGCGTCCTCGTCGTCGAACGAGGTCAGCATGAGGCACGCCAGATCCGGCATACGGCTGCGCAGCTCACGACAGACGCTGATGCCGTCGCCGTCCGGGAGACGTACGTCCAGGACGGCCACGTCCGGTCGCACCGCCGGGCCGCGGGCGAGCGCATGCTCGACGGTGTCGGCGTCGCCGACCACCGTGATGTCGGTTTCGGCGTCCAGTAGATCGGCGAGGCCGCGTCGTACCACCTCGTGGTCGTCCAGCAGGAAGACCCGGATCGGGTTCTGATCGCTGAAGGTGCGTGCCTCGGCCATGAGGACCTCTCGTTTCCGGATGAGGACGGGCAGCGGACCGACCCGTGCCGACGATCATCGCCTGGCGGGGCCGTGGGCACTAGGGCCGACAGACCCCACTGGTACCCACGATGCACCCTCCCCGGCGCCCTCGTCCCGGACCGGCGGCCCCTTCCGGGCGGCGTCGCGCGAAGGGCTCCTTCCTTGCGGTGTTCGTGTCCGCAGGGCCCGGGAGGGGGTGTGACCGATGCGGAAGATCAGGCGCAGGACGGTGCTGGGGTGGCGGTGGCGGCACAATCCGCTGCGACGCCACAGCGATGCGGTGGAGGGGCCCGGTAGTCGGCACGTGGGCGACGGCCGTGGCCTGCGGAGCGACGCCGATGGCAACGGCACCGTCCCCACCGGCACCACGGCCGTGAAGGCGGGAGCCGCTGAGGGCACCTGGGTGCGGGCGTGGACGGAAGGGCATGGGAACCCGGTGTCCGGGCCGATCGGCTCGACGGAGGCCGCGCGCTGTCGCACTGTCCGGCGCGGGTGTTGGCACGGCCCGGGCCCGATGATCCTCGTGGGCGGAGGCGTGGTGCGTCTGCGGATGGGGCGGCGGACCACCGAGCGGTGGGGCGAGGAACGGGACCGGCCCGGACCGCTACGGGGGCGGAAGAGGAGGTGAGGGCCGGACGCGACGGGGACCCCACCACGCCCGGTCTACGCCGGTGTGGAGTCCACGCCTGCGCCTACGCCGGTGTGGGTTCTCGTTCCGCGAGGTCGAACTGCACATCCACGACGCCCTCGACGGCCCGGGCCAGACGCGCCGCCACGGGTACCAGAGCGGTGTCCCGGATGTGGCCGCCGAGCTTCACCACTCCGTCCTCGACCTCGACGTGTACGACCGAGTCCGGCGGCGGGAGGAGATACGCCACCACCTCGCGCCGGACCTCCTCGGCGATCTCCTCGTCGTCCCGCAGGAACACCTTCAGCAGGTCCGCGCGACTGACGATGCCCTGCAGCATGCCGAGCTCGTCGACGACGGGAAGCCGTTTGACCTTGTGGCGCGCCATGGTCCGCGCCGCCTGCGCGAGCGTCGCGTCGGCACGCGTGGTCAGAGCCGGGGAGGTCATCAGCTCCTCCGCCGTCACCGCGTCCGCCTTGGCGAGCCCGGTGAGTCCGCGAAGCCGGGTGAAGGGGGAACCCCCGGCCGGGCAGAGAGGGGACGGGCCGTCGTCGCGGAACTCCTCCTTGGACAGCAGGTCGGCCTCCGACACGACGCCGACGACGCGGCCCTCGCCCTCCAGGACGGGCAGGGCGCTGACCCTCCAGTCATGCATCATCTGCACGATCTCCTTGAAGGGCGCGCGGCGGCCGATCGCGGCGACCGTCTGGGTCATCACATCACTCACGATGTGCGGGGTGCCGTGCATGACGTCTCCTGCGGTCGAGGGCCGCGGTCAGCGAAGGCTGCCGCTGCCGTACGGGGCGTAGAGGTCCAGCAGCCGTGTCCGGGCCGAGCACAGGCGGTGCGACAGGATGCCTCCCACCCACTGGGCGACCGTGAGGCCGAGCGCCGGATCGTCCTGGCACATCGAGCGGATCGCCGCCCCGTCGAACTCGTACGCCCGGACCGGCGTCGTCGCCTCGGCGCCCAGGTGCCAGGCATGCGGCGCGAACAGCCAGGACCATCCGACGAGTTCTTCGCGCCCCAGGGTCTCGATGACGGCGGCGCGGCGGCCGGGGACGTGCATGTCGAGGTCGACCGTGCCACTGCGGATGATCCAGAACCGGTCGGCTCGGCCGCCCTCGTCGAAGAGGCGCGTTCCCTGAGGGATGGACACCTCGCGGGCGGTGCGCATCAGCCGCTCCCGGTGCTCGGTGGGCAGCGCGCAGAGCATGCTGATCGTCGGGGGAGCGTTCATGACAGCCTCCAGGGGGAGAGGGCCCGACGCCTCCAGCGTCGCCCCGTGCCCCGATGCGGACCATGGGCCACCCGGCCCCCGGCCAGGCCGTCCGGCACTGCGCGACCGGCCTCGGCGATCCGCGCGGAAGCCGGTGATCGGAATGTCCGGGAGCGCGAGGGCCCACCGCAGGCGGTGTTGCGCCGACAGGCCCCACGATGGTTCTGTGCGGCCCCTGCGCACGAGGCCGCGCCAGCACCAGGCTCGACACATGAGCGGAACATCCCGGACGTAGGAGGTGCGCCCCATGGTTCGGCACGTCACCGCGGGAGTCGACGAGACCGGCGAAAGCCTCGCGGCCGCCCACTGGGCCGCTCGGGAGGCCCTGCGCCGGGGCGCCACGCTGCGCCTCGTGCATGCCTGGAAGCGGCAGCGGACACCGGCGCCCTCCGTCCCGATGGACACCACCCGGCGAGGCTGGGCGCAACAGACCCTGGAGCGGGCCGTCCGCAGTGTGCGTGCCGCGCACCCGGGGCTGCAGGTGGAGGACCTGTTGCCGGCCGATTCCCCGGTCACGGTCCTGCTTGCGGCAGCCGAGGAGTCGGAGTTGCTGGTGCTCGGATCCCGCGGCCTCGGTCGTATCGCCGGGTTCGTGGTGGGATCGGTGTCCCAACGCGTCGTCGCCAGGTCCCGGTGCCCCGTGGTGCTCGTACGGGCCGGTGAGACCTCCGCCGACGAACACCTGCCGGCCCTGAACGGCGTCTCGCCGGACGAGATACCCGAGACTCCGTACCGCGACGTGGTGCTCGGTCTCGACACCGGGCATTCCTGCGACGAACTGATGGACTTCGCCTTCGAGGCCGCGCGGCGCCGTGGCACGCCGCTGCAGGTGATCCACGTGTGCAGCGACGTGGCGGACCTCGCCGCCGACGGCCGGTCGGGCGCGGAACGCGCAGCGGAACTGGTCGAGGAGCGGCGCCACCTCGTGGTGGCGACTCTGCGCCCCTGGCGCGAGAAGTTCCCCGGCGTCCCGGTCTCCGAGACCGTCACCGCGGGGCGCCCCTCGGCGGAACTGGTGCGGGCGTCCGCCCACGCCTCTCTCGTCGTCGTCGGGCGCCGGACGCGGGACGCCGGGCTCGGCACGCACATCGGATCCGTCGTGCACGCCGTGCTCCATCACGTGGGCTGTCCGGTCGCCGTCGTCCCGCACACCTGAACCGGTTCCTGGACGGCGTCCGGGAACCGACGACCATGGGAAGGATCAGCCGTGACGAGGCAGAACCGGTGCGCGCCTGCGCCGCCGCACGAGTACGCGCAGGCGTCCCGACCTGGCCCTCGGCCCCGCGCCGGCTCAAGGGCACTGCGCGGCCGTACTGCTGGAACACGGATGGAACGCGGACGCGGCGCAGCGCTCACCGTCGTCGGCTGCCGGGGTCTGGGCGGCATCTCCGGGACGATGTTCGCCTCGGTGAGCAAGCACCGGGCCGCCCGTGCGCCAGGCCCCCCTGCTCGTGGTCCGCGGTCATGCGCCCTCCCGCAGGAACGACGAGGTGGTGCTCGGCCTCGACGGCGCAGCAGACGCCGAGACGGTGGCGTACGCGCTCCGCAAGGCGGAACTCCGTGGAGCTCGACTGCGGAGCCTGCGCGGGCCTTGCGGAGCCTGCGCGGGCCTTGCGGAGCCTGTGGGCCTTGCGGTCCTCGACGCGGGCACTCGTGGGGTGGGCCGCGCGGTCGACCTCGTCGCTGTCGCGGGTCGCCCTGATCCGGGCGGGCAGGGCCGACGGCTCGGCCCGGTCGTGCGGGTGCTCCTGGACCGGGCTCACCGCGTCGTGCTGATCATTCCTGTCGGCGCCGGAGCGTTTCCCGCTCCGCCGTGAACGAGCGGGCCACCGTCACTCCTCGGCCGGCCCGGCGATGAGCCGGACGCCCGTTACCAGGTCGGGACGGATACGGAACGTGTGGTCCATCGTCCCGTCCACCCACGGGCGCAACACCGAGTGGTAATAGGCGAGTTCGCCGGGATCGGTGACGGGGCGCGCGTAGCCGGTGACCACGACGCTCCAGCCCAGATGGGTCACAGGGTCGAGGGAGTCGGCCTCGTACGCCACGACCACGCCCCGGCGGGACGCTTCCCGGGCGTGCGAGGTCAGTGCCGCGTCCTCGTGGGTACGGAAGACGATGTCGCCGTTGTGCAGGACGTGGTTGACGGGACGGATCGTCGGCAGCGCGTGCCGGGTGAAGACGAGCCTGCCGAGTGAAACCGTCCCCAACAGCCGCAGCGCCTCGTCGCCGTCGACGACGACGGGCTGCCGGGGCGTCGGGGCCGCCGGGGCGGAGTTGTCGGTGGACATGGTGCTCTTCCGTACGGGTTCGTACCTCGTGACGTGTCGCGGGCGAAGCGGCTGCCCGCCACGACGGGCGGAGTGGCTCCATCGAAGGGCGGCCGACCGCGGTCCGGTAGGGCCGTTCGGCCCGGATGATCGGGACGCCCGGCCCCTCACGGCGGGCGATACGCCGGGCATGCCGGGCGAGTGCGGCACGGTCGACGGCCTCCGCGGCCGGCAGCAGGGCCTACAGAGCACGCGGCCGAGGGGTCAACGGTCTGGCAGGGGGCCGTCCGGCCGCCGATCGGGTTCGTCGCGCGAAGGATGGATCCCGGATCGGCTCTGCCGCCAACAGGCCCCTGTGGCAGGGGCCGTTCGGCCCGCCGGTCGCGGACCTTCGGCACCCGGCGGGAGCCGTCCCAGGCGAAGAGAGTGAGTGGTGTGAGGCACCGACCCGACCAATCCCGAAGGGGTCAACATCATGGCCGTGCGCGAGCACCCTCACCGGAGCGCGGGCTCCCCGTCCTCACCCGGGAGGGTCGCAACGCCACCGCACTGGTCGTGGGAACGCGCGGGCCGCAGCGACATCGCCGAGTTCCTGCTCGGATCGGTCAGCCTCGCCGTCGCCGCGCGCGCCGACCGTCCCGTCATCGTGTTGTGTGGAAACCATGACGATCAGGCCAGAACCAGTGCGAACCGGCGCATCGTGCTGGGCGTGGGACAGGAGACACCGGACTCCCCGGCCGTCCGCTTCGCCGCTCAGGAAGCGGCACTGCGGGGTGTGCCGTCGGAGGTGGCACTGCACCGCCGTACCGTCGAGGGCCCCGCCCGCAAGGTCCTGCTGGACGCCTCGTACGACGCCGACCTGCTGGTCTGGGAGCCCGGCCGCGCCCGGAGCACTTCGGCCTCCAGCTACAGCGGGTCGCCCCCACCGCCCTGCGCCACTCCGCTTGCCCGGTCGCCGCCGTACCCCAGCGGGCGTGACCGGCAGCGTCCGTACCTCCCGCGCGGCAGGCCCGGCGCCCGCCGCGCCCAATGAGCACCGTCGACGATTTGTGGAGTCACCATGCCCAAGGCCGCACACCCCCACGGCACCGCGCTGACCGACGAGGAACTGCGCACCCTGGACGCCCACTGGCGGGCCGCCAACTACCTGGCCGCGGGACAGATCTACCTGATGTCCAACCCGTTGCTGACCGAGCCCCTGAAGCCCGAGCACATCAAGCCGCGGCTGCTGGGCCACTGGGGCACCTCGCCCGGACTCAACCTCGTGTACACCCACCTCAACCGCGTCGTCAAGGCCCGCGGCCTCGATGCACTGTGTATCTGGGGGCCCGGGCACGGCGGGCCGTCCGTGCTCGCCAACTCCTGGCTGGAAGGCAGTTACAGCGAGACATATCCCGACGTGACGCGGGACGCGCAAGGGATGGCGAAGCTGTTCCGGCAGTTCTCGTTCCCCGGGGGCGTACCCAGCCACGTCGCACCGGAAGTGCCCGGCTCCATCCACGAGGGCGGTGAGCTCGGCTACTCGCTCGCCCACGCCTACGGCGCCGCCTTCGACCACCCGAACCTGCTGGTCGCCTGCGTGATCGGCGACGGCGAAGCGGAGACGGGACCGCTGGCGGCATCCTGGCACTCCAACAAGTTCCTCGATCCCGTCCACGACGGGGCGGTAGTGCCGATCCTCCACCTCAACGGCTACAAGATCGCCAACCCGACCGTGCTGTCCCGTCTCCCGGAGAGCGAACTCGACGCACTGCTACGGGGATACGGCCACGAGCCGATCCATGTCACCGGTGACGACCCCGTCCAGGTCCACCGGGCCCTGGCACAGGCCTTCGACGAGGCGCTCGACCGCATCGCCCTGTTGCAGCGCACGGCACGCGAGGAGGACGTGACCGAGCGCCCGCACTGGCCGGTGATCGTGCTGCGCACCCCCAAAGGCTGGACCGGTCCGGCCGAGGTGGACGGCGTGCCGGTCGAAGGCACCTGGCGCGCACACCAGGTCCCGCTGCCGGGCGTCCGCGAAAACCCCGACCACCTGCGGCAGTTGGAGGCGTGGCTGAAGTCGTACCGACCCGATGAACTCTTCGACTCCGAAGGGCGCCCGCGCGCCGACGTGCTCTCCTGCGTGCCCGAGGGCGCCCGTCGGCTGGGCGCCACTCCCTACGCCAACGGCGGGATGCTGGTGCGCGATCTGCCGATCCCCTCCCTGGACGACTTCGCGGTCCCCGTCGACAAGCCGGGCACCACCCTGCACGAACCCACCCGCGTCCTCGGTGGCCTCCTGGAGCGGGTCATGGAGGACACGTCGGCCCGCCGGGACTTCCGCCTGGTCGGCCCGGACGAGACCGCCTCCAACCGGCTGCAGGCCGTCTTCGACGCCAGCGGCAAGGCGTGGCAGGCCCAGATGCTCCAGGTGGACGAACACCTCGACCGGCACGGCCGGGTGGTGGAGATCCTCTCCGAACACCTCTGCCAGGGCTGGCTGGAGGGCTACCTCCTGACCGGACGGCACGGGCTGTTCTCCTGCTACGAGGCGTTCGTGCACATCGTCGACTCGATGGTCAACCAGCACATCAAGTGGCTGAAGACGTCCCGACAGCTGAACTGGCGTGCCCCTGTCGCCTCCCTCAACTACCTGCTGACCTCGCACGTCTGGCGCCAGGACCACAACGGCTTCTCCCACCAGGACCCGGGATTCGTCGACCACGTCCTCAACAAGAGCCCGGAGGTCGTCCGCGTCTATCTGCCGCCGGACGCGAACACCCTCCTGTCGGTGGCGGACCACGCCCTGCGCAGCCGGGACTACGTCAACGTGATCGTGGCGGGCAAACAGCCCTGCTTCGACTGGCTGTCCATGGACCAGGCCCGGGTCCACTGCGCGCGCGGTGCCGGCATCTGGGAGTGGGCGGGCACCGAGAACGGCGCCGAGCCGGACGTGGTCCTCGCCTGCGCGGGTGATGTGCCCACACAGGAGGTGCTGGCCGCCGCACAGCTGCTGCGCCGTCACCTGCCCCAGCTCGCCGTCCGCGTCGTCAACGTGGTCGACATGACCCGGCTGCTGCCGCACGAGGAACACCCGCACGGCATGACGGACTTCGAGTACGACGGTCTCTTCACCGCCGACAGGCCCGTCATCTTCGCCTACCACGGCTACCCGTGGCTGATCCACCGCCTCGCCTACCGTCGCGAAGGCCACAACAACCTGCACGTGCGCGGCTACAAGGAGTCCGGGACCACTACCACCCCGTTCGACATGGTGGTCCGCAACGACCTGGACCGCTACCGCCTGGTCATGGACGTCATCGACCGCGTACCCGGACTCGCCGTCCGCGCCGCCGGCGTACGTCAGCAGATGGCCGACGCCCGCACCCGCCACCACGCCTGGATCCGCGAGCACGGCACGGACCTGCCGGCGGTCGCCGACTGGACATGGACATCGTGATCTCCTTCATGGGCCGTATCGGCCGCACCTGTCCGCGCGCGGCGCTCGACCGAGCCGCGGCGGGATCCCAGACGTCGATGTGGTGGCGGTCGACTACATCGCCCCGCCCGCCATGCCGGGCCCACCTGCTGCCGGGGTGGTTGTTCCGCGGAGGCCCGCTCGACCCCTCGGCCTCCGAGCGCGCCGTCCCGCCCGTACTCGGCGGCGGGCGACGCACGGCGGTCTCGAAGGCGAAGTCGACCGCCTCTGCCATGGGTTCGTGGGTGTCGACGCCCAGCGTGGATGCCTTCGGGGCGGCGGTCCCAGCCGTCGGGCGGTGGGACGGTGAGCACTCGAAGCGGCGGCTCGCGCAGCAGTGCCTCGCGCGCGAGCCCACAGGGACACGGCGCTCCCGCTCGCCGACCGGTCGGCACGGGCAAGCACGACTTGTTCCATGACGATCCGCTCCCGGGCATGCAGGGAAGAGGCCCTCCCCGCCCTGCCCTGATGCGCGTGTGCCGCCGAGCGCCGGGGGGCGAACGGCCCCGGTGAGGTCCCGGCGACCCGGCACCACGCGGCCCGCGATCAGCCCGCGGCGGCGTTGTGGTCCGGTATGGCCACGAGGTCCGCGGGGAGGCGCGAGCAGATCTCGAATACACCTGCCAGACGGGCGTGGCGCAGGATGCGCAGCAAGCGGGCGTTGTCGGTGATGATCCGCAATCGCCCGTCCCGGCTCAGAACCCGGTTCCGCACCCGGCACAGCAGGCCGAGGCCGGCGCAGTCGATGAAGGACACCTGGCGCAGGTCCACCACCAGGTCGAGGTGCGCTGCGGGGCTCAGGGCGTCCAGGCGCGTCTGCAGCAGTGGCGCGGTGAGGATGTCGATCTCGCCGCACAACTCCACGACGGTCGTGCCGCCGACCACCCGTTCCGTGTCCGTCGGCAGGGACCTGGGCCGGTTTTCGGACATGGTCACAGACAAGCGGCAGGCGCGGGGTGTGCGGTAGGGCCGTTCGGTCCCTCGCGGCCCGTCCGTTCGGGTCCTCAGGGGCTGTGCGCGGCCCTTCCGCCGGGACGGTCCCTTCCGGCGGAACGATGAGGGCCGACCGGCCCAAGCGGATCTCGGAAGGGGTCGGACAAGCTGGACCTGCTGGGCAATCCCGACATCTTGTCGGATGCTCGACAGTACCGGCTTCCGGAGAGTCCCCGGGACATCGGCCCGGGGAGAGGAAGGAAGGATCGTCATGAAGGGCTTCGTCTTCCACGGCCCAGGACAGTCCGCGTGGGAGGAGGTTCCGGACCCCGACATCAAGGAATCCACCGATGCGATCGTGCGCGTCGACACGACCACCATCTGCGGGACGGACCTGCACATCCTCAAGGGCGACGTGCCCGAGGTGCGCCCCGGCACCGTGCTGGGGCACGAGGCGGTCGGCGAGATCGTGGAGACCGGCCGCGACGTGCACACCGTGCAGCCGGGTGACCGTGTCCTCGTCTCCTGCATCACGGCCTGCGGCAGGTGCGGCTACTGCTGGGAGAGGACATACGGCCAGTGCCGTGGCGGCGGAGGCTGGATCCTCGGGCATGTGATCGACGGCACGCAGGCCGAATTCGTCCGCGTTCCCTACGCGGACCTGTCCGTGCACGCCCTGCCCGGCGCGGTGGACAGCAAGGACGCCGTGCTGCTCGCGGACATCTTCCCCACCGCCTACGAGGTGGGCGTCCTCAACGGACACGTACGGCCCGGGGACACCGTTGCCGTCGTCGGGGTCGGCCCCATCGGGCTCGCGGCGATCGCCACGGCCCGGCTGTTCGCCCCCCAGCGCATCGTCGCCGTGGATCTGGCGGCGACGCGGCTGGACGCGGCCAAGCGGCTCGGCGCCGACGCCTTCGCGGATGCCGAGGAGGCCCCCGAGCAGCTGATCGACGACCTCACCGACGGACTGGGCGCCGACGTGGTCATCGAGGCGGTCGGCGAACCGGAGAGCTTCGAGCTGTGCACGCGCATGGTGCGGCCCGGCGGGCACGTGGCCAACGTCGGTGTGCACGGCAAGCCCGTGACGCTGCACCTCGAAGACCTGTGGATGAAGAACGTGACGATCACCACGGGACTGGTCGACACCTACTCCACCCCCACGCTCCTGCGGATGGCGGCCGCCGGCCGGCTGCCCACCTCGTCGCTGGTCACGCACACCTTCCCGCTGGACCAGATGGAGGAGGCGTACGACGTCTTCGGCCGGGGCGCCGACACCGGCGCGCTCAAGGTGGTACTAGGCGGTCAGCAGCACGAAGTGGTCGCTGTTCGCGCGGCGTGAGAGAGGATGTGACGGGCCATGGCCGCACGGGAATCGGCGGACACGGTGGAGGGCCACCCTCCGGGCAATCTCGGGCGTCGGATCGCTCTGCGGCGCGAGGAACTCGGACTGTCGCTCGACGAGGCGGCCAACCGGGCGGGCATGGCCCCCAGCTACCTGCAGTACCTGGAGGGGCAGCCCACCGCCGCACCCGGGGTGAGCACCCTCCTCAGGCTGGCCGGCGCGCTCGAGACCACGGTGCTCGAACTCACCGGCGGCGACGTCGAACTGCCACCAGGCCTGGGACAGCCCGGGCGGCATCCGAGGTTCACCGAACTGACGACCCGGGAGTGTCACGACCTGCTCTCCACCCACGGCGTGGGAAGACTCGCAGTGACCGTCGACACGGGGCCGGAGATCGTCCCCGTGAACTACGGCCTCATCGGAGGCTCCATCGTCTTCAGGACCGCCCCCGACACGGTGCGGTGGGAGGCGGCCGACACTCAGGTCGCCTTCGAGGTGGACCGCATCGACGCCGCGTTCAGCCAGGGCTGGAGCGTCCTGGTACGCGGACACGCCAGCACCGTCACGGACCCCGATGACGTGCAGCGGCTGGAGGAGCAGGCGTGCAACAGGTCCTGGCCGAGCGGGCGGCTGGACCTGTGGATCCGCATCGACCCCGACAACATCACCGGGCGGCGCATCACCGTGTGACAGCACCTCGGCGAAGGACACGACTGATGTATCCCAACGACGGTTTCCGTGAACTCGACCGGCATGAGTGCCTGCGTCTGCTGGCGAAGGTCCCCGTCGGCCGTATCGTCCACACGCGTCAGGCCCTGCCCGCGGTCCTGCCGATCAACTTCGGCCTGGACGGCGACGGCGCCGTGCTGCTGCGGACCTCGGCGGCCTCGGAGCTGGTCCGTGCCATCGACGGCTCGGTGGTCGCCTTCGAGGCGGACGAGGTCGACGCGAGAGCGCACTCCGGCTGGAGCGTCGTCGTCACCGGGCCGGCCGCGGTCGTGACCGATCCCGCCGAACGCGAGCGGCTGAGCCGGACAGGCCCGCTCTCCTGGGTGCCCTCTCCCCAGGAGGTCTTCGTGCGCATCGAGCCCGAACTGGTGACGGGCCGCGAACTTGTGGGTGGCAGCACCCTGTACGGGGTGGACCTCTCTCGTGAGCGAGCCGCTGACGGGCAGGTGCCGCCCGCCCCGTCGTATGGGCCGGCCGGCCCTCTGCGAGCGGCCGAGGGGCAGGGCGGCGCATCCCCGGGGCCGTAGGAGCGCGCGTCCGTCGGCAGGCCCGGTCCCCCGCCGCACGACACGTCGAACGAGAGCCGGTCGGGACGCCGGGCTGGGCCACTCGGCCCATGCAGTCGCCCGGTCGATGACCCACCCTGAAGGTGTCGTAACCCTGTCCCCGCCCCGGCACCACCGGAGGACACCATGCACGGCACTCCCCACCTCGTGAGCGATGTCATGACCCGCCGAGTCGTCGCAGTCGGCCGTACGGCGACCTTCAAGGACATCGTCAAGGCCATGCGGCAGTGGAAGGTCAGCGCCCTGCCCGTGGTCGAGGAGGAGAACCGGGTCGTCGGCGTCGTCTCCGAGGCCGACCTGCTGCGCAAGGAGGAGTACCGCGGCAGCGAGCCCGACCGGTACGACCGCCTTCAGCGGCTGTCGGAACTCGTCAAGGCCGGAGCGGTGACCGCCGAGGAACTGATGACCGCTCCTGCCGTCACCGTCCGTGCGAACGAGACCGTCGGACAGGCCGCCCGCACCATGGCCCGGGCCAGGATCAAGCGGCTGCCCGTGGTGAGCGAGGAGGACACGCTGCTGGGCATCGTCAGCCGCTCCGACCTGCTCAAGGTGTTCCTGCGTGAGGACGAGGACATCGCCGAGGAGATCCGCCAGGAGATCGTCACCCAGCTTTTCCCGGCTCCGCTGGACCCCATCCGCGTGGAGGTGCGCGACGGTGTCGTGAGGCTCACCGGCCGCATCCGGGACACCACGCTGGTGCCCGTCGCGACACGCCTGGTGCTGGGCATCGAGGGCGTGGTGGACGTGGACTGCGCGCTCGCGGGACCCCCTCGTGTTCCCGACCTCGACGCCGATCTCCCCGGGGACGGCGGGGCACGGTGGCCCCGGAGAGCCGGAAGCATCACCTGACCTGCACCGGAAGGACCTACCCCGCAGTCACGGACCGCAGGATGCAGAAGAAGGTGGCGACCCATGGCGACGACGCGCCGTACGAGGGGGACGAGGGTGTGGCTCTGGCGGTGGCGGCGGAATCCCCTCCGGCGCCCCAGTGACCTTCTGGAAGCGTGGATCGTCCTCGTCACATGGGTGCTCGTCCTGCTGGCAGGGGTGCTTGCCGGGCTGGCCGCGACGGCGGCGGTCGAACATGCGCTCGCCGCACGCAGCGCGGGCTCGCACCCCGTGCGGGCCGTGCTGACCGAGGACGCGGCCAGAGCACCACAGGCGGTGTCCGAGTACGGCGACGGCAGCGTCTGGGCGCAGGTGCGCTGGACCGACGCAGGCGCCCGGCACAGGGGTCTGGCGAAGGTCGAGCCGGGCATGAGGGCAGGCACCCCGGTCACCGTGTGGACGGACCGGGCGGGTCGACTGGTCTCCAAGCCGGCCACCGCGGAACAGACGCGGCAGCAGGCCTCGGTCGTCGGCTCGCTGGTCGGTCTCGGCGCGGCGGGCGGGGCGCTGGTCTGCGGGCGGCTGGCGCTCGGGCGCCTGGACCGTCGACGCCTGCAGGCATGGGACCGGGAGTGGGCGTCCGTGGGTCCCCGGTGGCGCAGGACCATCGGCTGACCCGGACGGTGACCGGTTGCCGGTCGGCGACCACTCTCACCCCGTGTCGGCTCCGGAGAGGTGGCAGTCGACGTCCACCACGCCCTCGACGGCACGTGCGAGCCGGACGGCCACCGGGATCAGGGCGGCGTCGGACACCTTCCCGGTGAGGGTGACGACGCCCTCGACGACCATGACGTGAACGGGCTCGACCGGAACCGGGAAGAGGATGTCGACGATGTCGCGCCGGACGTCGTCGGCGATGTCGTTGTCCGGGCGCAGGAACACCTTCAGCAGATCGGCGCGACTGACGACGCCTTCGAGCATGCCCTCGTCGTTGACGACCGGGAGGCGTTTGACCCTGCGCTGGGCCATGATCCGGGCTGCCTGGGCGAGGGTGCTGTCGGAGTGGACGGTGATCGCCGGCGCGGTCATCAGCTCCCCCGCGGTCACCGCGCCGGCCTTCTCCAGGTCGGACAAACGGCGCAGCTGTGTGTACCGGTCGGGATCGCTGTCGCGGAACTCCTCCTTGGGCAGCAGGTCCGCCTCGGAGACGACGCCGACCACACGGCCCTCTCCCTCCAGCACGGGCAGGGCGCTGACCTTCCACTGCTCCATGAGCTTGACGATGTCCTTGAACGGGGCGTCACGACCGATGGCGACGACGGAGTGGGTCATCACATCGCCCACGACGTGCAGGCTGCCGGTCACGGTCTCCTCCTCGGGGTGTCAGGTGCGGTCGGCGGTGCGGTCGAGGAAGCGGGCGGAGCGCGGGAGCGACGAGGTGTTGTCGCGGCACAGGGTGGTCATCGTTCGTCACCGGCTGCCGCTGCCATAGGGGGCGTACAGATCGAGCAGCCGTGTGCGGGCCGCGTGCAGCCGATGGGCGAGCACCCGGCCGACCCAGACTGCGATGGCACGGCCGAACTCGGCGTCCTCGTCGCACATCGCCCGAACGGCCAACGCGTCGAACTCGTAGGCGCGCACCGGAGTCGTCGCCTCGGCGCCCAGCTGCCAGACGTGGGGCGTGAAGTGCCAGGACCAGCCGACCAGCTCGCCACGCCCGAGCGACTCGATGACGGCGGCCCGGCGGCCGGGCACATGCAGGTCCAGCGCCACGGTCCCGGTCCGGACGATCCAGAACCGGTTGGCGAGCCGGCCCTCCTCGAACAGCCGGGTCCCCTCCTCGAAGGAGACCTCGCGGGCGATCCGCATGAGCCGCTCGCGGTACTCGGGCGGCAGGGCCGCGGTCATGGTGGTGACAGAGGTCGTCATCGCTCCGTGTCCTTTCGTTCCTGTCGCCGCAGCCGGTCGGCGGTCGGCCGCGGTCGGTACCGGCTGCGCGCCTCGGCGCACACCGGGCCGCCGTGGTCCCTGCGCAGCCGAGGTAGTGACCGGACGTCGAGCCCGTTCCGGTCCAGGACGGCGGTCGCGGGGCTGATTGTCATCTTCCCCCTCCGGAACGCCATGGGCTTCCCCTGGTCCAGCGTGGGCGACCGGGCACGGGCGGCAACACGGGCCGCCCGGTCCCGGCCGTGGGTCGTTCGGCCCAACCGAGGGGCGGGGGACGCGGACCGATCAGGTACGCCGCGAGGTCGTCGGCGTCATGCCTGGTACCGGCGCGCCACGACGAGGCGGGAAGGACCCCATCCGGTTCTCCCGGATCCTGATTGCGCGGTGCGCGGCCGTCAGCCGCTTCTCCGCGTCTCTCGCAGGAGTCCTTCCCGTCACCCTCAGGACACCACGTGCGCGGCGTACGCGCCAGGCCGGACGGTGGCGGGGTTCGCACGTCCTCGACGAGGGCCGAACAGCCCCTCGCGCCGTCGGGGACCGGGTGCGACGGTGAAGGTGGATGTCGCTGCACGGCTCCGCAGCCGACGAGAGGCGGTGAAGAGGATGGAACTGCCCCTGATCGTGGGCGTCGACGGTTCGGATTCCAGCCTGACGGCGGTCGACTGGGCTGTGGACGAAGCCTCCCGGCACGGGCTGCCGCTGCGGCTGGTGTACGCGTCCTTGTGGGAACGCTACGAAGGCGCCCCACCGCCGAGCGGCCCCGAGCCCCCGTCCGAGAGCCTGATGGCGCAGAACATCGTCGGCTCCGCGACGGAGCGCGCCCGCAGGCGCAACCCCGAGGTTGAGGTCTCCGCGGAGGTGCTGCCCGAGGACGCGGTCGACGCCCTCCTCCACGAAGGCAACAACGCCGCCGCGCTGGTGACCGGATCCCGTGGTCGCGGCGAGCTCAAGGGGCTGCTCCTCGGCTCGGTCGGCCTGGCCGTGGCCGCCCGTGCCCCCTGCCCGGTGATCGTCGTCCGCGGCGACAAGGCCGGCCTGACCGGTGTGCACGAGCGGATCCTGTTCGGTGCCGGAGACCCCGCCACGAGTGGCGAGGCGGTGCGGTTCGCCTTCCAGGAGGCCGCGGCACGCCACTGCATCCTGGACGTCGTACGGGCCTGGCGCTGTCCGGCGCACAGGACCACCTCCCACCCCCGGCCGGCCGGGGAACCGGCGCGCGAGGACGAACAGCGGGCGTCCGCCCTGCTCGACGTCCTGCTTCAGGACGCGACCGGTGAACACCCGGACGTCCGGGTGCACCGGTACACGGTCGAAGGCCCGGCTCGCTCGGTGCTGCTGAAACGCTCGGCCGCCGCCGACCTCGCCGTGATCGGGGCACGGCGCAGGCAGCGGCACTTCGGGCTCCAGCTGAGCCGGGTGGCGCACACGCTGCTGCACCACGCGGACTGCCCGGTCGCGATCGTGCCTCAGCGGGTGTGACGGCCCCGGATGCCGGAGACTGGTGCGGCAAGGTGCCGACAGCGGCAGCGCCGTACGCGGCCTCTGGATCCGCTTGTGGGAAGCGCCCCGGTGACCGGCTGGACCTGGCAGTACGAGGGCTACGACCCGGCGACGAACGATTGAGCGAGTCCCTGTGCACGCTGGGCAACGGCTACGCCTGCTCGAGCGCCGGACCCGGTACGGGCTCGGCGAGGGGGTCGACACGCACCTGGCCCATGGGCCGGACGGTCCCCTGCGGGGCCCTGACAGCCCATCCCCCTGAGACGGCCCCCGCGCGACGCTGGAACTGCAGAAGGACACCGAGCGCTGGAGGTGGGCACCATGCTTTCGTCCGTCGTTGCCGGAGTCGACGGATCCGACGAGAGCCTGTCCGCCGCCGAGTGGGCGGCCCGCGAGGCCCTGCGTCGTGAGCGCCCGCTGCGGCTGGTGCACGCCTGGAACCGGCATCCGCGTCAGGGGCAGGGGGAACCCGCGAGCGCGGCCGAGCGCCACCTGGCGCGGCGCGTTCTGCGGCAGGCCGAGGAACACGTCCGCGCCACGTACCCGCAGGTTAGCCTGTTCTGCGAGCAGGTCGCGGGCCCGGTCACCGCGGCCCTGGTGAAGGCCGCCGAGCGGGGCGAGCTGCTGGTGCTGGGCTCGCGCGGACTGAGTGGCTTCACCGGGTTGCTGGCGGGGTCGGTCGCCCTCGGCGCGGTGGCCAGGGCCACACGGCCCGTCGTTCTCGTGCGGGCGGGCGAGGAAGCCGAGGACGAGCACCTTCCGGACGACGACGGAAACGCCTCCACGCGCACCGGATCCCGAGACGTGGTGCTCGGCATCGACGTCGGGGACCCGTGCGACGAGGTCATCGAGTTCGCCTTCGAGGCCGCCCGGCTGCGTCACGCGCGCCTGAGGGCCGTGCACGCCTGGCAGAGCCCGTCCCCGCTGGGCCTCGGCTCGGGCGACATCGGCCTGGTGAGCGGCCCAGAGCGGGCGGACGAGTGGCTGGGATTCCTGTCGGCCGTGCTCCAGCCGTGGCACGACAAATACCCCGACGTGGAGGTCGTGGAGTCGGTGGTGGCCGACAAGGCCTCGAACGCCCTCGTCCGGGAGGCCTCGTCGGCGAGTCTGCTGGTCGTCGGCCATCATCTGGCCGGGCGGGCCAGCATCCCCTGCACCGGCCCCGTGGCCCACGCCGTGATCCATCACGTCGGCTGCCCGGTAGCCGTCGTGCCTCACCAGTGAGAGGCCGGGCCGTGCCGGCCGCGTCCGACGCGGGCACCGGGTGGCCTGGGAGGTGACCGTCATGCCGAGGTCGGTCGTCGTCGGCCTGGACGGTTCGCCCGAAAGTCTCGCCGCGGCGGACTGGGCGGCCAGGGAGGCCGTGCGCCGGGGCCTGCCGCTCCGTCTGGTGCACGCCTGGGAGGGTATGCCCGACGTGAGCACCGACGCGCCGCCGCCCGAACTGTGTGCCCCGCAGTACCGGGCACGCCGGATGCTGCGCGGCACGGCCGACCGGCTCGGCGAGCGGTACCCGCAACTGCACATCGCCGCCGAGCAGGTGCACAGGCAGGCCGGGCCCGCTCTGCTGGCCGAAGCGGAGAACGCCGAGCTCCTGGTCATCGGCAACCAAGGGCTCAGCCGGGTCGGTGGGTTCCTCTCCGGGTCCGTCGCCATGACCACGGTGGCCCACATCGAGCGGCCGGTGGTTCTCGTACGGTCCGGTGACAGCTCACAGAACGAGCATCTGCCGAACGGCTCCGGGACGCCGTCGGAGCAGACCCCCTACCGTGACGTCGCCGTGGCCGTCGACGTCGACGGGCCGTGCGACGCCGTGCTGGACTTCGCGTTCCGCGCCGCCGAACTGCGCCGGGCCCCCCTGAGGGCGGTCCACGCCTGGCACGTTCCCTTCTCGCGGGGCGTCCCGGACGCCGTGGAACGCGCACGGCTCAGGGCGGAGGCGGAACGGCGGCTCGAAGCGGTGCTCGCGCCCTGGACCGAGAAGTTCCCCGCTGTGTTCGTCCGCGAAAACCTGTACGAGGGGCGTCCGGCCCACGCCGTCGTGAAGGCGGCGGGCGGGGCGGGCCTGCTGGTCGCGGGCCACCGCAGGTGCCGTACCGCGGTCGGGGCGCACACCGGTCCGGTCGCCCACGCGGTGATCCACCACGTACGGTGCCCCGTCGCGCTGGTCCCGCACGACTGACGCGTTCCGAGGAAGTGATCCACGATGTACTGGAACCACGACGGAATGACCGGCTGGGGCTGGTTGGCCATGTCGTTGAGCACCATCCTCTTCTGGGCCGTGCTCATCGCCGTGGGCGCGCTGCTCTTCCGCGCACTGAACCGCGGGCCCAGGGACGCGCACAGGCCCGGTGCGGCGAGTGCGCCCGGTGCGGGAAGCATGCCCGGTGCGGCGAGCACGCCCGAACGGATACTCGCTGAGCGGTTCGCCCGCGGGGAGATCGACGAGGAGGAGTACCGGCGGCGGCTCGCCGTGCTGCGCTCCGACCTGCCCGGACGCTGAGCGGGAACGTGCCGTTCGGCGCGCCGTCACGGTGCGGCGGGGCCCGCCAGCTCCACGATGTCGTCGGAGGCGACGTCGTGCAGTCTGATGGCGAGGTCCTCCAGTGCGCGGCTGGCGGCGAGTTCGTCGCCGATCTCGGGGATCGGCCGGTCGATCGGGTTGCGCCGGGCCACGCCGCGGCCGGTGACGGTCGCCGTGTCGCGGGTGCTCAGCACGGCCCGCGCGTGGGTGTCGTCGCCCTCCTCGGTGATGTAGATCTGCACGGTCCACTGCTTGGCTTCCATCGTGATCACTTCCGTGCCGAGGGGCGGCGAGGCGGGAGGCGGGGACTTGCTTACCGGCCGGGACGGCCTGGACGGCCTGCACAGTTTGACTGGTTGGTGATGTATCGCACCATTCTTCGGATTGTTGGTGTGATGCTCGTCATTTCCCCGTTTCGAGGCGATGACTAACGTGACGGCGATGTCCGCCGACCTGTCTCCCGTCATAGCCGCCACGACCCGGTGGCTGCTCCGCTCCTACCCGGGTACCGGAGGAGCCCTCGACGCCGCCCTCGCGGAGGCCCAGGCATCCCAGGCCGTCACGGTCGCCGCCTGGCTGCGCTATCCCACCGAGGCCGATGCCGCTCTCGTCGTGTTCGTGGGACCCGGCGGCTCCGACCGCCTCGACTGGACCCTCGGTTCCGAGTCGGCGGCTGCCGACGACGCGGATGCCGGCTGGCGGACGTGGGTGGACGAGGTCGTCGCGAGCTGGGCGGCCTGTCTGCTGACCATGCCGCCCCTCGCCCACGCCGCGGTCGACGCGCTCGACGGCACCGACCATGCCGCCGGGCTGGCGTTCGACTTCCGCAGGCTCACCGACCCCGACGAGCGGGACCGCCGGGCGGCGCCGCTGCTGCGCCACCCCGACCTGTCGGCCGCGCTCGCGGGCCTGCACCGGGACTCCCTCGTCCAGCGGCTGCACGAGGAGCCCGTGGACGAGGACGGGACGGTCGGGGACCACGTCAGCGGCTGACGTCCGACCTCCCGTGCGTACGCATCGCGGTCACGAACGGCCGCGGCCTGTGACGAAGTCACGGACCCGGTCGACGAGGCCGGCGCCCGGGGCGAGGATCTTGTTGAGCGGCGGCTGGTCCGGGGCAGCCGGGTGGGGACGTGTGGGCGCCATCTTCTTGGCCATGCGGATCTTGTCACCGAGCTCGTCGAGCATGTCCTGGGTGCAGGCCGTCCGAAGCTTCGGGAAGAGGTTGTTCTCCTCGTCCTCCACGTGCGAGGTCACCTCGTCCTGCAGGGTGGTGAACAACCGCTCGAACTCCGGGTCGTCCACCTCGCTGTGCTCCATCTGCTTGAGGATCTGCTCCACCCGCGCATGGTCGGCGATCTCCTTGTCGGCCATCGTGTTGCCCCCGTCGACGTGCTGCCGTACGGCGGGGTAGAGGTACTGCTCCTCGGCGACGGAGTGCCGTACGAGCTCGATCGTCATCTCGTCCGCCAGCTTGCGGCGGTCCTGGTGGCCGCTGGGCAGCGACTCGATCTGCTGGAAGAGGTCCTCCACCTCCCGGTGGTCGGTGGTGAGCTCGGCGATGATGTCGCCACCGTGTGCCATGGCGGTCTCCCTGTGACGTGGCTGATGAGTGAGCAGGCGGCCGGCACCCACGGCTTCCCGTGGCAGCATCAACCGTCCGATCAGCACTTCCCGAAGCAAATCGGTCGCTAACGTCCCTCGCCGGTAGTCCCCGGGTTGGGGGAGTGGCCTTGCCCGGGCCATGGCGTCGACACGTCACTCGAACCGCGAGGTGTCGCCCGCACCCTTCCGTACGATCTCGGGCTCGCCGCTGGAGAAGTCGATGACCGTGGTCGGCTCGGTGCCGCAGTCGCCCGAGTCGACCACGGCGTCCACGACATGGTCGAGCCGCTCCTTGATCTCCCAGCCCTGTGTCATCGGCTCCTCCTCGTCCGGCAGCAGCAGCGTGCTGGACAGAAGCGGCTCGCCGAGTTCGGCCAGCAGCGCCTGTGCCACCACGTGATCCGGAATGCGGACGCCGACCGTCTTCTTCTTCGGGTGCAGCAGCTTGCGCGGCACCTCGCGCGTGGCGGGGAGGATGAACGTGTAGCTGCCCGGCGTCGACGCCTTGATCGCGCGGAACACGTCCTTGTCGACGTGTACGAACTGGCCCAGTTGTGCGAAGTCACGGCACACGAGGGTGAAGTGGTGGCGGTCGTCGAGATGACGGATCGCCCGGATGCGGTCGATGCCGTCGCGGCTGCCCAGACGGCACCCCAGCGCGAAGCAGGAGTCGGTCGGGTAGACCACGAGCGCACCGTCGCGAATGCTGTCGGCGACCTGGCCGATGGTGCGCGGCTGGGGGTTGTCGGGGTGAACGTCGAAGTACTTCGCCATCCGCCGAGTCTCGATCACCCGAGGGCGGGCTGTCCATGCGACGGCCCGGGCGGGCGCGCGAAGGTGTCAGCCGTCCGCGTGGCGGCCCGGCCGCCACGGGCCGCCACGTCCGTGCCGCGTGCCTGACCACGGAGCGTCGTGGTCGGGCCGCACCGATCGGTCGTTCAGTCCCTGAGGCGGTCGATCTGCCGGATCTTGTTGGTCGCGTCCAGTGCGGCGACCTTGTACGACTCCGCGAGCGTCGGGTAGTTGAAGACAGCGTCGACGAGGTAGTCGACCGTCCCGCCGCAGCCCATCACCGCCTGGCCGATGTGGATCAGCTCCGTGGCACCCGTGCCGAAGCAGTGGACGCCGAGCAGGGTCCGGTCCTCCGGCGAGACCAGCAGTTTGAGCATGCCGTGCGAGTCGCCGATGATCTGCCCGCGGGCCAGCTCGCGGTAGCGGGAGACGCCGACCTCGAAGGGCACGCAGTCCTCCGTGAGCTGGTCCTCGGTTCGCCCGATGAAGCTGATCTCAGGGATGGTGTAGATGCCGATCGGCTGGAGGTCGAACATCCCGTGCACCGGCTCGCCGCAGGCGTGGTAGGCCGCCATACGGCCCTGTTCCATGGAGGTGGCGGCCAGCGCCGGGAAGCCTATGACATCCCCGACGGCGTATATGTGCGGCACCTCGGTGCGGTAGTTCTTGTCGACCGTGATCCGGCCACGCGCGTCGGCGGTCAGGCCCGCCTTGTCGAGGCCGAGTTCGTCGGTGAGCCCCTGCCGGCCCGCCGAGTACATCACGGCGTCGGCGGGGATCTTCTTGCCGCTTTCCAGGATGGTGAGGGTGCCTTTGGGATGCTGTTCGACCGCTGCGACGGTCTCGCCGAAGCGGAAGGTGACCGCCAGGTCCCGCAGGTGGTACTTCAGCGACTCGATCACCTCGACGTCGCAGAAGTCGAGCATTCCGGGCCGCTTCTCCACCACGGTGACCTTGCTGCCCAGGGCGGCGAACATGGAGGCGTACTCCATGCCGATCACACCCGCCCCGACGATGACCATCGAGCGGGGCACCCGCTCCAGTTCGAGTACGTTGTCCGAGTCCATGATCGACCGGCCGTCGAACTCGACGCTTGCGGGCCGCGCGGGCCGGGTACCGGTGGCGATGATGATGTGCTCGGCGCTCAACAGCCGCTCGTTGCCCGTCGCTTCGCGCACGGCGACGGTGTGGGGGTCCACGAACCGCCCGGTGCCGGCGAACAGGGAGACGTGGTTGCGGGAGAGCTGGTTGCGTGTGACGTCGACCTCCCGGCCGACCACGTGCCGGGTGCGCGCGGTCAGGTCGGCGACGGTGATGTCCTCCTTGAGGCGGTAGCTCTGTCCGTACAGATCCCGCTGAGTGAGGCCGGTGAGATAAAGGACGGCCTCGCGGAGGGTCTTGGAGGGGATGGTCCCTGTGTGGATGGAGACCCCGCCGACCATGTCGGGGTGGTCGACGACGGCGACCCGGCGGCCGAGCTTGGCCGCGGCGATGGCGGCCTTCTGGCCACCCGGGCCGGATCCGATGACAAGCATGTCGAAGTCGGGCACGCTCCGGAGTCTGTCAGGCCGGACCCCCTGGCCGAAAGAGCGGAGTCGACGGGATGCGCGGGATGGGCGCACATCGCGGGCGGGCACCACGTAGGCGCAACGCCCCTGCCGAATCCGGTAGTTGGGCACCGGAGCGGGGCCCTGCACGCGGCGGACGGCCCGGAAGTTCGGCGGCTCCGCATGAGGTCCTGGCCGGATGTGCCGCGCGCGAGCCACCGACTGCCGGGCTCACGGCGGACATCGCCCCCGGTGCGGCAGCCGTCGTGGCCGAAGCGCGCCGCCCCGGGTGTCCGCCGGGGCGCGCCCACCGGCGCCCGGTCGTCAGGCGGGGGCCACGGCCGGTTCCCGCTGCTCCTCCGACGCGTTCTCACGCTCCCGCGCGGTGGCGTCCGCGGTCAGCGGCAGTGCGCGGGGCAGCGGCCGCGTCTCGCGCAGTGTCGGCGAGGGGCCCACCGGGACGAGCGGGGCGTGGTCACCGGACCGGGCGCGCTGCGAGAACCAGATGATCTTGCCGCCGGTGTCGGTGGCACAGCACCCCCAGCCGTTGCTCAGCGCGGCGATCTGCGCCAGGCAGCCGCTCGGCGCGTAGTGCGGCCGGATGTCCCGCTCACTGTCCTGGACCGCGGTGATGAGGTGGTGACCGTTCCACCACATCTCGATGGTGGTGTTCTTGTCCGTCGCGTGTGCGTCGATCGTGCGCAACAGCGCGTCGACGCACCGGCAGACGGGCTCGACGAGCATCTCCAGGTTCCAGTACCGGAGATGGGCGGCCAGAATGCGCCGGACCTGCCCGATCCGCTCCGGGCTGATCTCCACGTCGAGGTGGTAGTAGCAGGGCGCTGCGGTCTTCATCGTCGTTGGCTCCTCACCGGCGAAGCTCTCGCTCCTCCTCGCCCCTGTGGGCCGAGCCCCGAACGCGAAGCGTGAGCGTTCATCGCTCCTGAGTCATTTCAAGAGTGCGAGCACTACTCCATTCGTGCAACACGAAGCACACCCATCCCACTGGTTCAATTCTGAACAGGACGCTGTGTGGCGCACCGTGCACCATGGGTGAAGGTCTCGATCGCCGCAACGGATCAACCCACTCCGTGGACGGCCTTCGCGCACCCTCCGGACCGCGACCCCGCGAACCGTCCGGAACCGTGCTCCAGCGAAGAGGTTGGGAGGTGACCGGCGCCATGCTGCTGCCAGCCAGAGCCGAGGTCGCCAGACATCTCGAGCGGTACCGGGCGTGGGAACGTCTGATGCTCGCGTCCCCCGACAACCGGGCGGTACGCGGCAACTTCGAGAACACGGGCTACACGCTGTGCGTGCTGATGGGCAAGCGCTGCGCGCGCGAGGCCGTCGACGCCGCCGAGCTGTATCTGAACGCCCGGCACGGGCCCCGCGAGCGAACCGTGCGCGGCGCTTGGCCCACACCGTCGGCTGACGCATGGGTGGACGCCGTACGCAAGCGCTGAACCGAGGAGCGGAGAGCGGGGGTCCACCGAGGCTCGAGAAGGGCGGAGGAGGCGAAGTCCATGGAACCGCAGGCCCCGCCCCGGGACGGGGTGACCCCGGTCTCCGGGGGCGCGAGGCCGATGATCGGACGCATCCCGATCGTGGACGTCCGTCCGGCCGTCGACCGCGGCCGGCGCCCGGCGAAAGCGGTGGAGGGGGAGACCTTTCAGGTCACCGCAAGGGTCTTCGGCGAAGGACAGGGCTCCATCGGCGCCAATGTCGTCCTGAGGGACCCGGAGGGCCGCCCCGGACCGTGGACGCCGATGCACGAGTTGGAGCCCGGCACGGACCGCTGGGGCGCCCAGGTGACGCCGTCATCAGTCGGCAACTGGACCTATGCCGTGGAGGCGTGGAGCGATCCCGTCACCACGTGGCGACGGCACGCACGGATCAAGGTTCCGTCCCGTATCGACGTCTCCCTGGTCCTGGAAGAGGGCGCCGACCTGTACGAGCGGGCTGCCGCAGGAGTGCCGGACGGACCGCAGCGGGAGGCGATAGGGGCGGCCGTCCGCGCACTGCGCGACGAGTCCCGCCCTCCCGTCGCCCGTCTGGCGGCGGCGTTGACTCCGGAGGTGGATGCGGTGTTGGCGCGGTATCCGTTGCGTGAGTGGGTGTCGTCGTCGGATGTGCTGGGGTTGGTGGTGGAGCGGGAGCGGGCGTTGTTCGGGTCGTGGTACGAGTTCTTCCCGCGGTCGGAGGGGACGCGTGAGCGGCCGCACGGGACGTTCCGTTCGGCGGCGCGGCGGTTGCCGGTGATCGCGGGGATGGGTTTTGACGTGGTGTATCTGCCGCCCATTCATCCGATCGGGACGACTTTTCGCAAGGGCCGCAACAACACTCTGTCGGCGGGTGCGGGGGATGTGGGGGTGCCGTGGGCGATCGGGTCGCCGGAGGGTGGGCACGATGCGGTGCATCCGGGTTTGGGGACGGTGGAGGATTTCGTCTGGT
>NZ_JBVHHL010000065.1:0-41363 GCF_055561075.1 Streptomyces sp. NPDC022910
CCTCCGCCGCCAACTCGTCCTCGACCAGATCTTGCGCACTCACGGAAGACCATCTTGCCGCAACCACCCACAGAGATCTATCCCTGTAGTACTAGAACACCACCAGCGCCCGGCCTCCCTTGCCCGCCAGCATGTTCTCGAACGCCGCCGGGATCCCCTCCAGCGCGATCCGCTCCGTCACCAGCGCGCCCAGGTCCAGGCGGCCGGCCCGCACATGCTCCACCAGGACCGGCAGGTCCTCGGCCGGGTTGGAGTTGCCGTAGACGCAGCCCGAGAGCGTGCGGCCCCAGTGGAAGATCTCCAGGGCGTTGAACGTGACCTGCTGGTCCTTGCCCCCGATGCCCACGACCGTCGTACGGCCGCCGCGACGCGTGGAGTCCCAGGCCGCGCGGATGGTGACCGCGCGGCCCACGCATTCCACGGCCACGTCGACGCCCTGCCTGTCCGTGAGCCCGCGGATCTCGCGGGGCGTGGTGTCGGAGGCGATCAGGAAGTCCGTCGCGCCCGCCTGCCGCGCCAGTTCCTCCTTGTCCGAGGACACGTCGACGGCGATGATCCGCTCCGCGCCCGCGATCCGTGCCGACTGGAGAGCGGCGAGGCCCACTCCGCCGGCGCCGAAGACCGCCACGGTCTCCCCCGGCCGCACCTTCGCCGCGTGATGCACGGCCCCGTATCCCGTGAGCACGGCACAGCCCAGCAGGGCCGCGTCGGTCAGCGGCACCCCGTCGGGCACCGGCAGTACGCAGGACGCCGGGACCACCGTCTCCTGAGCGAACGCGGCCACGTTCAGACCGGGATACAGGTCCGTGCCGTCGTCCCTGCGTCGGGCGTGCACGACGCCGGAGCCGGTGAGCGCGTTCGCGCACAGCCACACCTCGCCCAGCGCGCAGGCGTGGCAACTCCCGCAGGAGGGAGCCCAGTTGAGTACCACGTCGGCGCCCGGCGCGACATGGGTGACACCCTCACCCAACGACACCACCGTCCCCGGCCCTCGTGGCCGAGCACGGCGGGCACCGGCACCCGCATGGTGCCGTCGGACAGAGACAGATCGGAGTGGCAGACCCCGGCGGCGGCCAGCCTGACGCGGACCTGGCCCAGGCCGGGCTCCGGAAGCTCGATGTCGGTGACCTCGAGCGGGGCACCGACGGCGGGCAGCACAGCGGCACGGACCATCTCGCTCAACGCTCCTGGAACTGGAAGGACTTGGTCTGGAGGTACTCGGCGAGCCCGTGCGCACCCAGCTCGCGGCCCACCCCGGACTGTTTGTAACCGCCGAAGGGGGCGAGGGGGTTGAAGCGGCCGCCGTTGATGTCGACCTGTCCGGTCTCCAGCCTGCGCGCGAACGCGACCGCCTCCACGTCGTCACCCGCCCAGACGGCGCCGGCGAGTCCGTACACGGTGCCGTTGGCGATGCGCAGGGCGTCATCCTCGTCCTCGTAGCGCAGGATCGAGAGCACCGGGCCGAAGATCTCCTCCTGGGCGATGGTCATCTCCGGGGTCACGTCGGCGAAGACGGTGGGCTGTACGAAGTAGCCTCGTTCGTACGGGGATTGCGAACCGCCGGCGACCAGGCGCGCGCCCTCCGCCACGCCCTTGTCGATGTAACTCCGCACCCGCTCCTGCTGCTTGGCGTTCACCACCGGGCCGATGCGGTCGCCGTACTTGACCGCGGCCGCGGCGGCGAGTGCGACCGCCTCCTCGTACTGGTCCCGGTGCACCAGCATCCGCGTCCACGCGCTGCACGTCTGGCCGGAGTTGGACATGACGTTGGCGACGCCCACGTTGACGGCCTTGGCGAGGTCCGCACTGGGCAGGATGACGTTCGCGGACTTGCCGCCCAGTTCCAGGGCGACCCTCTTGACGGCCGCTCCCGCCGTGGCGCCGATCTGCCGGCCGACAGCGGTGGAGCCGGTGAAGGAGACCAGGTCCACCCCCGGGTGCTCGGCGAGCGCCTGGCCCGCGACCGGACCGAGGCCCGTCACCAGGTTGAACACCCCGGCCGGTACGCCCGCCTCGTGGACCGCCTCCGCGAACAGCTGGGCGGTCAGCGGGGTGTCCTCGGCGGGTTTGAGGACGACCGTGCAGCCCGCCGCGAGCGCCGGGGCGACCTTCGCGACGATCTGGTGCAGGGGGTAGTTCCAGGGCGTGATGGCGCCCACGACTCCGACCGGCTCCTGGTGGACCGCGGAGTTGCCGACCTTCTCCTCGAAGGCGTGCCTCGCGGCCAGTTCGGCGAAGGAGCCGGCGACCGCGATCGGCAGGCCCACATGGACGCTCTGCGAGAACGGCAGAGGCGAGCCCAGCTCAGCCGTGACGGTCTCGGCGATCTCGTCCTTGCGGGCCACCAGCGCGTCCCGGAGTGCGGTGAGCCGGGCGGCACGGTCGGCCGGCGCGGTGGCGGCCCAGGCGGGGAGAGCGGCACGGGCGGCGCGGACGGCGGCGTCGACGTCCTCGGTGGTACCGGCGGGGACCTGGCCGATGACCTGCTCGTCGACCGGGTTCACGACGTCGATCGTGTCCGGTCCGACGGCGGGGCGCCAGGCGCCGTCGATGTACATGCCCTCGTGTGCCTTCATGGTCTTCCTCCCGGGCCGGGCAGCGTCGTCCGCGCCCCAAACTAGCGCCGTTAGTTTTGGCGCGCCAGGGGGTGGCGCGCGGTCGGCTCGCGGTCGGCTCACACTCCGACGATCTCACAGCCTGGACACGAGGCGTCAGATGTCGCGCTTGCGGGCCACGGCAGTCCTCGAAGGGTCGTTTCCGCGGGTCGGCTCGATGCCCCGCGCCGGCTTCGCGGGCGAGCGGCAAGCGATCGCGGAGGAGAGCAGCAGCAGCGCGCCGAGCATCACGAACGGCGCGGCCACACCCGCGACTCCGGCCACGAGGCCCGCCGCCGCGGGCGCGGCGACCTGGCCCAGACGGTTGCCGGTCAACCGCAGGGCGAGGGCGGTCGAGCGGGCGTCGTCGGGCGCCGCCTGCACCACGGTCGTCATGGACAGCGGCTGCCCGACGCCCAGGCAGAACCCGAGCACGGCGAGCATCGCGCCGAGCGCCCACACCGGCAGCGGCAGCGCGATCCCGGCGCAGAGCACCGCCGCCGTCAGACAGGTGAGGGTGAGCAGAGCGGCCCGGCCGAGCAGCCGCAGCAACGGGGTCAGCACCAGGCGGCAGGCGATGGTGGCCGCGGCGCGCACGCTGAGCAGCACGCCGACGACCGACGGGGCGATGCCGCGGTGGTCGCCGACCACGGGCAGATACGCGGTGAGGATGTCCGTCGCCGACAGCACGGCGAGGCTGACGAGGATGCCGCCCGGAACACCCCGGCTGCGCAGGATGCGGTGCACGGGGACGCGGTTCCCCCGCGCCGTCCGGTTCGTGGTCGCCGTGCGGCGTTCGATGCGCCACAGCGACGTGAACGCGACCCCGGCGCCCGCGCCCGCCGTCAGAAGGGCGAGCGCGCTGGTTGCCGCGCGGTCGGGGCCGTGGATCAGGACGCCCGCCGCGATCGGGCCGACCAGCTGGCCGAGCGAGGCGCCGATGGTGAAATGCCCGAAGTTGCGGTCCTGTTCGTGGGGCTCGGACCGGCGGGCGACGATCGACTGGGCGCCGATCACGAAGCAGAGGTGACCGAGGCCCATCACCCCGCTCCACGTTGCCATCGCCGCGAGGGAGCCCGCGACGCCGCTGAGGGCACAGCCACCGGATATCAGGACCACACCGGCCAGCAGCAGAGGCGTGCACCGGCCGTGGTCCGTACGGCGGCCCAGGGGTACGGCGGCGAACAGCGGGAGCAGCGCGTACACACCGGCGATCACGCCCACCGCGCGTTCGTCGGCGCCCAGCGCGAGGGCCCGGTAGGAGACGGCGGGCCGTGCCATCGACACCGCCCCCTGGGCGAAGCCGAAGGCGATGACGAGGCGGAGCAGCCAGCCGCGGTTCCCACCGGGCCCCATGGTCGTGTCCTCCTTGGAGGTCGGATGTGGAGGGTCAGATGATGCCGAACAGGATCCCCGCGCCGAGTACCACCAGCGAGGTGAGTGCCGCCCACTTGACCACGAACCGCGTGTGGTCGCCGAACTCGACCTTGGCCATGCCGACGAGCACGTATACGGCGGGCACCAGCGGGCTGGACATGTGCAGCGGCTGGCCGACCAGCGAGGCGCGGGCGATCTCCAGGGCCGGGACGCCGTGCGCCTGGCCCGCCTCGGCGAGGACCGGCAGGATGCCGAAGTAGAAGCCGTCGTTCGACATGAAGTACGTGAGCGGGATGCTCAGCACGCCGGTGACGAAGGCCATGTGCGGGCCCATGCCGTCGGGGATGTTGGCCACCAGCCACTTCGCCATGTGGTCGACCATGCCGGTGCCCTGCAGGACGCCGGTGAAGACGGCGGCGGCGAAGACCATGCCGGAGACGTTGAGGACGTTGTCGGCGTGCGCGGCGAGGCGGGCCTTCTGGTCGGGCATGTGCGGGAAGTTGACGGTGAGCGCGAGCGCGGCGCCGAGCAGGAAGAGGACCGGGATCGGCAGCCATTCCATGATCATGGCGGTGAGCAGGGCGACCGTCAGTAGCGCGTTGAACCAGTACAGCCTGGGGCGCAGGGTGGCGCGGTTCGGGTCGAGACCCTGGAAGCCCTCGTCGGCGTCGGATTCGGGTGCGTCCGCGTCCGTACCGGAGCCCGAACCGCCCGAGGACACCCGCTTCGTACCGTCGGCGCCGGCCGCCCCCACGAGCACGGTTTCGGCCTCCTGCGGCTCCAGGACCTCGTCCAGCGTCAGCACGCCGAGCCGCTTGCGCTCGCGGCGGCCGAGGACGAAGGCCAGGGCGAAGACGCCCAGCAGGCCCACGGCGAGGGCCGGGATCATCGGCACGAAGATGTCGCTGGCGTCGAGCTTCAGCGCGGTCGCGGCGCGGGCGGTGGGTCCTCCCCAGGGCAGGGTGTTCATCACGCCGTTCGCCATCGCGGCGACACCGGTCATCACGACCAGGCTCATCTTCAGGCGCTTGTACAACGGGTACATCGCCGAGACCGTGATCATGAAGGTGGTCGAGCCGTCGCCGTCGAGCGAGACGATCGCGGCGAGCACGGCCGTACCGACGACGATGCGCAGCGGGTCGGCCTTGCAGAACCGCAGAATCCCGCGGACGACCGGATCGAACAGGCCGACGTCGATCATCACACCGAAGTAGACGATCGCGAACATCAGCATCGCCGCGGTGGGCGCGAGACTGGTGACGCCGTCGATGACGTAGTCACCGAGCCGCGCGCCCTTGCCGACGAACACGCAGAACAGCGCGGGGATCAGCACGAGCGCCGCGATCGGCGACATCTTCTTCATCATGATCAGGACCAGGAAGGTCGCGATCATGGCGAAGCCGAGGATGGTCAGCATGAATGGGTACCTAACGTTCGCCCTTGAACTTCCCGGCAGGGCCGGGGTCGGGTTGACGTTAGGTCGGGTCAAGAAGGGTTAACAAGATGTTGACGTGCGAGCAATAAGCGCAAAATTCCAGGTCAGCGCGGTGTGGAGGGAAGCGGCACGAGCGCGACGGGTACGCCGTTGAGGACCGCGTTCCCCGACAGCGGGTCGAGCAGGCTGCCGTCCAGGAGCTGGTTGACGTTGACACCGGGGTCCAGCGCGGCGTGGCTCATCCGGGTGCCGGGCCGGTCGTGGCCCCAGCCGTGCGGAAGGCTGACGACCCCGCGCCGGATGCCGTCGGTGACCTCGACGGGCGCGGTGACCGCTCCGCCGGCGCCCTTGATCCGTACCTGCGCGCCGTCCACGAGCCCGAGCCGTTCGGCGTCCTCGGGGTGGATGTGAAGGGTGCAGCGGTTGGAACCGCCCGTGAGGGCGGGCACGTTGTGCAGCCAGCTGTTGTTGGACCGCAGATGGCGCCGCCCGACGAGCACGAGCCCCTCGGCGCGCTCGGTCAGGGCCTGCCTCAGGCGGGGCAGGTCGTCCGCGATGGGCTCCGGCAGCAGTTCGACCTTGCCGCTGCGCGTCTTCAGTGGCTGCGGCAGGCGGGATGCGAGCGGTCCGAGGTCGATCCCGTGCGGGTGGGCGAGCAGCTTCTGGAGACTGAGCCCGTCGGGCCGGGCACCGAATCCGTCGCCGTACGGGCCGAGGCGCAGCATCATGTCGAGCCGCCGCTCGGGGCCGCTCTCTCCGGTGAGCTGCCCGGCCAGCTCGCGGGGGTCGCGGCCGCATACGGGCGAGTGGGCCTCGGTGACCGACTTGCCGAGGGTCTGGTCGATGACCATGGTGTCGACGGCGGCCGGGTCGGCGCCGTGCATGCCCGTCGCGGCGAGGACCAGCCGCGCGAGGATCTCGGTCTCCGCCATGCGGCCTGCCTCCAGGGGGACGGCGGCTCGGGTGTAGCGGACCTGGTTGCGCACGGCGAGGGTGTTGAAGGCGAAGTCGAAGTGCGGCGCCTGGGAGGGCGGGGGCGGCGGCAGCACGACGTGCGCGTGGCGCGAGGTCTCGTTGAGGTACGGGTCGACACTGACCATGAAGTCGAGGGAGCCGAGTGCCTTGTCGAGGCGCTCGCCGTCCGGCGCGGAGAGCACGGGGTTGGCGGCGACGGCGATGACGGCACGGACCGGGCTGCCCTCGTCGGTGGCGGTGTCGATCTCCTCCGCGAGCGCCGAGATCGGCAACTCGCCCTTGGCCTCCGGGTGCCGGCTCACCCTCGAGTGCCAACGCCCGAGCGCGAAGCCTCGGCCGGGTCCGGCGGGCCGGGGCGTCCTGTCGGTGGCCGACAGCGGGAAGAGCGCGCCGCCCGGCCGGTCGAGGTTGCCGGTGAGGACGTTGAGCACGTCGACCAGCCAGCTGGCCAGGGTGCCGTGCGGGACGGTGCAGCTGCCGATGCGGCCGTACACGGCGGCGGTGGGCGCGGCCGCGAGCTCACGGGCGAGGGTACGGATGGTGTCTGCCTCGACATCGCACGCCCCGGCGGCGGCTTCGGGCGTGAAGTCCCTCATGGCCGAGGCCACTTCGTCGACCCCCTGCACATGCGGGGCCAGGTCCCCCAGGTCGACGAGGTCCTCCTCGAAGAGGACGTTGGCCATCGCCGCGAGAAGCAGCGCGTCGGTGCCGGGGCGGACGGCGACGTGCCGGTCGGCGAGCCGGGCGGTGCGCGTGCGGCGCGGATCGATCACGGTGAGGGTGCCGCCGCGAGCCTTGAGGGCCTTGAGCCTGCCGGGGAAGTCGGCGGCGGTGCACAGACTCCCGTTGGACTCGAGGGGGTTGGCGCCGATCAGCAGCAGATGGTCCGTGCGGTCGAGGTCGGGCACGGGTATGGCGCCCGCATCCCCGTAGAGGAGCCCGCTGGAGACGTGCTTGGGCATCTGGTCCAGCGTGGAGGCCGTGAAGAGGCTGTGCGTGCGCAGACCGGCGAGCAGGACGGTCGGGTAGAGGGCGCCGGCCATGGTGTGCACGTTGGGGTTGCCGAGCACGACACCGACGGCGTGCGGACCGTACCGCTCGACGACCGGCCGCAGCCCCGCGGCGACGGCGTCGAACGCCTCCTCCCAGGTGGCCTCGTGCAGTTCGCCGTCCCGGCGTACGAGGGGCGTGCGCAGCCGGTCGGGGTCGGAGTCCGCGGCCCCGAAGGAGGCGCCCTTCGGGCAGACGAACCCCTTGCTGAACACATCGTCGCGATCGCCCCGGGCCCCGGTGACACGGGTGCCCTCGACGGTGAGCGTCAGCCCGCAGGTGGCCTCGCAGAGGGGGCATATACGCAGGGCGGTGCGGGACACGGGTCCTCCCGGAGGGGTGGCGGCAGCGGTGACGCACGAACGGGCCGAGCATACCGACCGGTATGGACGGTGGGGAGAGGCGGACGGAGCATGCGTCGGAAATCCGCGAGAACCCCGGACGGCCCGTCGCCCGGCCCCCGACCGCCTCTAGTCGAGCACCCTCCCCAGATACGCCCGCAGCAGCTCCCGCGTCTCCTCGATGACCTGCGCATCGCCCTCGGGGGCCACCCGGAAGGCCAGGTGGACCAGGGTGTCGGCGGTCTCCACCGCGATCAGGAACGTGCGGCGCAGGTCATCGTCCGGTTCGCGGTCGAGGTACGCCGACAGGAGGTTCGTCAGGCGGTCGGCCACCCGGTGGTTGGGCTCGGCGTAGCGGGCGCCGACCGGGATCTGGTTGCCGAAGTCGACGAGCGAGAAGCCGGGGGCCGTGCGCTTCATGTCCAGGTACTCGTCGAGCACCGCGTCCATGGCCGCGCGCCAGCCGCCCTCGCCCTTCGCGTCCGCGAGGCGGCCCGTGACGCGCTCGGTGTAGCGCTCCAGGTTGCGCTCGGCCAGGGCGTCGGCCATGGCCCGCTTGTTGCCGAAGAACCGGTACACGGAGCCGATGGGCACGCCGGCGCGCAGGGCCACGGCCCTGGTGCTCAGTGCCTCGTAGCCGACCTCGTCCAGGAGGTCGGCGCAGGCGTCGAGGATTCTCGTCAGTCGTTCGGCGCTACGGCGTTGGACGGGCGCGCGGCGCAGCGATGTCGCTTGGGGCACGGACTTCATAATGCCTTTCCGCCGGGGGCCGGTGAACCTCGCCCGTCTGTACGGAAATCGATGGCCCGAGCACTCATCGGCCGGCCGCGGCGGTCACCCTGCTCCGACCGGGCCGGCCGTCGCCTCGGCTCCCGATGCCGTGATGTCCGCGGTGCTCTCGACGGGCTTGCCGTGCACGGCCCAGACGGTCCGGTCGTCCGCGTACAGGCGGGCCGTGACGTGGTGCGTACCACGCGGGACCAGTCTGCCGGGGAGGTGGTACTCGTCGTCCCGCAGCCGGGCGAGGGGGTGGCCGTCCAGATACAGCCGGGCGACACCGCGGCCGGCCACGGCCACCGGGCGCACACCGGCGGGCGAGAAGCGGAAGTGGCGGAGGGTCAGCCGCACGTCCCAGTTGCCGCCGGAGTCCGGCTGGACCTCGACCGCCACCTGGGGCGCGCCCTTCTTGTCGACTTCACGGTAGTGCTGCCCCTCCTCGTCCGTGTCGTCCAGTACTTTGCCCTCCGGCGAGGGGGTCACCTCGCCGTCCCGCCCGTGCGCTTCGCCTGAGCCGCAGCCCGCCGAGCCGCCGAGCAGGGCCCCCACCGCGAGCGCGGCGAGCACTCCGCGCGTCCACGACATGCCCGGGAGCGTATTGCACTCTTCCGACCGCCGAATCCTCCTGAGGGCTGGTTCTTGCGTCCTCCCGCGGACCAGCACCGACCCAGCGGCCCCGCTCACCCGCGCCCTGGTGGTCCCGGCGCTCCGCCCGCCCGGCGCCCCGGCCACTTCCCAAGCGGCCCGGCCGCCCCGGTCGGCACCGGTCCCCCGCAACCGCCCCTCTCCCCTTGCGCACCTCACCCCCGAATCCTACGGTGATGCATAGGAATCAGCGGCGAGGGAGCGGTGATGAGCGGGGACGCGAGGAAGATCGCGGAGGGGCTTTCCTATCTCTCCGGTTTCGGCAACGAGCACAGCTCGGAAGCGGTTCCGGGCGCACTGCCCGAGGGCCGCAACTCCCCGCAGCGCGCACCGCTCGGACTGTACGCGGAGCAGCTGAGCGGTACGGCGTTCACCGAGCCGAGGGCCCACAACCGCCGCTCCTGGCTGTACCGCATCCGCCCGTCGGCCGCCCACCCCACATTCGCCCGCACGGACAACGGCGCGATCCGTTCGGCACCCTTCACGGAGACCGTGCCCGACCCCAACCGGCTGCGCTGGAATCCGCTGCCCGAACCCCCGGCCGGCACGGACTTCCTCGAGGGGCTGTGGACCCTCGGCGGCAACGGCGACGCCACCCAGCGCGCCGGCATGGCCGTGCACCTGTACCACGCCAACGCCTCCATGGACCGTGTCTTCAGCGACGCGGACGGCGAGCTGCTGATCGTCCCGGAGCGTGGCGGGCTGCTGCTGCGCACCGAGTGCGGGATGCTGCGCGTGGAGCCCGCCGAGGTGGCGCTGATCCCGCGCGGCATCCGCTTCCGCGTGCAGCTGTTGGACGACTCCGCGCGCGGTTACGTCTGCGAGAACTACGGCGCCCCCTTCCGCCTCCCCGACCTCGGCCCGATCGGCGCCAACGGCCTGGCCAACGCCCGGGACTTCCGCGCCCCCGTCGCCGCGTACGACGACGTCGAGGGGCCGGTCGAGGTGGTGAACAAGTTCTGCGGCAACCTCTGGACGGCCACGTACGACCACTCGCCGCTCGACGTCGTCGCCTGGCACGGCAACCATGTGCCGTACGTGTACGACCTCCGGCGCTTCAATGTGATCGGCACCATCAGCTACGACCACCCGGACCCGTCGATCTTCACGGTGCTGACCTCGCCGAGCGACTCTCCCGGTCTGGCGGGCGTCGACTTCGTGGTCTTCGCGCCGCGCTGGCTGGTGGGCGAGGACACCTTCCGGCCGCCGTACTTCCACCGGAACGTGATGAGCGAGTACATGGGTCTCGTCGAGGGCGCGTACGACGCCAAGGCGGAGGGCTTCGTGCCAGGCGGAGGCTCGCTGCACAACATGATGTCGGCGCACGGCCCGGACCGGGAGACGTTCGACAGGGCCGGCGCCGCCGAGCTCCGGCCCCAGAAGATCGACGACGGGCTTGCGTTCATGTTCGAGACCCGCTGGCCGGTGACCCTGACGCCGCACGCCGCGCGGGCGGAACACCTGCAACGCGGGTACGACGGGGTGTGGCAGGGCCTCGAGCGCCACTTCCGCCCGTTGCACTGAGCGCCGACGACCGGTACGGATAGCCCGTGACCTCCTTCGCCCCCGACTCGATCGTCCTGAACCGCAAACTGCCGCTCTGGTACCAGGTGTCGCAGTCCCTGCGGGCCTCGATACTCGGCCGCTCGCCCCAGGACCCGCTGCGGCTGCCCACCGAGGAGCAGCTGGCGGGGCACTACGGCGTGAGCGTGCTGACGATGCGGCAGGCGCTGAAGGAGCTGGAGGACGAGGGGCTGATCACGCGCCACCGGCGGCGCGGCACGTTCATCGAGCCCAGTGCGAAAAGGAGCACCCCGGTGCGGCTGCTGGGCTCGGTGGACGCGATCGTGGCCCAGCAGTCCGGTATGACGACCGAGCTACTGGATCTCGGCAGCGCGCCGGTGCCCGCCGAGGTCGCCGAGCACTTCCCGGATCTCACCGAGGTGGCCACGTACCACCGGCTGCGCAGCGACGAGAAGACCGGCGAGCCGACCAACCACGCGCGCAACTACGTCCGTCCCGAACTGGCCGAGCGCATCGACCGCGAGGACCTGGTGCGGTGGCCGATGACCAAGGTGCTGCGGGACGTCGTGGGCGCGGACATCAGCCGCATCACGGACACCGTGGAGGCACGACTGGCCGATCCGGAGACGGCACGGCTGCTGGAAGTCCCGCTGCTCAGCCCGATCCTGCACTACACGGGCATCACGTACGACACCGAGGGGCGACCGCTCGACGTGGCGGTGATCCACTACCGCGGGGACCGCTTCTCCTTCACGGTCACCCTCGAGGCCACCTGACCACGTCGTACGATGCCCAGCGTGACGCACGACGACGCTCCGCTGCTCGCGGACCTCATGCCGTGGTCCGTCGCACCCCTGCGGCCGGGCCGGAGCTGGCCGTCGGCACCCGATGCGGCCTCACTGCGGGCACGGTGGGACGCCTTCGTGAAGGCCGAAGGGCCCGACCGGGAGGCACTGTTCGAGCCGACCCGCTCGCGCACCCTGCACTCGGCTGTCGGACAGCTTCCGGGCCGGGCCGGCGGCACCGAGAAACTGGTGCGCGCCTCGGGCCCCTGCCCGGAGCCCGTACGCGTGCTGCACGCGCCGTTCGACGAGCAGTGGCTGATCCCCGACCAGCGGCTGATCGACGTGGCCAGACCGGAGTTGTGGCGTGTTGCGGACGAGCACCAGATCTTCACGGTGGAGACGGCCGGCGACTCCCCCGGCCCGCTCCTGCTCGCGACGTCCCTGCTACCCGTACTCCGCACCGGCCGTATCAGCCCTTTGTACCGCCGCCCCGGCGGCCTCGAACCCAACTTGGCGCCCGGCCTGTTGGAACACCTGAACGCCCGTCTCGGCCTGTCGGCCGCCCCCGTGGACGTCCTCGCCTGGAGCCTGGCGACCGTGCGCCCGGGCCCCGCCGGCCTCGTCGTCCCCCTCACCGAGGACCCCGGCCTGTGGACGCGGGGAGTCGAACTGGGCCGCCGCATGCTCTGGCTGATGCGTCGCGACGGCCAACGCCCCAAGCTCCCCGGAGGGCGCCGCCCCTACGTCCGCGCCCCGCTCCCCGCACGCCCCCTGACCCTCCACTACGACCGCGACAAGGAGACCCTCCACCTCGACGAGGGGCGCATCTCCCCGGTGCCCCCCGAGGCCTGGGACTTCGAGGTGAGCGGGGTTCCGGTCCTGGAACAGTGGTTCGCGGCCCGGACCGCCGAGGCCGGCGCGGGCCCCCTGGAGGCGATCCGCCCGGCGACCTGGGCACAGATCTGGACGTCCGAGCTGCTGGAACTGATCACGATCCTCGCGCTGCTGGCGGAACTGCGCCCACAGCAGGCGGAGTTGGAGGCGACGGGCCCCCTCACGACCGCCGAACTGCGCGAGGCGGGTGTGCTGCCGGTCGCGGCGGCCGCCCGGCGGCCGGCTTCGGTGCTCGACCACCACGAGGAGGGGCCCGAGGGCCAGTTCGCGTTGATCTAGCCCTTGGGTTCCTGGCCCTCGGATTCCTGCCCCTCGGATTCCTGGCCCTCGGATTCCTGGCCCTTGGGTTCGAACCCGTCCAGCATCCGCCCCAACGTCCGCTCGAACGCCGCCTCCAGGTCGACCGGTCCCGGAGCCTGAGAGAAGACCGCCGCCATCCGTGGATACGCGCCCGTGGCCATCCGGCCGGCGAGGTAGGCGATCCGCACCGCGTTCTCCTGCTCCTCCGACCACGGCAGGGACCGGGCGCGCTCGGCGGTGGCCAGCTCGTTCTGCACGTACATGGTCACCACGCTGTTGAGCATGGCGACCAGCTCCATCTTCGTGCCGTTGGACACGTCGAGCGGGTCGAGGCAGGCCAGGCAGTGCTCGAGGTATCGCAGGACGTTGGGGCTGAAGCCGTAGATCCCTGACATCAGGCGGGGGAGCCAAGGGTGACGACGCATCAGACCGCGCGTCTGGTGGGCGACCCTGAGCATGTCGGCGCGCCAGTCGCCCGACGACTCCCACAGTTCGTGCTCGCCGCTGACGGCGTCGACCATCAGCTCGTAGAGGTCTTCCTTGCGGGGGACGTAGTTGTACAGCGACATGGTGCCGCAGCCCAGCTCGGCCGCCACGTGCCGCATCGAGACACCGTCCAGCCCCTCGGCGTCGGCGATCCGCACCGCGGCGGCCGCGATGTCGGCACGGCTGTACGCCGGTCTCGGCCCCCGGCCCGCGCGCTCGGGGCGCGTCCAGATCACTTCGGGTTCGGCCGCTCGGCCCGCCATCGGTCATCACCTCGGCCTCCATCCTAGTTACGTACGCCGTACGTAGTGCGCCATGGTCATGCCATGACTACTACGTACGTTGTACTTAGCGAGAGGCTGAAGAAGCGATTCGGTCCGGTCCATGCCCTCCAGGGGCTGGACCTGGCGGTGGCGGAAGGCACGGTCTGCGGGCTGCTCGGGCCGAACGGCGCGGGCAAGACCTGGTGCCGGGGCTGCTGGTGGCGACGGCCGCGGGCGGAGTCATGACCGGCATGTTCCAGGCCGCCCAGGACTCCCACCGGGGTGTGATGGACCGCTTCCGCACACTGCCGATGAGCCGGGCGTCCGTGCCGCTGGGTCAGGCGGTGGCCGACCTGGTCGTCACGGCTGCCGGGACGGTGCCGTTGCTCCTGGTGGGTCTCGCGGTGGGCTGGCGGGTCGAGGGGGCGGCCCTCGATGCGGTGGGCGCCATGGGTCTGCTGCTGATGTTCCGGTTCGCCTGCACGTGGCTCGGGATCCTCCTCGGGCTGCTCACCCGGAGCGAGGAGGCGGCCGGGCAGCTCGGCGGCGCCACCTTCATCCTGCCGTTGCTGTCGAACGCGTACATCCCCACGGACAACCTGCCGGGCTGGCTGCGCACCCTCGCCGAGTGGAACCCGATCAGCGCGGTGACCACCGCTCTGCGGGACCTCTTCGGGAACGCGCCCGTGCCGGAGGGCGCCGCCTGGCCGGTGGCCCATCCGGTCGCCGGATCCCTGGCCTGGTGCGTGGCGCTGACCGTGGTCTGCTGGCCGCTCGCGGTCCGCAGGTACACGCTGGGGGCGGCACCCACCCGTTGAACGAGGGCGCCCGGCCGCCTGCTGACAAAGACGTCGCGCACGGGATGATCCACCGTATGGATCCACTTCCCCTGCCCCTGGAGGGCATCACCGTCATCGCCGTCGAGCAGGCCGTCGCCGCGCCCTTCGCCACACGTCAGCTCGCCGATCTGGGCGCCCGGGTGATCAAGGTCGAGCGGGTCGACGGCGGCGACTTCGCCCGCGGGTACGACACCGCCGCCCGCGGTCTGGCCTCACACTTCGTGTGGTGCAACCGCGGCAAGGAGTCGATCGCCCTGGATCTGAAGGATCCGCGGGGGCTGGACGCCGTCCGGCGGCTGATCGCGGACGCGGACGTCTTCGTGCAGAACCTCGCCCATGGGGCCGCAGCCCGGCTCGGCCTGGACGCGGCCACGCTGTGCGCGGCGCACCCGCGGCTGATCGCCGTCGACATCTCGGGCTACGGCGCCTCGGGGCCGTACGCGGATAAGCGGGCCTACGACATGCTCGTGCAGTGCGAGGCGGGGCTGGTGTCGGTCACCGGAACGCCGGAGCAGCCGGTCAAGGCGGGGATTCCGGCGGCCGACATCGCGGCGGCCATGTACGCGTTCTCAGGGGTGCTCGCGGCGCTCGTCCGACGGGGCACGACGGGGCGCGGCGGGCCGGTGGAGATCTCCATGCTGGAGGCGCTCGCCGAGTGGATGGGACATCCGCTGCACCATGCGATGCACGGTGGCACTCCCCCGGCGCGCACGGGTCTCGCGCACGCCGTCATCGCCCCGTACGACGCCTATCCGACGGCAGACGGCGGCCGGGTGCTGCTGTCGGTGCAGAACGACCGGAAGTGGCGGCGGCTCGCCGAGCAGGTCCTCGGGCAGGCGGAACTGGGGGGCGATCCCGCGTACGCGACGAACGCGGCGCGGGTCGCCCACCGGGACCGTACGGACGCGCTCGTCGGCAAGGCGCTGGGAGCGCTCGTGACGGACGAGGCCGTGGCCCGGCTGGAGGCGGCCGGCATCGCCTGTGCACGCCTCAGGGACCTGTGGGACGTGGCACGGCATCCGCAGCTGGCGGCCCGGGAGCGGTGGCGGGAGGTGGGGACGCCGGTGGGGATGCTGAAAGCACTGCTGCCGCCGATCACGTTGCCGGGCGGGAACGAGGCACGGATGGGGAATGTGCCCGCGCTCGGGGAGCACACCGAGGCGCTGCTGCGTGCCGTGGGGATGACGGACGACGAGATCGCAGCGCTGCGCCGGGACGGTGTGGCGGCCTGAGCACGGGCCCTTGCCGGGCGCCCGCGTCGCGGGCGCCGTGAGGAGCGCCGGACTCAGCGCCCGCCGAACAGCGAACGGCGCAGTCGGCGCAACGGCGCGAACAGTGAGACCTTGCTCACGCGCGCACCCCTGGCACTGCGGTCGTGCGCGGTGTCACGAGCGGTCAGCTCGCGCATCAATGAGGTCGCCTCGGCGGTCTCACGCTGCGGGACGGCAGGGCCTGCCAGCACCGAGAGATGGCGGTCGAGGCGCGAACTGGTCGCACTGCTCCCGCAGGTGATCGCAGGGACCCTGGCCCTGCTGCGCACTGTTATCTGTTCCATGTCACTCCCCACCCGTACGAGTCCACCCGGCCCGGGCAGAGTAACCCTATCGCTCCCAGGTGGCACTCGTGTATCGCGGGCAAAGGATTCACCTTCCCTATAAGGGGGTTGACGACTACTGTCCGAATCCAACGGATTGCAGGGCGAGTTGGACAACTGGCTGGCTGGTGGGCTGCCGTGATCCTCCGTCGGGCTCGACGGTCACGGCGAGTGACGTCGCCGACTTGTTCAGACCGCTCGTGACCAAGGGCGTGTCGCCGTGGAAGAGCCCGAGGGAGCGTGGTTGCACATCGGGGCGCATCAGCCAGAGCTGATGCACGCGCCCGCTGGGCAGTGCGCCGAGGCCGCTGAGCGTCACGACGGCGCGCCCCTCGGATGCGGACGCGACTACTCCGATTCCTCGGCCCTCGGCGTCCCGGTCGCTGGTCGCACGGGCGTCCGGAGCGGCGAGAACGTGGGCGATCTCACGCGCCTGCGCACGCTCGGCGTCGAGCTTGTCCTGCGTCTGCGTGGCCTGGACGCCGAAGAGTGCGGCGACGACGAGGGCCGCCGCGGCCGTGGCGGTGGCGAGCGGGGCGAAGAGGGGGCGCAGCCGGGGCGCACGGGTGCGCACGGGCGGCGGTTCGGTGCCCCAGACGTGCGGCGGCAGATGCGGCGCGCGGGCGCGAGGCGCGTCCGCTGCGGTCGCGGGTTCCTGCGGAGTGGTCCGTACGGCGGTGAGGACACGGTCGCGCAGACCGGGCGGGGCCAGGGCCGTCGTCGACCAGGCGAGGCGGACGGCGTCCTCCGACAGGGCCCGCACCTCGGCGGCGCAGCGGTCGCAGCCCCTGAGGTGCTTCTCGAACCGCGTGCGCTCCGCGGGTTCGAGAGCGTCCAGGGCATAGGGAGCCGCCAGGGAATGCAGGTCCTCGCGTGCGAACAGCCGGTCGAGGATGCTCATGCGACTCCTCCCAGGCACTCGCGCAGCCGGGTGAGGCCGTCACGCATCCGCGTCTTGACCGTGCCGAGCGGCAGTGAGAGCCGCTCGGCCACCTCACGGTACGTGTAACCGTCGTAGTAGGCGAGCGTGACCGACTGGCGTTGCAGGGCGGTGAGCCGGTCCAGGCAGCGGCGCACCCACTCGCGCTCCAGCCCTGCCTCGACCTCCTCGGCGACCTGGTCGAAGGCGGGGTGGTGGGCGCGCCTCGCCTCCCGCTGCTCGCGTTCGCCGGCCGCGCGGGCGCTGCGCACCCGGTCGACGGCGCGGCGGTGCGCGAGGGTGAGGATCCACGACAGGGCGCTTCCCCGGCGGGGGTCGAACCGCGGGGCGGAGCGCCACAGTTCGAGCAGCACCTCCTGGGCCACCTCCTCCGACTGCGCCGGGTCCCGTACGACCCGGCGCACCAGGCCGAACACCGGCCCCGACACCAGTCCGTACAAGTCCTCGAACGCCTTCTGGTCACCTCCGGCCACGAGCACCAGAAGTTCGTCCGCCTCCATTCGTACCCCCCTCACCGACGCCGTGCACGGCATGCTCGCTCCACTGTGACGTTCGCTGCTCTCACGCCTTCGGACGGGATACGGATCAGCGGGGCGAAAACGCGGGTCGAGCAGGCACGAAAAGATTTTTCAGCCTCGACCAATCCGCCTCGGCCCCAGCTTCGAATCCCGGTGCGTCAGGCAAGTTGGCATCGAGGACGGACGGCATGACACCTATCTCCAGGAGCGGCGTGGGGCGCGGCAGTGTCGCGACCCTCATCTGTGGTGCGCTGGCCGCCGGGGGGCTCGCAGCCGCCGGCGTGACAGCGCTGGAACCGGGGGCGGCCTCCGCCTCCTCCCACCGGGAGGCCCCGCTGATCTCGGGGCAGCCGCAGTACGACAACACGGACCTGTACGCGTTCGTGAGCCCCGACAAGCCGGACACGACGACGGTCATCGCGAACTTCGTCCCGTTCGAGGAACCGGCGGGCGGGCCCAACTTCTACACCTTCGCGGACGACGCCCAGTACGACATCCACATTGACAACAACGGTGACGCCCAGGGGGAACTGGTCTTCCGCTACACGTTCAAGACGCACACGAAGAACAAGAACACCTTCCTGTACAACACGGGTCCGGTCACGAGCCTGGACGACCCCGACCTGAACATCACTCAGTCGTACGACATCGACCTGCTCAAACTGCACAACCAGAAGCTGGTCTCGCGCACGAAGATCGCGGACGACGTGCCGGTCGCGCCCTCGAACGTCGGCAAGGCATCGATGCCGGACTACGGCAAGCTGCGCGACCAGGCCGTCTACAAGCTCACGGGCGGCGCTACGACCTTCGCGGGGCAGGCGGACGACCCGTTCTTCGCGGACCTGCGCGTCTTCGACCTGCTGTACGGCGGGAACCTGTCGGAGGTCGGCAACGACACCCTCAAGGGCTACAACGTCAACTCCCTGGCCCTGCAGGTGCCGAACGACTACATCCGCGAGTCCGCGAAGCAGCCGATCGTCGGCATCTGGTCGACGGTCCAGCGCAAGGACGCACGGGGCTACTACCAGCAGGTCTCCCGGCTCGGCAACCCGCTCGTCAACGAGGTCGTCAACCCGCAGAACGACAAGGACAAGTTCAACGCGTCCGCGCCGTGGAACGACGGCCAGTTCCTGAAGAACGTGACCAACCCGGAGCTGCCGAAGCTCATCGAGGCGATCTACAAGATCAAGGCGCCGGCCGAGCCGCGCAACGACCTGGTGGACGTCTTCCTGAAGGGCGTGAAGGGCCTCAACCAGCCGCCGTACGTGCGGCCGGCGGAGGAACTGCGGCTCAACACCTCGATCAAGCCCAGCGCGAACCCGAAGCGGCTGGGTGTGCTCGACGGCGACAACGCGGGCTTCCCTAACGGGCGCCGGCTCACCGACGACGTGATCGACCAGGCGCTCCAGGTCGTGGAGGGCGAACTGGTCGGCTCCAAGAACGACCTCGGCGACGCGGTCGACGCGAACGACCAGAAGTTCGGCCACTCCTTCCCGTATCTGGCCCAGCCCACCTCGGGTTCGCGCGGGCCGTTGGCCAAGGGCACCGGCAACAACGTGCGCAACCAGCTGGGTGACGGACTCCAGACGACCGGTTCGAGCAGCACCGACACCGCGCTGATCGCGAGCTCCGCGGCGGCGGGCGTCGCCGGTGTCCTGCTGATCGGCACCGCGGTGTTCTGGTGGCGCCGGCGCACCAGCCGCTACCGGGCGTACTGACCGCCCATCGGACGGGTCGGCCCTCCGGCCCCGTCCCCTCGACCGGCGCGGCCCGTACCCCTCCATCCCCCACGGCGCGGGCCGCGCCACCCACACCCCCGGCAACGATCGTTTCGCCCCTGAGACCGAGGAGAGGGCATGTCCCCGCGGATGAACCAGAGCGCGCCGGAGAGCGGGCACGGCGACCGGCCGGAGCCCGTGCCGACAAGTCCGGCACTTCGCGCGGCGGAGACCACGCCCGAGGAGAGCGGCGCAAGCACCGAAAGCGCGTCCGGCGGCAAGCTCATGAGCGCCCCTCGGGTTGCGCCGCACAGTGACGGCCCGTCGGAGCCAGGCCCGGCCGGGAGCGCCGAGGCGGCCGCCGAGCGGACCGACGGACCGGTACCGGCTCCCGCTCCGGTTCCAGAGCCGGCTCTTGCTCTTGCTCCTGCTCCTGCGGACGACTCCGACGGGGGCGGCGAGCCGGTCAGGCGCGGGGCGTCGTCCGCCGAAGCGGCGGACGGTACGGAAGCGGCCGACGAGCCGAACACCGGCACCGAACCGTCCGGCCTGCCGGCTGCCGGGGCCGGCACGGTCCACACGCCGGCCTCCCGCGAGCCGTCGGCCGGTGAGGCCGACGTACTCTCAAGCGCCACGGCGACGTCCCCAGCACCGTCGGGCGATGCCGACGAGCGTGTCGTCGCACTGCGGCGCTTCTCCGCGTCGAGGCGGCGGTGGCGGACCGCTCAGCTCGGCCTCTGTGCCGCCTCGTTGGCCATCGCGCTCACCGCGGGCGCCGCGGTCATCGGCGCCGCACGGGACGGCGGCGGCGCGACCCCGGTCGCCTCGACGGCCGGCGGAGTCTCACCGGAGTTGCCGGCAAGTGGCGACCTCGACTCGAGTATCCGCGCCCTGCAGGCCCACCTCCGCGCCCAGCCACGGGACCACGGCAGCTGGGCGATCCTCGGTCTCGCGTACGTCGAGCAGGCCCGCACCAAGGGCGATCCGTCCCGCTACCCGCAGGCGGAGCGCGCCCTCGACCAGTCGCTGAAGCTCCGCCCCGACAATGACGCCGCGCTCGCCGGCCGGGCCGCCCTGGCGGCCGCCCGCCACGACTTCCCCGGCGCCCTCGAGTACGCGGAGCTGGCCCTCAAGCAGAACCCGTACAGCGAGCGCGCGTTGTCCTCCCGCATCGACGCGCTCGTCGAGCTCGGCCGCTACACCGAGGCCGCGAAGGCCGCCGACCTGGCCGACTCGCACCGCCCCGGAGTCCCCGTCTTCACCCGCTACGCCTACGTCCACGAACTGCGCGGCGATGTGAAGACCGCCCGCCGCGTCCTGGAACAGGCCCTCGCCACGGCCACCGCCCGCGGCGACATCGCCTACGTGGCGACGGCGCTCGGCCAACTCGCTTGGAGCCAGGGCGACTACAAGACGGCTCTCGCCCACTGCGCCCGGGCCCTGGCCGCCGACGACACCTACCTCCCCGCGCTGGAGGGACGCGCCCGCGCCCAGGCGGCCCAGGGCGACACCGCGGACGCGATCCGCGGCATGGAGCAGATCGTCGACCGCTATCCGCTGCCCCAACCGCTCTTGGAACTGGGCGAGTTGTACGAGGCACGCGGCAAGGAGGGCGACCTCGCCAAGGCACGCGACCAGTACACCCTCGTCGACGCCTGGGTCTCGCTGGCCCGCGCCAACGGTGTCGACGCCGACCTCGACACGGCCCTCGCGGCCGCCGACCACGGCGACCGCAGGGCCGCGCTGAAGGCCGCCCGCACCGAGTGGGCGCGCCGCCACACCGTGCACACGGCGGACGCCCTCGCCTGGGCCCTGCACGTCAACGGCCGAGACCAGGAAGCCCTTCCCTACGCCCGGAAGGCCACGGCCACCGGCTACCGCAACGCGTCCTTCCTCTACCACCGCGGCATGATCGAGCGTGCCACCGGTCACACGGAGCAGGCCCGCGCCTCGCTCACCACGGCACTGAAACTCAACGCCGGTTTCTCCCCTCTGGGCGCGCGAGAGGCCCGTAAGGCACTGGAGGCGATGAAGTGAACCTCCGTCGCGTCGTCGCCTCCGGCGCGGCCGTCCTCGCGGCGGCCTGCGCCCTCGTCCTGGTCCCGTCCGGCTCAGTGAGCGCCCACCCGCTCGGCAACTTCACCGTCAACCGCTACGACGGCCTGGTCGCCGCCCCCGGACAACTGCGGATCGACCACGTCGAGGACCTCGCGGAGATCCCGGCCACCCAGGCCAAGCCCGACATCGCGAAACTCGGCCTGACCGAGTGGGCCCGGCAGCGGTGCGAGAAGGCCGCCCAGGGCAGCAGGCTCACCCTCGGGGGACGCTCTGCCCCACTCGCCGTCGACACCGGCCGCGCCCAGTTGCGGCCAGGTCAGGCGGGCCTGAACACCCTGCGCGTGGAGTGCCGCCTGACGGCGCCGCTGCCCAAGAGCGGCACCGTGCACCTCGGCTTCCACAGCGCGGGCGCGAGCACCGGGCCCGGCTGGCAGGAGATCACCGCGCGCGGCGACCGTATGACGCTCACCGCGTCGGACGTGCCGAAGGCGTCCGTTTCCCACGAACTGACCAGCTATCCGAAGGAGTTGCTCTTCTCGCCGGCCGACACGGCCCAGGCGTCCCTTCGGGTGCGCCCCGGCGGCCCCGCTCTGGCCGACGAGCGGCGGGACGCGCCGGCCGCGGCCGTGCTGCCGCGCGGCGCCGACCGCTGGACCCGGGCACTGGACAACCTGGTCGCCCGGCATCACCTCACCCTTGGCTTCGCCGCGCTGGCCCTGGTCATCGCGGTCGGGCTCGGCGCGATGCACGCCCTCGCGCCGGGCCACGGCAAGACCTTGATGGCCGCGACGGCGGCGGCCCGCGGCGGCCGGGCGAGGCTCAGGGACGTGCTGCCCCTGGCCGCTTCGGTGACGGTCACCCACACCCTGGGCGTGGTCGCCCTCGGCCTGCTGGTCACGGCCGGTTCGGCGGCAACGCCGTCGGTGATCGCGTGGCTGGGCCTGGCGAGCGGGGTCCTGGTCACCCTGGCGGGCGCGTCGCTCGTACGACGGGCGTGGCGCAACCGGAGTCATACGCACCGACACACGCATGCGCACGGCCACGACCACGCGCACGGCCACAGCCACGCGCACCACTCGGACCTCACACATGACCATGACCATGACCACGACCACAAGCACGACGACCACGACCACCCCCACGCCAGCCCCCACGCCCACGGCGGGGTCACCCACACCCACCCCACCGCCCCCACCCTCCGCTGCACCATCCTGCTCGGCTTCGCCGGCGGACTCGTGCCCAGCCCGTCCGCGGTGGTGGTCCTCGTCGGCGCCGCGGCGCTCGGCCAGGCCTGGTTCGGCCTCCTGCTCGTCGTCGCGTACGGCGTCGGGCTCGCCCTGACGCTGACCGCGGCCGGGTTCGCCGTGGTCAAACTGGGCAGCGGGATGAACCGGGTGCTGGACCGGCGCAGCCCGCGCTGGACCGCCGGCCCGATGGCGGCGCTGGTGCGCAGGACCGCGCCACTGGGATCCGCCTTCGTCGTCGTGGCCCTCGGGGCCGGACTGCTGTTCAAGGGGGCGGCATCCGCACTCGGTTGAGCTACTTTTGGGGAGAAATCGCGCGGAGTGCATACATCACGCGGATGCGAATGGGGGACGCCCGTGTCCGAAGAACCGGGCCATGAACGTGTGATCGCCGGCCGCTACCGTCTTCTGTCCCCCCTCGGCGAGGGCGGCATGGGAACGGTGTGGCGGGCCCGTGACGAGGTCCTGCACCGCGAGGTGGCCGTCAAGGAGGTGCGCGCCCCCGGGGGACTTCCGTCGGCCGAGGTCGAGCGCATGTACACCCGGCTGGAGCGCGAGGCGTGGGCGGCGGCCCGGGTGGCCAACCGCAACGTCGTGACGGTCTATGACGTGGCCCACGAGGACGGCCGTCCCTGGATCGTGATGGAACTGATCCGCGGCATCGCCCTGTCCGACCTGCTGGACGCGGACGGACCGATCTCGCCGCAGCGGGCCGCACACATCGGTGCCGAGGTGCTGGCCGCCCTGCGCGCCGCCCACGCGGCCGGGGTGCTGCACCGCGACGTCAAACCCGGCAACGTCCTGCTGGCCAACGACGGCCGGGTGGTCCTCACCGACTTCGGCATCGCCATGGTCGAGGGGAACTCCGCGCTGACCATGACCGGCGAGGTCATCGGCTCGCCCGAGTTCCTCGCCCCTGAGCGGGCGCTCGGACGCACACCGGGCCCCGAGTCCGACCTGTGGTCGCTCGGTGTCCTGCTGTACGCGGCGGTGGAGGGCAACTCGCCGTTCCGACAGAACACTCCGCTGAGCACGCTGCGTGCGGTCGTCGACGAGGAGTTGCCGCCGCCGCGGCGGGCCGGTCCGCTGACCCCGGTGATCGAGGGGCTGCTGCGCAAGGATCCGGCGGAGCGCATCCCGGCCGACCGGGCCGAGCATGACCTGCGGGTCATCGGTGCGGGCGGTACCCCGCGCGCGGGCGCCCCCGTGTACACGCCGACGGTCGCGGCGTTCCCGAGCGGACCGCCGACTCCCCCGCGGCCCGTGCGGGCCCCCACTGGTGCGTCGCGGCCCGGGTACACGGCTCCCCTCGAGCCGCCGCCGCGCAACCGCCGTGCCGCCGTCGTGCTGGTCGCGGGCCTGGCCGCGCTGGCGCTGGCCGTGGCGGGGCTGACATACGCCCTGGTGAACCGTGACAACGGCGACAACGGCGACAACGGCAGTACGAGCAGCGGGTCCACGCACAGCGACAGCGCCGGCGGCACGCGTTCGGGCAGTCCCGGCAAGAGCACCGGAGCGGGCCCGGCTCCCAGCGGGGAATCCACCTCCGGCAGCGGAGACGGGGACGGCCGTACGACGAGCCCGCCCGCCCAGTCGGTCCAGGTGACGGTCACGGGGGCGCACACCGACTACTCCGGTACCTGTCCGCCGCCGGACGCTCAGGCGCCGACGTTCACGGCGACGTTCACCGTGGGCAGCGTCCCGGTCGACCTGTCCTACCGCTGGGTCACCAAGACGGGGCAGGTGTCGGACCCGGGCTGGAAGACCTTGTCGTTCCCCGCGGGTGGTGGGAGGACCAAGCAGCAGCAGGTCGTCGTCACCACGTACGACGCGGGCGGTTCGGTGCAGAACGAGATCGGTGTGGAGGTGCGCAGTCCGGTGCAGGTCACATCCGACTCGGTGCCGTTCTCGGTCACATGTGGGACGGAGACCCCGACGGGCGGGGCCTCCCCCTCGGGTTCGTGACCGTCAGGCCGCGCTGGTCAGCACCGGCAGATAGCCGCCGGACTGACCGGCCGCGGTCGGGTGGTACGACTCGCCGATGTTCAGCCAGTTGACGCTGTGCAGCCAGGAGTCTCCGGAGCAGATCTCGTGGCCGCTGAAGGTGGTGCGGACGTCGCCGAAGGTGAAGCCGTGGTCGGCGGCGCGCTTGGCGATCGCGGCGTCGATGTAGTCGGCGGCGCCGTTTATCGCGGACCGCTTGGTCTCGGACAGTCCGAGGCAGCTGGTGCCGAGCTTGTAGAAGCGGGGGTAGCCCAGCACGACCACGTGGGCCGACGGGGCCTTGGCGCTGATCGCCGAGTAGACGTTGTCCAGTTGGCCGGGCAGGGTCGAGTCGACGTACGCCTTGGCCGTCGCGATCCGCGACAGGCAGACGCTGTCGGACTGGAGCACACAGGTCGTCATGACGTCGGAGAAGCCCGCGTCATTGCCGCCGACGGTGATGGAGACGAGACCGGTGGACGCGTTGAGGGCGCCGAGCTGGTTGTTGAGGACATCGGTCGTCTTGGCGCCCGAGCAGGCCATGAAGCTGAACGACGCGGGGGCGTGGGCGGCCTGCCACAGGTACGGGTGGGCCTTCGTGCTGCGGTCGCAGTCGCCGCTGGAGCTGATGTAGCTGCCGGCGCCGACACCTGAGGAGTAGGAGTCACCGAGGGCCACGTAGCCGGTGGCCGCCGCCTGCGCCGTGGCCGCCCCGGTGAGGGCGAGGCCGACGGCCAGGAGGAGTGACGTCATGTACGCCGCAAGTCGGGAACGTCTCATGGAACCTCCCTCTAGCAGGATCTCTGCCACAACCGTGGTAGCAGCTACGCGTGTTGACAGGAAGTGTCCATGCCAAGACTTTTCGACCCCACCGGGATCCACTGCGCTCGTTCACCGTCGTTGGATTACATGCCCATGACAGAAATGTGGACGGCGCCTCAGCTCCTTGAGTCGGGCGCCACCAACAGCTCGGACGCCCGGGCCGGCTACTCCGACTACGGGTCGGTCCTGGACCTCTTCGGCTTGTCCCGTGACACGGCTCGAGGTTCGAACGACGGTTCCCCGGAGGTCGCCCTTCCTCCAGGGAACACATGTTTAAACCAAGCCAAGAACCTGTACGTGCCGCTTCCGCGTCTTGACGGCTCCCTCTCCGCTTTGCGACATTGAAGCCCGGCATCCGGCGCTTCGGGGGGCAAAGTCGCCAATGCAGACCTTACGCATCAAGCCACCTTCATCAGGCGGGGACGGGCCGTCGGGACAGGATCCGGGGAGGGACCTGTTTCCTCTGCTCGCGGGCGTGGCGGTCGCCGTCGCGGGGATCGGAGCGATCCTCGCGCTCAGCGACGCAGACTCACCGCTGCGCGGCCCGTTCACACTGTTCTTCCTGCTCGCCGCGCCGGCAACAGCCGTCGGCGCCGCCTCGCGAGGGCTGGAACCGTTCGCCCGCACGGTGGTGTCCGTGGCGGGAGCGATCGCCATCGACCTTCTGGTTGCCCAAGGCATGTTGGCGGTGCACCGGTGGTCGGTCCGCGGCGGGATCGTCGCGGTGACCGTGATCAGCTCCCTCGTTCTCCTGCTGGTACTGGTATGGCGGCAGCGCCGTCGTACGGCGAGAAGACGGGCCTGAAGACGTGGATATCAGCGTGTACCGCCCCGGCGAACTCAGCGCCGCAGACCGGGCGGCGTGGACGGCTTTGCAGTCGAAGGCTCATCTGAACGGCTCGCCCGAGCTGGCGAACCCGTTCCTGTCCCCCGAGTTCACGCTCGCCGTGGGCCGGACGAGACGTGGCGTACGGATCGCGATCGTCCGCGAGGACGGCGAGCCGGCCGCTTTCTTCCCGTTCCAGAGAACCCTCTCCGGGGTCGGCCGGGCCGTCGGCCTCGGCCTCTCGGACTGCCAGGGCCTGGTGCACCGGCCGGGCTTCACCTGGGACGCGCAGGAACTGCTGCGGGCCTGCGGGCTCGCCGTCTTGGAGTTCGACCATCTGGTGGAAGGCCAGGCGCCGTTCGAGGCGGGAGCCTCCGGCACCTTCCCGTCCCCGGTCATGGACGTCGACCAGGGGTACGAAACGTATCTGCGCCAGCTGCGCGCACAGTCACCGAAGTTCACCCGCACGACGCTGGCCAAGGATCGCAAGCTCGGACGGGACGCCGGCCAGGTGCGCTACGTCCACGACGAGCGGGATCCTGCCGCGCTGCATGCTCTGATGGCCTGGAAGTCGGCCCAGTACCGCAGGACCGGGCGCAGCGACCGCTTCGCGCACGCCTGGATCAACGAGTTGGTGCAGCAGCTCTTCCACACCCGCTCGGAGCCGTTCGCGGGCATCCTGTCGGTGCTCTACGCAGACGGACGACCGGTCGCCGCGCACTTCGGACTGCGCACCGAACGGGTACTGGCCTGCTGGTTCCCGGCCTACGACCCGGCGTTCGCGAAATACTCACCCGGACTGGTCCTGCATCTGCGGATGGCCGAGGCGGCCGCCGCCGACGGGATCGCCTATCTGGATCTCGGGCGGGGCCAGAAGGAATACAAGGACTCCCTGAAGACACGCGAACTATGGGTGTCGGAAGGGTGGGTGACGCGCCGCCACCCGGTCGCGTTCGGACACAGGGCGCGCCGCGCCCCGGTCCGGGCACTGCGCAATGCGGTGCTGTCACGGCCGGAGCTCTTCGAGCCGGCCGACCGGCTCCTCAAACGGATGGGGAAAATCCGTTCGAGGGGTTGAGTTACGACCATTCCGACAAAAACGGGAGACACGTCCCAGGTCTTGCCATAAGGTCGCAATCGTCAATACCGTCATACATCAACCCGCATCGGTCCATCATCACGCGGCTCCAGGGGAGGGCTCAGGTACCGCGATGGTCCCGGCGCGGGGCGCGGTAGGGGGGTGCCGTGCTCGGCGACCGCAGTCGTACGAGCCGTGCCGCGCGACCGGCTGCCGTTTTCCCGGCAGACGGCCAGCTTTGCCAGCTCACCCGGCGTGCACGGAGATCGAATTCGGCATGCCATAAGTGAGAAACCCCCCTTTCGAACCGGACAAATACCCGGACCGTCCAGGGGCGGACGGTCCACCGGACGAGAGGGACAAGACCCATGAGTTCTGTTCTGCGCCCTGCAGTTCCATTAATGCAGGGCAAGTACCGGCCCATCTCCTCTCACCTGGCCATTGCGCCACCGGTGAGCGTGGTGATCCCCGCCATGAATGAGGCGGAGAATCTCCCGTACGTCTTCAAGACACTTCCCGACTGGGTTCACGAAGTGGTTCTTGTGGACGGCAATTCCACCGACGACACCATCGAGGTCGCACGTGATCTGTGGCCGGGCGTGAAGGTCGTCGGACAGCGGGGCAAGGGCAAGGGCGACGCCCTGATCACCGGCTTCGAGGCCTGCACCGGCGACATCATCGTGATGGTCGACGCGGACGGTTCGGCCGACGGTCAGGAGATCGTCAGTTACGTCTCCGCTCTCGTGTCCGGCGCCGACTTCGCGAAGGGCTCGCGGTTCGCGAACGGCGGCGGCACCTCCGACATGACGCCGATCCGCAAACTGGGCAACCGGGTGCTGTGCGCGATCGTCAACGCCAAGTTCGGCGCCCGCTACACCGACCTCTGCTACGGGTACAACGCGTTCTGGCGGCACTGCCTCGACGAGATCGACCTCGACTGCACGGGCTTCGAGGTGGAGACCCTGATGAACATCCGGGTGGTCAAGGCCGGGCTGAAGGTGCAGGAGATACCCAGTCACGAGTACCTCCGCATCCACGGCGCGAGCAACCTGCGCGCGGTGCGCGACGGGTTCCGGGTACTGAAGGTCATCCTCAAGGAGCGCTCCAACCGGCGCGCGCTGCGCCGCCGCCCGCACACGATCGCGCTCAACTCGGGTCAGGGAGAGGCGTCTTGAGCACTCCGGACATCTCCGTGGTGATCTGCGTCTACACCGAGGACCGCTGGGAGGACATCCTCGCGGCGGTCTCCTCGGTGCGGGCGCAGTCCCGGCCGGCGCGCGAGACGCTGCTGGTCGTGGATCACAACGAGACCCTGCTGGAACGGCTGACCAAGGAGTACAAGGGGGTCGAGGAGGACGGGTCGGTCCGGGTACTCGCCAACGCGGGCCCCCGCGGCCTGTCCGCGGGCCGCAACACCGGGATCGCCGCTTCGCACGGCGAGATCATCGCGTTCCTCGACGACGACGCCGTGGCCGAGCGTGACTGGCTGAAGCACTTCGCCGAGGGGTACGAGGACCCGCGCGTCATGGCCGTCGGCGGCCGCACGATGCCGACCTGGGCGTCGGGCCGCCGCCCGGCCTGGTTCCCGGAGGAGTTCGACTGGGTGGTGGGCTGCACATACCGGGGGCTGCCGCCCGGCCGGGTCCGCGTGCGCAACGTCCTCGGCGGCAACGCCTCCTTCCGCCGCACGGCCTTCGAGGCGGCGGGCGGCTTCGCCACGGGCATCGGGCGCGACGGCGACAAGCGCCCGCTGGGCTGCGAGGAGACGGAACTGTGCATCCGCCTCACCCGGGCCAGGCCCGACGCGATCCTGCTGATCGACGACCGCGCGGTGATCCACCACCGGGTACCCGAGCCGCGCGAGCACTTCGCGTACTTCCGCACGCGCACCTACGCAGAGGGCCTCTCCAAGGCGCTCGTGACCCGCAGCGTCGGCTCCGACAAGGGACTCGAGTCGGAGCGCCGCTACACCACCCGGGTGCTGCCCGCCGGGGTGGCCCGCGGACTGCGCGACGCCCTGCTGGCCCGCCCCGGCGGCGCGGGCCGGGCGGGCGCGATCGTCGCCGGGGTACTCACGGCCACCGGCGGGTACGTGCTCGGAAGCGTCAGGGCGCGCAGGGGCGGCGCCACCTTCTCGATCGTGGACATCCCCGACGGCAAGGGGGGCACCGCATGAGTGAACAGGCCGTACCCATCCTCATGTACCACTCGGTCGCGACGGCGCCCAACGAGGCGACGCGCGCCCTGTCGGTGACACCCGAGGCGTTCGCGGAGCAGATGGCGCAACTGGGTGACCTGGGGTGCACGCCCGTCACCACGTCCGATCTCGCGCGCAGTTGGCGGGAGGGCGGTCCGCTGCCCGCGCGGCCCGTCCTCATCACCTTCGACGACGGCTACGAGGGCGTACACCGGCACGCCCTGCCCGTGCTCGCCAAGCACGGCTTCGTCTCCACGCTGTTCGTCTCCACCGGCTGGATCCGGGGCGCCTACGACACCGGCGGCGGTCTGGACACCATGCTCGACTGGGACCAGGTCCGCGACCTCGCGGGTGCGGGGGTCGAGATCGGCGGCCACAGCCACACGCATCCGCAGCTCGACCAGCTCGCCGACGACGCCCTCCGGTGCGAACTGCTGCGCTGCAAGGAGATCATCACCGACGAACTGGGCACCGGACCGGTGTCGTTCGCCTATCCGTACGGCTACTCCAGCCGCAGGGTGCGCCGCACGGTGCGGGAGACGGGATACCGCCAGTCGCTCGCCGTCGGCAACGGTCTCGCGCGCCGCCGGCAGGGACCCTACGCGCTGCAACGCGTCACCGTGCGCCGCAGCACCGGTGTCGAGGAGTTCGAGCGGCTCGTGCTGGGCCGTTCGATCGCCCGCAACTTCGCCAGGGACCGCGTCCTGACCCAGGGGTACGCCGTGGTCCGAAGAGCACGACAGGTTCGCCGGAAGGCCATCCGTTCCCGTGTCTGACACGACGACCACAGCCCAGGCCGACGAGGCCACGACCGCGGCGCCCGAACCGTCCGGGCGCCGCCTGCGCCTGCCCGGACGCGGCGGGGGCGACGGCAACCAGCTGTTCCGCAACGCCTATGCGCTGATGCTCAACACCGGTATCTCCGCGGTGCTCGGCCTCGGCTACTGGCTGGTGGCGGCCCGCTACTACTCCGACGCCGCGGTCGGCCAGGGTTCAGCCGCGATCGCCGCGATGAAACTCCTCGCCGGGCTCACCGCGGTGACCCTCACGGGTGCTCTGGCCCGGTTCATCCCGGTCTCGGGACGGACCACCGGCCGCCTGATCTTCCGTACGTATGCGGGCAGCTCGATCGTCGTGTCGCTCGCCGCCGGCGTCTTCCTGCTGACGCTGAACGTGTGGGGACCCTCATACCGCTTCCTGCACGGGCCCGCTCCGGCGCTCGTCTTCGTGGTGGCCGTCGTCGCCTGGAATCTGCTCACCCTCCAGGACGGTGTACTGACCGGGCTGCGCAGCGCGCTGTGGGTACCGGTGGGCAACACCGTTTTCTCCGCGGTGAAGCTGGTGCTGCTCATCGGGTTCGCGGCCGCCGTCCCCATGTTGGGCGTCTTCGTCTCCTGGGTCGCGGCCATCGCCACGTCCGTGCTGCCGCTCGGCTGGCTGGTGTTCAGGCGCCTGGTGCCCCGGCACGTCAAGGCGACCGAGGACCACGCGAGCCCGCCGTCGCTCAAGGAGATCGGGCGGTTCCTGGCCGGTGACTACACCGGGTCGCTGTTCTCGCTCGCCGTGGTCTACCTCGTCCCGGTGATCGTGGCCTCGCAGGTCAGCGCCGCCGACAACGCGTACTTCTACATCACCACCACCATCGGCGGCACCACCAACCTGCTCGCCATCAACATGGGCGCCTCGCTCACCGTCGAGGGCTCGCACGACCCGGCGCGGCTCGCCGCCAACACCCGGGCCGCGCTCAAGCGCATGGCCCGGATCATGCTGCCGGTGGGCGGGCTGCTGTTCCTCGGCGCGCCCGTCATCCTGCACGTCTTCGGCGACGGCTACGCCCACGCAGCGACCCCGCTGCTGCGCTGGTTCGCGGTCGGCGCACTGCTGCGGGTTGTCATGGAGACGTACTTCGCGGTGCTGCGCGCCCAGAGCCGCACCTTGGGACTCGCCTGGCTCCAGGGCCTGCTGTGCGTCCTGGTGCTGGGGCTGACCGTTCTCCTGCTCCCCCGTATGGGCCTGACCGGCGCGGGCGTCGCGGAGATCTCCAGCCTCGCGGTGATCGTGGCGATCGCCCTGCCGAAGCTGGTCAAGATCGTGCGCACCGCCCCGGCGGACGCCGTGCCCGAGGACGCGGCACCGGACGGGGACCTCGCCGACCTGGGGGCGCCCGAGGTCCCCGCGCCGAGGAGCGGCCCGTCCTGGGCGAAGAAGCTCGACGCCGACACGCTCGCGCTCGGCATCCACGTCGACTTCGACCACCAGGAGCGCCGACCCGACGTACGCCCCGGTCCGGGCACCCCGCCCACGGGGACGCCCGCGGTGGGCGGGCAGGCCGACGACCCGACGCGGGCACTGGGGCTGCCGGTGCGGACGGGGGTGCCCCCGGTCGAGCGAAGCCGACACTGGGGGAGGGAACCGGGCTCACAGGACCGCGCCCCGTCAGGGGCGCGAGGCGTGACGCCGAGCGGCTCCGCCGCGCCGATGCGACCAGCCACAACGGACCCGCAGCTCGAAGAGCACCCGCGCCCTTCGGGCTCTCTCAGCGGAGCGCTCCTCGGCTGTCTGCTCGCCTCCGCCCTGCTGCTGTACTGGGTGCCCGCTCTGGGGCTCAACGACGGGTCCCTGGAACGCATGGGCGGTCTGGGGCTGATCTCGATCCTGCCGCTGCCGACCCTGGTCGGAGCGGCGCTGCTGGTCGTGGTCTTCGCCGCCCTGCTGTGGCGTGGCCGTGAGTCCAAGGCGCTGCTGCTGGCCACGCTGCTGGCCACGGTCGTCTCGCTGCACGCGCTGCCCGCGGTGATCGAGACCGAACCGCGGTTCGCGACGGCCTGGCAGCACCTCGGCTTCCTCGACTACATCGACCGGACCGGAACGGCCGTGCCGGACCTGGACGCCCGCTGGAGCTGGCCGGGCTTCTTCGCGGCGGCCGCGTTCGTGGCGAAGGCGTGCGGGGTCACCGACCTCACCGAGGTCATCCGCTGGTGGCCGCTGACCATTCAGCTCCTCTACCTGGCGCCCATGTTCCTGCTGCTGCGCTCGCTGCGGGCGAGCTGGCGCGCGAAGTGGACCGGTGTGTGGATCTTCGTGCTCAGCGGCTGGGTCGGCCAGGACTACTTCTCGCCGCAGGGCTTCACCTATCTGCTCTACCTGGTCTTCGTGGCGATCCTGCTGGTGTGGTTCCGTGCGCCGCGCGTGATCTGGACGAAGGCGCGTCCCGGCGAGGCGGAGGTGGAACCGACCGGGCGCGGGCAGCGGGCCGTGCTGCTCATGGTGCTGATCGGCCTGTACGCGGCGAGCGTCCCGGCCCATCAGCTCACCCCGTTCGTGATGCTGGGCGTGCTCGCGGCGCTCGTCCTGATCGGCCGCTCCGAACTCCGCGGTCTGCCCATCCTGTTCGCGGTGCTCGTCGCCTTCTGGCTCGGTTTCATGGCCGAGCCGTACTGGTCCGGCCACTTCAGCGAACTGTTCGGCGGCGTCGGCGGCGTCGGCAGCAATGTGTCGACGTCCGTCTCCGGGCGCATCCAGGGCGGCGACTCGACGCACAAGCTCGTGCTCTACACGCGCGTGCTGCTGGCCGGCGCCGTCATGGCCTTCGCCTGCTGGGGCTGGTGGCGGCGGCGCGACAACAAGTACCGCGAGCGGTCACTGCTCGTCCTCACCTTCGTGCCGTTCCTGGGCTTCGGCATGCAGTCGTACGGCGGCGAAATGGCCCTGCGCGTCTTCATGTTCGCCCTGCCGGGCGCGGCACTGCTCGCCGGGCTCGCCCTCTTCCCGCGCACCGGTGCGACGGCCGAGGAGCGGGACAAGGACCGGGCCAGCCTCGCCCCGCTCGCGGCACTCATGGCCGGCCTGCTGCTGATGGGCGGATTCCTGGTGGCCCGCTGGGGCAACGAGGCGTTCGAGCGGATCCGCCCGGGCGAGGTCGCGGCGATGGACTACGTGTACGCCCACGACGACCCGACCGTGCGGCTGCTGTGGCTGAGCAACGACACGGTCAACAACGTCACGCCGGCGATGCCGTGGGGTGCCAAGGACATGGAGAAGGTGCAGTACGTCCCGACACTGGCGCCCGCCGATCCCGTGCTGGTGTCGGGCCTGGTGAAGTCACTCAAGGACGCGGGCCCGAACTCGTACCTCGTGATCAACGCCAGTCAGGTGACCTACCTGCGGATGGACGTCGGCTACTCGGCGACCTGGGAGTCGCGGCTCCTCAAGAACCTGGACGACCGTCAGGAGCTGAAGAAGGTTCTCGTCAACGACGACGTGACCATGTACGCGCTGCGCGAGCAGCCCGCGGGCGCGGTCGCGAAGCCGGATCCGGGCCCGATCGGCCCGCGGGTGACCTGGACGCCGTGGTCGGTGGTCGGGGGGCTCGCGGCCGTGGCCCTGGTGCTGATGCTCACGGCGCGCGAGGTCGTACGGGTCGCCATGCGGCCGAGCGTGCGACGACTGCGCTGGCTGCAGAGCAGTTTCTGGTTCTCGCTGCCGCTGCTGGCGGTGCTGCTGGCCTCTCTGGTTCAGCGGTTCCTGACCATGGGGAAGGGCTGAGCGTCACACGGCGTGCGAGGTGAAGCGCTCAGCGCTGCAGCCACTTCACCTCGTACGCCTTCATGTCGAACCGCTTGCCGTCGACCTGGGCGCTGATCGCCCGGTCGAGGGTGTTCACCACGAGGGCGACCTTGTCGGTGGCGAGGACGCGGACGTTGGGGACGTCGTCCTTGGCGACGGGCACCGTCCGGTACTCGGTGCCCGGCGGGAACTCCTTGCCGAACCGGGAGGCCAGGTCGTACATGGGCAGCGCCTTGCCGCCGCCAGCGGTGTCGGTCGGCGTCCACAGGCAGCCCGGGCAGTCGGTGCCCTTCTCCTCCTCCGGGTTCCAGTAGAAGCCCGACGAGGCGCCACCCTTGACCATCGCGATCATCCCGGTGGCCTGCACGGCGACGCGGTGGTCCTCGGTCCAGCCCTTGCGGTCGTCGTTGCCGTCGGCGGGCTCGACGTAGTACTCCGCCCACCACAGCGGCAGGTCGTGGGTCTGCTGCCGCACCCACGCGCCGACGGCGGTGAACTTGTCGGTGGCGGCGAACTCGTCGGGCAGCAGGTCGTCGTCCTTGGTGTAACTGGAGCCGTCCACGACGACGAAGTCGGCGCCCGCCTTGTTCTTGTTCCAGTAGTCGAAGGCGTCGAGGACCCGCTGGTCCATGGCTCCCCAGGTACCGCGCAGGGTCGTGGAGACGTCCTGCTTCTGCCGCGGGTCGACGCTGTCCATGACGAGGTACGGGCCGCCGACCATGTTCTTCGGGTTGACCTGCTTGAGCGCCTTGTAGACCAGGTTGTACAGCTCGGTGTAGCCCTCGTAGTCCCAGCGGGCCTCGGAGTTGTTCCAGAAGCCCTTGAACTCGTTCCAGACGACGAAGTGGCGCACGTCCGGATAGCGCTTGGCGACGGTCGCCGCGAGGGCCGCGAAGTCCTTGTAGTGGTCGGGCGTCGGGGCGGTCTCCAGGGCGGACTGGCTCCAGTCGGTGTTGTCGGCGCCCGCCCTGCCGCCCTTCATCCAGTCCGGGGCGCAGCACAGCGTCACGACCGGGGTGCCGCCCGACTTGCGTACGAAGTCGATGCGGCGGTCCATCTCCTCGAAGTCGTAACGGCCCTTGACCGGCTCGGGATTGCCCGCGCCCCAGCCCATGATGTGCTGGTTCTGTGGCCCCCCGGTCCCGGAGAGCAGGTCCTCGACGCGCGCGGTGGCGGTGCCACTGCCCTGGTCGGCGCTGTACTGGGTGTGCGTGAAGCCCCATCCGACGTCCGGCTTCGTGGCCTCGGGCGGGGTGGCCGGCGTGCCGTGCACCTTGTCGCCGTCCCGTGTGGTGTCCCTGGTGCTCCCGCCGTTGCCGGACAGTGTGCTGATCAGCGTCACCACCAGTGCCAGAGCGGCCACTCCCACGCCGAGCAGCGCCGTGAGGCGCCACCGCCGTTCCCCCGTATTCCACCCATGACGTCCCATCATGGGCAACAGTAACGGCGGAGGTCGAGCCGGGGACAGGTTTCGTCGTGCGACATCCCTGTAACAGGACGGACCGGACGGACCGGGAGCACCGGGCACGGCCGACACACCCGGCACACGGCGGAAAGCGGGTGCACAGGGCGCCCGCGTGACGGATCATGGCGGCATGTCCGCGAACCCATACGAAGCTCTGCCGATCCGGCTCAACGTCGACGACAGCGACTCGCCGTCCGACGTCGTCGACGCGCTGTTCCTCGGCCGCTTCGCGACGGGCGAGCAGCCTTACTCGCACGCGGCGAACATCGACCGCGTACGCTCCGGGGCCACGCTCCTGCCGCCGGGCGCCCGGGTGCTGCGGCTCGCCCGCGACGACGACCGCAGCGCGACGCTCGCGGAGGGCGACGGCTGGACCCTGCTGGTCTCCCGCTGGAACCGCGGCGCGGACGTCACGGTGACCGCGACCAGCGCCGAACTGGCCGAACAGGTGCTGAAGCAGGCCACGGACGGCGCGGCGGACGAGCCCGAGCCGCAGCCGGAGAACGTGACCATGGGGTTCTGGTACGTGTCGCCGAGGCGCGGCCCGCACCGTACGACACGGCAGATCGCGGCGGGCACCTGGGAGGAGGTCCGCCCGAACTACACGGCGCCCGTCGCGGACGCCATGGACCGCCTGATGAAGACGACACCGGAGGACATCGCGGGCCGTCTGCTGCTGCTCCACGGCCCGCCGGGCACCGGCAAGACCTCGGCGCTGCGCACGCTGGCCCGCTCGTGGCGTGACTGGTGCCAGGTGGACTGCGTCCTGGATCCCGAGCGCCTGTTCTCCGACGTCGGCTACCTCATGGACATCGCGATCGGCGAGGAGGACGGGGCGGGCAAGGGCCGCTGGCGTCTGCTCCTGCTGGAGGACTGCGACGAGCTGATCCGCGGCGAGGCCAAGCACACCGCGGGCCAGGCGCTGTCACGTCTGCTGAACCTGACGGACGGACTGCTGGGGCAGGGCAGGAACGTCCTGGTGGGCGTCACCACGAACGAGGACCTGGAGCGCCTCCACCCGGCCGTCGTCCGCCCCGGCCGCTGTCTGGCCCGGATCGAGGTGGGCCGGCTGACACGCCCGGAGGCGGTGAACTGGCTGGGCAGCGAGGAGGGCGTCGGCCGCGACGGGGCGTCCCTGGCGGAGCTGTACGCGCTGCGGCGGGGCACCTCACCGGCGACGGTGCCGGACCAGCGGGCGGGGGCGGACTCGGGACTGTACCTGTAGCCGCACCGGTGGGAGGCCGCGGCCGGTGCTTTGATGGACGTATGACCCTGTTCGTCGGCACGTCGGGGTGGCAGTACAAGGACTGGCGCGACGTCCTGTACCCGGCCGACGTGCCCATGCGGCTGTGGCTGGAGGAGTACGCGACACGGTTCGCCACGGTCGAGATCAACAACGCGTTCTACCGGTTGCCGGCCTGGGAGACGTTCGAGGCCTGGCGGGAGCGGGTCCCGTCGGACTTCGTTGTGGCGGTCAAGGCGAGCCGGTACCTCACCCACATCAAGCGGCTGAAGGAACCGGAGGAGCCGGTGCACCGCCTGATGAGCCACGCGGCGGGCCTCGGCGACCGCCTCGGCCCGGTCCTGCTCCAGCTCCCGCCCACGCTGCGTGCCGACCCGGCCCTCCTGGACGACTGCCTGGCCTGCTTCCCGTCCGGCACCCGGGTGGCGGTCGAACCGCGTCACGACTCCTGGTGGACACCGGAGGTGCGCGCGGTCCTCGAAGCCCGGGGCGCGGCGCTGTGCTGGGCCGACGTGCTGTCCCGCCCGGTCACCCCGCTGTGGCGGACCACCGACTGGGGCTACGTCCGCTTCCATGCGGGCCGCGCCAGGCCGTGGCCGCACTACGGCCGCCGGTCCCTGACCTCCTGGGTCCACCGCATCGCGGCCGTCTGGCCCGACGAGCGCGACGTCTACGCCTACTTCAACAACGACCCGCACGCGGCGGCGGTCCTGGACGCGTCGGTGTTCGCCCGCGTGGCAACGGCGGCGGGCCTGACGGTGACCCGCACACCACGACGCCTGCCGACGGCGACTGCGGGCCCGGCACGGTAACCCTCGTGGCTCCGCGGCAGCGCTCAACCACAACGGCGCAGGCCGACGACGCGCCCGGGGCAGCACCGCTGCGCAGATACCCATGCCGGCGTGGAAGTTCCCCGCCACAACAGCGAGCAATCATCACAGCGCAACCCGACGGCCCCACGACCGCACCACACCGCGGAAGCCCACACCACACCAGCCCAGAAGAACCCGCCGCAACAGCAAAGCAACCACCGCGACGCAACCCGACGTTGCCCAAACCGGCCCCGCTGCCCGGCAGGCAGCCGGCCGCACCCCGTCAGCCCCCGTAAGCCGCCCGCAGGGCATCCCGCACCGCGGCCAACGCCGCGTCCTCGCCCAGCCCGAGCCGCCGCACCCTCTCGGCGTAGGCCTGCGCGGCGCCCGCCGCCTCGCGCTCCGCGGCCGAGCCGGCGGCAGCCACGAACGTTCCGTTGCGCCCCCGCGTCTCGATCACCCCGTCCGCCTCCAGCGCCCGGTACGCCTTGGCCACCGTGTTCGGCGCGAGAGAGAGGGACTCGGCCAGCCCGCGCACGGTCGGCAGCCGGTATCCCACCGGCAGCGCCCCCGACCGGGCCTGCTCGGCGATCTGGGCGCGCACCTGCTCGTACGGCGCGGCGCCTTCCGCGATGTGGATCTTCAACGTCACCGCCCGATTGTCCCGCACCCAACGGAAAATGGGAGGCATCCCCGCGACTGCCTCGCGTACCGTGCGCCGTCATGACTGTGATCGTGCGCGACCTCCGCCCCGATGTCCGAGCCGATACCGAAGGCTTCACCCGGGTCCAGCACCTCGCCCTCCCGTTCATGCTGTACACGCCGGAGTCCATCGCCTACGACGCCGCCCACATGCATCCCGACGCCCACTACCGGCCGCTTGTCGCCGAGGAGGACGGCGAGATCGTCGGCACGGCCCAGGTCCACGTCGCACACGAAAGCCGGGAGCCCGGCCAGGCGAACGTCAACGTGTACGTGCACCCGGAGCGCACGCGCCGCGGTGCCGGATCGCTTCTCGTGCGTGCCGCCGAGGAGCATCTGGCCGCCGTGGGTGCGACCAGACTCCTGGCGTGGGTCCTGGACGAGCCCGGCAACCGCACCTTCGCCGAGCGGCACGGCTACCGCGCGAGCCGCTCCGCGCACTTCCTCCGCCTGGACCTGGCGCACGGTAGCCTGCGGCCGCTCCAGGACCCGCCGCCGGGCGTAAAGCTGTGTACAGGTGCGGACTTCGCCGACGACCCGCGTCCCCTGTTCGAGCTTGACGCGGAGACGACGTCGGACGAGCCGAGCGACATCGACACCGAGTTCACCGACTACGAGGCCTGGCTCGAGGAGACCTGGCGGCAGCCGCTGTTCAGCCCCGAGCTGACCTCGGTGGCGGTGGTCGACGGCCGCCCCGCCGCCTTCAGCGCGGCCCGCATCGACGGCGCCACCCGCTACGGCACCGTGATGACCGGCACCGCCCGCGCCTTCCGCGGCCGGGGCCTGGCCAAGCTCGCCAAGAACGACTCCCTGCACCGCGCCCGCGCCGCCGGGTACACGGACGCGTTCACGGGCAACGACGCCGGCAACGGCCCGATGATCGCGATCAACAAGTGGTTCGGCTACGAGATCTGCGGGACGGAGGTGCGGTATGTCCGCGAACTCGGCTGAGGGGACCTGGGTGGACGTCGTCCTGGTCAAGGCGGGCCGTACGAAGATCCGTTACCCCGCCGAGCTGCTCCACGACGACGGCACCCGGATCGCCGTCCGCGCGCCCTGGGCGGGCGACGGCGTCCGCGACTTCGGCTTCGTGCGGTTCGAGCCCGGTGACGTCTTCACCGAGTACTACTGGCGCGACCGCTGGTACGCGGTCAAGGAGGTGCGCACCGGGCAGGGCACTCTGAAGGGCTGGTACTGCGACATCACCCGCCCGGCCACGCTCCTGGGCGGCGAACTGGTCGTCGAGGACCTCGACCTGGACCTGTGGCGCTCCGCGGACGGCACGACCGTACTCCGCCTGGACGAGGACGAGTTCGCGGCGAGCGGCCTCACGACGCGGGACCCGGAAGCCGCCACGGCCGCCGTACGGGCCCTGGACACCCTCGAACTCCTCGCCCGTGAGGCCGGCTTCGGGGCCCTGCCGGCCTGAGCCGGGCGGTCAGGGAACCGCCACCACCGCATACCGCTCGTCGTCCACCTCCTTGCCCCACAGCCGGGCGTCGTCCGACAGCCGCTCGACCCGTACGTCCAGGGCGAGGGGCGCGAGGAGGGCGGTCACACGGTCGGCGGACAGGCCGACCGGACTCGTCATCCCCCACACTCCCTCGACCAGCACCAGACGTCCTCCGGGGCGCAGCAGCCCCCGCCAGTGCCGCAGCGCCCGGCCCGGGTCCGGCAGGGCCCACAGCACATGGCGGACCAGCACGACATCAAAGAGCTGTTCGCCGACCGGTGGGGCCGCGGCGTCCCCGATCAGGAACACCGCGTCACGGCCGGCGAGCTTGGCGCGTGCCAGAGCGATCATGGGCGGCGACAGGTCCACACCCGTCACCCGATGCCCCCGCTCGGACGCGAGGAGTGACAGGCTGCCCGTACCGCAGCCCAGGTCCAGGACATCCCCGGGCCGCGACGGCAGCCACTCCCCCAGCCGGGCAGCCCATGCCTCGCGCACCCCGGGGTCGCGCAGCCCGTGGTCCGGCTCGTCGTCGAAGGCGGCGGCCGCGGCGTCCCAGTCCACGCCCCCGCCCGCCGAGGTTTCGGATCCCTTGTTCCTGGCCATGTTCCTGGTCATGTACCTGGTCATGTCACCAGAGTGACAGCCACCACTGACAGTCGAATCGTGACAGCCGCCACAGACAGACCGCTATCGATCAGGAACCCTCGCCACAAGGGTCTACCTCCGCACAAACGCGGAACCCGGTAGGCACAAGGAGGCAGCCATGCGCCGAGTGACCGTGCACAAGCCCCTGAAGAGGAACGACTCCCGCCGGGTGCGGGAGGAGGCCGACGAACGCCCCGTCGAGCGCCCCGAAGTGCGCAAGGACATCGCACGCCTCTGGTGGCCGGACGGCTGAGTCCGTCCACCGTCACCCCGGCAGTTCACGAGGCTCTCAGTCCAGCCGCTTGCGGTAGTGCACACGGTCGTACGGTCCGTCGACTCGGCGCTCCACGACCTCGTATCCGTACTTCGGGTAGATCTCCTGGTTCTCCCACATCATCGCGTTCGTACAGAGCCTGACCTCGGGCAGCCCGAGCGCACGCGCGCGTGCGTCGACGAAGGTGAGCAGCCGCCCTCCCACACCCCGTCCCTGTGCCCCTGGGTGCACGGCGATGCTGTCGAGGAAGAGATGGTCCTCGCGCGCCTCCACCACCACGAGGCCGGACACGGGTTTTCCCGTCACGAACACGCGCCCCGCGGCGACGTTCGCCGTATGGTCCGCCTCCATGGGCTTGGGCACCACTCCGATGCGCTCGATGTAGTGGTGGTACGCGGCGTCGGTCACCGCCCGCACGGCCGGTACGTCGGCGGCGACGGCCTGCCGGATCCCCTCGCCGGTCGCGGCGCCTGAGATGGCATCTGTCATGGGCCGCACGATACTCAGTCACTTGTTCATCTGCCCGCGAGCCGCCGGTTCCGCCGTCGTTTACTAACAATTGGTTGAACAGTTCAAACTGATAAGCCTAGCGTCAGTATCTATGAAGGTGGATACAGGTGCAGGTCGCGGCGATACTCGCGGCCCGAGTGATACCGCCGTCCTCGCGTCCGACCTCCGGCTCGCGGTGGGCCGCGTGACACGCCGGCTGCGTCAGACGCACGCCGTGGGTGACATCTCACTCTCCGGTGTGTCGGTACTCGCCCGGCTCGCTGCCGACGGTCCTGACTCGCCGACTTCCCTCGCCGACATGGAGCGCGTACGCCCGCAGGCCATGGCGAGCGCTTCAGCCGCTACATCGTCGGCCACACGGTGGAACGGGCCGAATCCGCCGAACGGGCCGAGGAGTTGATCCGCGAGACCATCGAACGCAACGGGA
>NZ_JBVHHL010000066.1:0-40723 GCF_055561075.1 Streptomyces sp. NPDC022910
TCAGCAAGGCCGCGGGTGCGGGGTTGTCGAAGATCGGGGACGTCACGGCGGCGCTGAAGGGCGTCGGCAACGTCGAGATCCCCAAGCTCCCGGACAACGCGATCACGCTGCCCGAGGGCGCCCTGAAGCTGCCGGACGGCACGGTGCACCTGCCGGAGGGCGCGGTCGTCCCCGAGGGCGCGGTCAAGCTCCCGGACGGCAACTTCCAGCTGCCGCATGACACGCCCGTGCTGCCGGAGGGCACGACGAAGCTCCCGACGGCGGAGGGTGCCCCGGCGCAGTATCTGGACCCGCAGGGCAACATCCTCGACCACCAGGGCAACGTCGTGCAGCACGCCGGCGACGCCCCGAAGGAACCGGGTGGCCCCGACCTGAACCCGACCGCGGGCTCGGACGTCCCGCACACACCCTCCCCGGTCAGGGAACCGGCGCTGGTGGGCGCGGGAGCCCATACTGCGGAGCACGCGGTCCACACGGTCCGTCTCGGCGACAGCCTCGGCAACGACCTCGGCGAAGTCGGGCGCACTGGAGACAACGCGGCTGTGCACGCGGGCGGCGAGAACGTCCCGACCGTGCACGCCGGGAGTGACAACATGCCGACGGTGCATGCCGGAGGGGAAGGCTTGCCGGGCGGGCACGTTGGCGACAATCTGCTGGCTGGTCGCATGGGCGACAACCTGCCCGGCGGTCACGCCGGCGACCGTCTTCCGGGCGGCTCCGCGGATCATCTTCCCGTGGGCCATGCACCGGACATCAAAGCGGCGGGTGAAGCCACCCCCACAGGCACCACGGACCATCTCCCCGGCGGCCGGACCGACGACCTCGATGCCAGTGGCCGGTCCACGGGGCGCGACCTGCCCGGAGGCGGTTCGACGACGGAGACCTTGCCGCGTCAGGAGAGAACTCCGACCCTCGGTGGCCTGGACGACGCCGGGCCGGCCGGTCACGAGCCGCTCGGCGAGGCGGGGCGAGCCGACGACCTCCCGGGCGAGCACGGTGACCACGGCGAACACGCGGGCCACGGCGATGGCGTCGGACACAACGACGAGCCTGGTCACGTCGGCGACACCGACTCGAATCCCGCGGGGGACTCGGCCGACGATCAACCGGACGCCGGGGACGGCCACGGCCACGACGACAACCCGTACGCCGGGCACGAGCCCGACTACTCCAGGCCTGCCCTGCTGCCGGCCGATGGTCCGCTCACTCTGAGGGACGTCCGTAATACGCACGACGTCCGCACGCGTTGGGAGCGCGGCGAGGAATTCCACCGTCAGATGTGGGGCGGGGGGCCCGAGCGCCACTACCCCGTGCCCACCAGTAACGATCCTCGGTATCCGGTGACTGCCACCGGCGGGCGCAAGGTTGACGTCCCGGTGGACATGCCCGACGGCCGCACTGTCGCCGTCGAGGTGAAGACGTACGGGCCATACCGCACGATCACTCTGAAGGACGGCACACACCAGACCATCAAGAATGAAGTCCCACTGAGCCCGCACATAAAGGAGCAGATACATAAGGACGTAGCTCTGCGCAGATTGAATCCCGGGTATGACCCCCGGTGGTCATTCACGCACGCAGGTCCGTCATCCGAACTCCGTGCCTACCTCGAGAAGGCGAAGATCGTATTCCTCGAATACGGCCCAACGCCCAAGAAGGACCAGTGGGATCTACCCACGAAGAGGAAGTAGACTCGTTCCGGGTCAACTGGAAGGCTGTGCATGATGCAGAACAAGACACCGGACGGTCCCGCCTCCGAGGTCGCCGAGTGGACGGAGGGGGCGCACCGCAATGCGGCCTCTCTCGCGTCCGTCCTCGGCGTGTCGCCGGAGCGGTACGCGGAGGACCCGTTGACCCTCCTGCCCGGCTTGCAGAGCTATGTGGACCGTCTCCCGCTTGGCGAGTTCGAGCAGTCCGACTGGATCACGCTCCACACAGACCTGACTTCATACCTGGGCGACCTGCTCGTGCGTCGTCACGGAGCGGTCTGGACGAAGGTCGACGACAAGAGTTCTCCGGCCGGCTACCGCTATTTTGTCGAGGCGACAGGATTGGACGAAAAGAAATACCGCGTCGAGCCGTATGACGTGGTGATGGAGGAATTCCAGAACCCTCCGATCGAGATCGGCCGAATGATCGCAAATGCGGAAGCTGTGCTGCGTTTGACCCCGGTGGTCGACGAGGAATCCCTCGGTGACGCTTCCCTGGAGGAGCTCATGGGGGACGAGCGCTGACCTTCTGGGCCGAGATCCTAGGAATTCGTCGGCTCCGTAGGTCGCAGCGTCATCCTGACCAGAGTCCCCGACCTGTTGACCAGTAGTTCGGGGACGTCGTCTTCGTAGAATCTGAGCTGTCCGATGACCCCTTCGGACCTCGCGTTGAAAGCCAGTCGCTCCGCGAGCGAATCCAGTTCGGGAAGAAGCTCGGCATGCACCTCTTGACGTGCTGTCAGAGACCAATGGTCGGCGCCGCGGACCAGTTCACCGGTCAGCACACCGCCGATGCGCGCTGCGGGACCGCGAGCCGACAGCAGGGGAACCAGGTCGGCCATCTCATCGACCGCACTGCTCCCGTTGTCCATGACACCAAGGTGCCAGCGTAGATCGTCGAGTACAGCACTCGGTGCGGAGGGCGCAAGGTCGAGAGCCAGGTCCACGGCAAACACGTCGCTCATGCCCCGAGCATAAGACGGGACAGGAAATCTATTCGAGGCGTTGACCCGGGTGTCGCAGGAGGCGGATGCATGAGGTGAGGCAGGACTGGCTGCTTCCGCTCGAAGCCTCAGCCTTCGCCGACTTCGTCATCATCCTGGCTGTTTGCCGAGGACGGATCGGTCATGCTCTCAGACCACGAGTGGGACCAGAACGGAAAGCCGACGACGGCAGCGTGGTCAATGGCAGGGACGACGAGGGCTGGACCGCTCCCACGCTGTCACACCCCGGCGGTAGCGTCGGATCATGACCCAGGAGGCGAGTCGGGCAGGGCAGGCGGGTGCCGCGGAGCGGCGCCTCGCCGTGCTGGAGGGTGTGCTCGAGCGGATCACGTACGCCAACGAGGACAACGGATACACGGTCGCCCGCGTCGACACCGGCCGCGGCGCCGGTGATCTGCTCACCGTCGTCGGTGCGCTCCTCGGTGCCCAGGTGGGGGAGTCGCTGAGGATGGAGGGGCGCTGGGGTTCCCATCCCCAGTACGGCAAGCAGTTCACCGTCGAGAACTACACGACCGTCCTCCCGGCCACCGTCCAGGGCATCCGCCGCTACCTCGGCTCGGGACTCGTCAAGGGCATCGGCCCCGTCTTCGCCGACCGCATCACCCAGCACTTCGGGCTGGACACGCTGAAGATCATCGAGGAGGAGCCCAAGCGGCTCATCGAGGTGCCCGGCCTCGGTCCCAAGCGGACCAAGAAGATCGCCGACGCCTGGGAGGAGCAGAAGGCGATCAAGGAGGTCATGCTCTTCCTGCAGACCGTCGAGGTCTCCACGTCCATCGCCGTGCGCATCTACAAGAAGTACGGCGACGCCTCCATCTCCGTCGTGAAGAACCAGCCCTACCGCCTCGCCGCCGACGTCTGGGGCATCGGGTTCCTCACCGCCGACCGGATCGCCCAGTCCGTCGGCATCCCGCACGACAGCCCGGAGCGCGTCAAGGCCGGACTGCAGTACGCCCTGTCGCAGTCCACCGACCAGGGCCACTGCTATCTCCCCGAGGAGCAGCTCATCGCGGACGCGGTCAAGCTCCTCCAGGTCGACACCGGACTCGTCATCGAGTGCCTGGCCGAGCTTGCGGCGCCCCCGGAGGACGACTCCGACCCCGGTGTCGTCCGGGAGAGGGTTCCGGGTGCGGACGGAGGCGAGCCCGTCACCGCCGTCTACCTCGTCCCCTTCCACCGCGCCGAGCTCTCCCTCTCCGCCCAGCTGCTGCGCCTCCTGCGCACGGACGAGGACCGGATGCCCGCCTTCCGGGACGTGACGTGGGACAAGGCGCTGGGCTGGCTCAAGGGGCGTACGGGAGCCGAGCTGGCGCCCGAGCAGGAGGAGGCCGTACGGCTGGCGCTGACCGAGAAGGTGGCGGTCCTGACCGGAGGTCCCGGCTGCGGCAAGTCCTTCACCGTACGGTCCATCGTCGAGCTCGCCCGGGCCAAGCGGGCCAAGGTCGTCCTCGCCGCACCCACCGGACGTGCGGCCAAGCGGCTCTCGGAGCTGACCGGAGCCGAGGCCTCCACCGTGCACCGGCTCCTTGAGCTGAAGCCCGGCGGTGACGCCGCGTATGACCGGGACCGCCCCCTCGACGCGGATCTGGTGGTGGTCGACGAGGCGTCCATGCTCGACCTGCTGCTCGCCAACAAGCTGGTGAAGGCCGTACCGCCGGGCGCCCACCTCCTCTTCGTCGGCGACGTCGACCAGCTGCCCAGCGTGGGCGCGGGAGAGGTCCTTCGGGACCTGCTGGCGGACGGCAGCCCGATCCCTGCCGTCCGCCTCGCCCGCGTCTTCCGCCAGGCCCAGCAGTCCGGCGTCGTCACCAACGCGCACCGCATCAACTCCGGGCAGCACCCGCTCACCGACGGTCTGAAGGACTTCTTCCTCTTCGTCGAGGACGACACCGAGGAGGCCGGCCGGCTCACCGTGGACGTCGCGGCGCGGCGGATCCCGGCCCGGTTCGGCCTCGATCCGCGCCGGGACGTGCAGGTCCTCGCGCCGATGCACCGGGGCCCGGCCGGCGCGGGCACCCTGAACGGGCTGCTCCAGCAGGCGGTCACCCCCGCCCGTCCCGACCTGCCCGAGAAGCGGTTCGGCGGCCGCGTCTTCCGCGTCGGCGACAAGGTCACCCAGATTCGCAACAATTACGAGAAAGGCAAGAACGGGGTCTTCAACGGCACCGTGGGCGTGGTCACCGCGCTCAACCAGGTCGACCAGCGCCTCACGGTGCTGACCGACGAGGACGAGGAGGTTCCGTACGAGTTCGACGAGCTGGACGAGCTGGCGCACGCGTACGCGGTGACCATCCACCGCTCGCAGGGCAGCGAGTATCCGGCGGTGGTGATCCCCGTCACCACCGGGGCCTGGATGATGCTCCAGCGGAACCTGCTCTACACGGCGGTCACCCGCGCCAAGAAGCTGGTCGTTCTCGTCGGTTCACGCAAGGCGATCGGACAGGCGGTCCGCACGGTGTCGGCCGGCCGACGCTGCACGGCCCTGGACTTCAGGCTCTCGCCGAGGCCCCTGGAGGACTGACCTCTCCCCTCCGGCCGACCATAGAAAAAAATGATCGATCAAATGAGTCGCGAAGGTCACAGAGCACTTCCGGAACCGGTCGAAGGGGGGCAGGATGAGCAAGTTGACGGCACTCAGTGCCGCCGATGAGCCCAATGGTCGACCCCGAGTGCACGCTCCTGCGCCAAATGGGGGATCGTAGAGACAGTCAGGGCACCTCGAAGATGAGGCACTACGTCGGTGAGGGAAGACGTGAGCGACAACTCTGTAGTACTGCGGTACGACGGCAGCGAGTACACCTACCCGGTGGTCGACAGCACCGTCGGTGACAAGGGCTTCGACATCGGGAAGCTCCGCGCCCAGACCGGTCTGGTCACCCTGGACAGCGGTTACGGGAACACTGCCGCCTATAAATCCGCCATCACCTACCTCGACGGCGAGCAGGGCATTCTCCGGTACCGCGGCTACCCGATCGAGCAGCTGGCCGAGCGCTCCACCTTCCTGGAGGTCGCGTACCTGCTGATCAACGGCGAGCTGCCGACCGTGGACGAGCTCTCCACCTTCAAGAACGACATCACGCAGCACACCCTGCTGCACGAGGATGTCAAGAACTTCTACAAGGGCTTCCCGCGCGACGCGCACCCGATGGCGATGCTGTCCTCGGTGGTCTCCGCCCTGTCCACCTTCTACCAGGACAGCCACAACCCCTTCGACGAGAAGCAGCGCAACCTCTCCACCATCCGCCTGCTCGCCAAGCTTCCGACGATCGCCGCGTACGCCTACAAGAAGTCGATCGGCCACCCCTTCGTCTACCCGCGCAACGACCTCGGGTACGTCGAGAACTTCCTGCGCATGACCTTCTCGGTCCCCGCGCAGGAGTACGAGCTCGACCCGGTGGTCGTCTCCGCGCTGGACAAGTTGCTGATCCTGCACGCGGACCACGAGCAGAACTGTTCGACCTCGACGGTCCGCCTGGTGGGCTCGTCGCAGGCCAACATGTTCGCCTCGATCTCGGCCGGCATCAATGCGCTGTGGGGCCCGCTGCACGGCGGCGCCAACCAGTCCGTGCTGGAGATGCTCGAGGGCATCCAGGCGGGCGGCGGCGACGTCGACTCCTTCATCGCCAAGGTGAAGAACAAGGAGGACGGCGTCCGTCTGATGGGCTTCGGCCACCGGGTCTACAAGAGCTTCGACCCGCGCGCCAAGATCATCAAGGCTGCCGCGCACGATGTCCTCTCCGCGCTCGGCAAGTCCGACGAGCTGCTGGACATCGCGCTCAAGCTGGAGGAGCACGCGCTCTCCGACGACTACTTCGTCTCGCGCAACCTCTACCCGAACGTCGACTTCTACACCGGCCTGATCTACCGCGCGATGGGCTTCCCGACCGAGATGTTCACGGTCCTGTTCGCCCTCGGCCGCCTGCCGGGCTGGATCGCCCAGTGGCACGAGATGATCAAGGAGCCGGGCTCCCGCATCGGCCGCCCACGCCAGATCTACACGGGCGTGGTCGAGCGCGACTTCGTTCCGGTCGAGGAGCGCTGAGCAGCTCTGCGTATGTGAGGGCGTACGTCGTTGTGGAGCGGCGTACGCCAACCGCGGCGCACTCGTCGCACAAAGAAGCGTAGAAGAGTCGTACGAAGAGCGTAGAAGAGTCGTACGAAGAGGCGTAGAAGAAGCGGAAGGCGCCCCGGCGACGGTCCCCCCACGGGCCGACGTCCGGGGCGCCTTCCCATGTCCCGGTGCGGATTCCCCCCACGGGATCCGGCCGGGCGTCTGCGGGACAGCGCCTGAATCGCTGCGAGCAAAACGAGCAGAACTCGGCGTACCACTGCGATGCGGTCTGCCGGGACGCGTACGGACGGGAGGGCCGCTCAAAGCTCCCCGGTGTACGTGCCCCGGCAACGCAGTTTCCTGGGAACGTCCCCCAAGACATCCCCAGATGTCAGTCACGCCCCCCAAGACGCTTCTGACATCGCCAACTTAGACTCACGAACCCTTCCGCTGGTTACGTTCACGCCATTGTGATCTGCGTCTCCTGCGTATGTCCTGAAGATACGCAAGAGCCCCGATACCGTGATCGAGGCCCTAGCGTAAGGATGATGCGCGAGCCTTGTGAAGAGCTTATGTGAGGCGCGCCTCGGACTCTAGAGGGACTGTTGCCCCGCGTCATGAGAACGTGCGGAGCCGAAGGCTGTTCGTGACCACGAACACCGACGAGAAGGCCATGGCCGCACCCGCGATCATCGGGTTCAGGAGCCCGGCGGCGGCCAGTGGAAGCGCCGCCACGTTGTACCCGAAGGCCCACACCAGGTTCCCCTTGATCGTGGTGAGCGTCCGCCGTGAAAGCCGGATCGCGTCCGCGGCCACCCGGAGATCCCCGCGCACCAGCGTCAGATCGCTCGCCTCGATCGCCGCGTCCGTCCCGGTGCCCATGGCCAGGCCAAGGTCGGCGGTGGCGAGCGCGGCCGCGTCGTTGACGCCGTCCCCCACCATGGCGACGGTCCGCCCCTCGGCCTGGAGCCGCCTGACCACGTCGACCTTGTCCTGGGGGAGCACCTCGGCGATCACGTCGCCCGCGTCGATCCCGACGGCGCGGGCCACCGCCTCGGCCACCGTCCGGTTGTCCCCGGTCAGCAGGACGGGCGTCAGCCCCAGCGCGCGCAGGTCCCTTACGGCCTCGGCGCTGGTCTCCTTGATCGCGTCGGCGACGGTGAGGACACCGAGTGCCACACCGTCCCGGCCGACCACGACGGCCGTACGCCCCTCCGTCTCGGCCTCGGTCTTCGCCCGGCCCAGGACGTCCGGGAGAGCGCCGGGGAACCGGCCCACCGTGACCTCGTGCCCCTCCACGCGCCCACGCACGCCCAGCCCGGGGACGTTCTCGAAGTGCTCCGGCACCGGAAGGTCACCGGCGCGCTCCTGGGCGCCTGCCGCGACCGCCCGGGCGATCGGGTGCTCGGAGGCATGCTCCAGGGCCCCTGCGAGCCGCAGGACGCCCTTCTCGTCGGCGTCCTCGACCGTGTAGACGTCCTGGAGTGCCATCCGGCCGGTGGTCACGGTTCCGGTCTTGTCCAGCACCACCGTGTCCACCCGGCGGGTCGACTCCAGCACCTCCGGGCCCTTGATGAGGATGCCGAGCTGGGCGCCGCGGCCGGTACCGACCATCAGGGCGGTCGGAGTGGCGAGGCCCAGCGCACACGGGCAGGCGATGATCAGCACCGCGACAGCCGCGGTGAAGGCGGCGACCGTGTCACCGGTGACGTCGAGCCACACCCCGAACGTGCCCAGGGCGATCAGCACCACCACGGGTACGAAGATCCCGGAGATGCGGTCGGCGAGGCGCTGCACCTCGGCCTTGCCGTTCTGCGCGTCCTCGACGAGCCGCCCCATCCGCGCGAGCTGCGTGTCCGCGCCGATCCGAGTGGCCTCGACCACCAGCCGGCCCCCGGCGTTCACGGTCGCACCGGTCACGGCGTCGCCCACGGTCACGTCGACCGGCACCGACTCTCCCGTCAGCATGGACGCGTCGACCGCCGAGACGCCCTCGACGACCGTGCCGTCCGTGGCGATCTTCTCGCCGGGCCGTACGAGGAACCGGTCCCCGACGGCCAGCCGCGCCACCGGGACGCGCACCTCACGGCCTTCCCGCAGGACCGCCACGTCCTTGGCGCCCAGTTCGAGCAGCGCCTTCAGGGCCGCGCCCGCGCGGCGTTTGGAGCGGGCCTCCAGATAGCGGCCCAGCAGGATGAACGCGACGACTCCGGCGGCCACTTCGAGATAGATGGTCGACGACCCGTCGGCGCGCGAGACGGTGAGGTCGAAGCCGTGGCGCATGCCGGGCATGCCTGCGTGTCCCCAGAACAGCGCCCACAGGGACCAGCCGAAGGCGGCGAGCGTGCCGACCGAGACGAGCGTGTCCATGGTGGCCGCGCCGTGCCGGGCGTTGGTGAACGCCGCCCTGTGGAAGGGCAGCCCGCCCCAGACGACGACGGGCGCGGCGAGCGTCAGCGAGAGCCACTGCCAGTTGTCGAACTGCAGGGCAGGGACCATCGCGAGCAGGACGACGGGCAGGGCGAGCAGAGCGGAGACGGTCAGACGCCGGCGGAGGGCGGCCGACTCCGGGTCCTCCTCGGCGGCCTCGGGCCCTGGGGCCCGCTCGGTCTGTTCGGGCTGAGGCGGCGGCGGTTCCTCGGCCGTGTAGCCGGTCTTCACCACCGTGGCGATCAGATCGGCGACCGCGATCCCGGCGGCGTACGAGATCTTCGCCTTCTCCGTCGCGAAGTTCACCGTGGCGGCGACGCCGTCCATGCGGTTGAGCTTCTTCTCGACCCGGGCCGCGCAGGAGGCACAGGTCATGCCGCCGATCGCGAGTTCCACCTCGGCGTGCGCTGCGCCCTCTGTCAGGGCTGGTGCTGCGGTGCTGGTCATGTCCGGACTCCAGACAAACGGACCGTGCCGCGCGGAGCCAGTATCAGCTGGTCGGCACGGCACGGTGCGGAGAGCAGATGCTGGCGGTTCAGGCCTTGCCGACGAGCTCGAAGCCGGCCTCGTCGACCGCGGCGCGCACGGCCGCGTCGTCGAGGGGTGCGGCGGAGACCACCGTGACCTCGCCGGTGGAGGCGACGGCGGTGACCGAGCCGACGCCGGCGATCCCGGAGATCTCGCCGGAGACTGAGCCTTCACAGTGCCCGCAGCTCATCCCGCTCACCTTGTAGACGGTCGTCACGGAACCCGGGGTGTCGGTCTGCGTGGTCATTTCTCACTCCTCAGGGAGGCACGTGTGGCTTACGGGAAACCACACTATACCCCTAGGGGGTATTCATCAAAGAGGCTTCCGGTGCGTCGGAAGACATTCTCCTTGGGGCTGTGGCCCCGCGGCGGAGGGCCACACCGCGCCGCGGGCGGGGTTCAGGCGGTGTGGTCGTCGTCGAGAAGCGGTTCGAGGTAGCGGTACATCGCGGCCTTGAGCTCGGCGATGTACGCCTCCCGCTCCGCTCCCTCGCGGGACATGATCAGGTCGAGGCCCCCCTTGAAGAGGGTGAGCAGCATGTTCGCGGTGCGGACGCGCTCGTCGGGCGGGGTGTTCGGCAGGTAGCCGGCGACCATCTCCTCGATGCGGGTGAGGGAGGCCTCGTGCACGGTGTTGTGCTCCTGGGCGATCGGTCCGGGGGTGTCGGGGCCGTGCAGCAGCACACCGCATACGCGACGGGCGACGGGTTCCCGGGCAGCCCCGGCGGCGGCCTGGAGGTGCTCGCCTGCGATGGGCGTCCGCAGTCTGGTCCCCGCGGTGATGCGGCTGACCGGCCGGGCCACCTGGTGGGCCCCGGCTCCGCTGCGGCGGTTCCACCGGCGGTTCGGACTGCGCGGGGAGGAGCCTGTGGCGGCCCCGTCGAGGAACAGGAGACGGATCGGTTCCGGGACAAGGCCGGGGGCGCGCGGCTAGCGTTCCGCCGGAGAGAAGATCCACGGAGCCGGGGAACGCGGACACGGCGAAGGGTGCGGTCGTATGCATGCGGTGGTGTTCGAGCGGTACGGGGAGCCGGCCGAGGTGCGCGAGGTGGCGGACCCGGAGCCTTCCGAGCACGGAGTCGTGGTGCGGGTCGAGGCGACGGGGCTGTGCCGCAGCGACTGGCACGGCTGGATGGGGCACGACCCGGACATCACCCTCCCGCACGTGCCCGGGCACGAACTGGCCGGTGTCGTCGAGGCTGTGGGTTCCCGGGTGACCGGCTGGCGGCCCGGCGACCGGGTCACGGTGCCCTTTGCCTGCGCCTGCGGCAGCTGTCCGTCCTGTGCGGCGGGCGACCAGCAGGTGTGCGAGCGGCAGGCGCAGCCGGGGTTCACGCACTGGGGGTCCTTCGCGCAGTACGTGGCGTTGGAGCACGCCGATGTGAATCTGGTGGCGGTGCCCGAGGAAATGTCGTTCCGGACGGCCGCGGCACTGGGCTGCCGGTTCGCCACGGCCTTCCGGGCGGTCGTCCAGCAGGGCCGGGTGACGGCGGGGCAGTGGGTCGCCGTGCACGGCTGCGGGGGCGTCGGCCTGTCGGCGGTGATGATCGCGGCGGCTTCGGGCGCGAGGGTCGTCGCCGTGGACGTATCGCCGCAAGCCCTGGATCTGGCACGGAAGTTCGGGGCGGCCGAATGCGTGGACGCGACGCGCACCGAGGACACGGCGGAGGCGGTCCGTGCCCTGACGGGCGGCGGCGCCCACGTCTCCCTCGACGCCCTCGGCTCCCCGGCGATCTGCGCCGCCTCGGTGAACGGCCTGCGCCGCCGCGGCCGCCACATCCAGGTGGGCCTGCTGCCGTCCACCACCGGCACGACCCCGGTCCCCATGTCCCGGGCGATCGCCCTGGAACTGGAGATCCTCGGCAGCCACGGCATGGCGGCCCACACCTACCCACCCATGCTGGAACTGGTCCGCTCCGGCGCCCTGCGCCCCGACCTCCTGGTCACGTCGACGATCCCGCTGGACGCCTCCCCGGAGGCGCTGGCAACGATGGGGACGGCCCCGGGCCAGGGGGTGACGGTGATCGAACCGTGGAGTTGAGACGGCCGTGGTGGACGGGGGCAACCCACAACGGCCGAGTGGCCCGTCCCCGGGCGGGGTGGGCCACTCGATGGGCAGGGGCGCCTCAGGTCTCTCCCCTGCCGCGGTTGCCGGGGCGTGAGGCCACCCAGTTCCGGACCGTGTCGGCGTACCAGTAGGGCTTTCCGGCCTCCACATGGTCGGGTGGCGGAAGCAGTCCGTGTTTACGGTAGGACCTCACGGTGTCCGGCTGCACCCGGATGTGCGCGGCGATCTCCTTGTACGACCAGAGGCGACGGTCGGTCATCAGCAGCACCTCCCCGCGCGCGCCGCGGCGGCGACCGGGGGAGGCCGTCGGGGGAGCCGAGCGCTGCGCTGGCGATCACAAAGCCTGTGCTTCCTCAACGACGCACCTCGTCCGGCGGACAGGCCCTGTGAACCGGGTGTGACAGAAGACCCGCGTACACGGGACATGTGTGACACGGAGGAGTTCTTTGTGACACGGGTGATGAATTCGGGGGCGGGAGCGGGGCGGGTGGCTCCGGTTGCCGTGGGCTCTCGGTGGCGTCCGCGCTGGACGGGCACGGCCGAGGGGCGGCACCCATCGGATGGGTGCCGCCCCTCGGCCGCGAACTGAAGAGGAGACGTGTGACACAGGTGCCGGGCGCGCGAGGCGCCCGGCACCGGCGCGCTAGCGGTGGGACGTGGCCCGTCCCCGCCGGTACAGGATGAGCCCACCGGCCAGCATCGCGACGCTGACCGCCGAGGCCGCGAGCAGACCCTCACTGCCGGTCTCGGCCAAGGCGGCGGGCGCCATGTGCGACGGCGTACTGGGCGAGCTGATCCCCGGCACGCCGATCCCCGGCACGCCGATCCCCGGCTCGCCGACCTCCGGCGTGTTCGGCTGATGCTGCGGGGAGCTGGGCTGTGCAGGATGGCCCCCCTGGCTGTTCCCCTGCCCTGTGCCCGGCGTGTGCGACACGCCGGGGCCGTTGTGGTCCGGGGTGGTGCCGGGGCCGTTGTGGTCCGGGGTCGTGCCGGAGCCGCTCGGGTTGTGGCCGGAGCCGCTCGGGTTGTGGCCGGGGCCGCTCGGGTTGTGGCCGGAGGTGGAACCGCTGTCGCGAGGCGTCTGCGCGGGGACAGTGGGCGCTGGTTGCACAGGGGACGCTTGCGCGCCGCGGCCGTTGGCACAGGAGTTGCCGAACGCGGGGTTCAACGCGGCTGCCACGTTGACCGTGTTGCCGCAGACGTTGACCGGGACGTTCACGGGGACCTGGACGGTGTTGCCGGACGCGACGCCCGGTGATCCGGCCGCGGTGCCGTCGGCGTGCGAGTCGGCGAACACCGGGCTGCCGCACAGGGACAGAACGCCCGTCGCGGCAGCCGCCGCGACCATTCCCCTGCTCAGGGTCTGTCGCAATCTACTTGTCTTCCTGCTGGTAGAAGTGGGAGAAGTCGGAAAGCCGGCCCTGGAGCAGTGAAGAGCAGTCCAAGGCCGGCCCTGACACAGCCGGACGGCTGGTGAGTGACGACATCAGCCGTGGCGGCTATGTGACGTCAGCTGTTCGCGCACGCGTTACCGAACGTCGGGTTCAGCAGCGCGACGATGTTGATGGTGTTGCCGCAGACGTTGACGGGCACGTGCACGGGAACCTGGATGACGTTCCCGGACAGGACGCCCGGAGAGTTGACCGCGGAACCGTCGGCGCCCGAGTCGGCCATGGCCGGGGCGGCCATTCCAAGGGTCATGATGGCGCCGGCGACAACGGCAGCGCTCTTCTTGTGCTTCACGTAGTTTCCCTTCCTGTGCGGTCGTGCCCCTGTGACGGCCGAAGCCGAGCGAGCACAACTTGAACAGCTCGCCGCACGACCTGCACTCTGTGAAACGAGGAATAGGCGACCGAAGCAACTCCCGGACCTCATGTGCCGCCTAATTCACCCGAACGCCGCCGCTGAATTCATACGGAAAGCGGACAGGGGCATTGGTGCGGTCCGCGCGAGCGGAAGCAGTCGTCGACCACGCCGGAAAAGCCTCCGGGAGGCGGCCCGTCTGGGCCGCCCGCTCGGCTCCGGGCGGCCGGCTGCTGCCTGCAGGCTCAGCTGTTGTTCGTGCCGTTGCCGGACAGCACCGGGATGTCGTTCACGAGGTGTGACAGCGGCTCGTCGCCCTTGGTCTGGGTCGAGTTCTCGGTGCACTGCTGGTTCTGCGGAGCCGACAGGACCGGGACGTCCTGGGCGGCGACCGGCACGAGTCCGACGAGCGAGCCGGCGTTCGCCTTCGCCGGCAGACCGACGCAGAGCCTGTTGAGCGAACCCTGGACGAGGGAGAGTTGGGGGCTCAGGTTGCCCGCGGTCGCCTGGTTGCCGAACGACTCCGAGACAGTGTTCGAGTTGGTGGACGTGGTGCCACCGTCGTCACCGAGGGCAAGCGCCTGCGGGGCGGCCGCTGCCGAGACACCGACGACGGAAGCCGCGACCGCCGCCACGGCCATTGCCTTCTTGAACATTTCCCGATCCTTTCCTGGCGGAGACATGTGCTCCTGCCGCTGCCACCAACCCGATCCCCTCGGATTGGTTTCGGCTATTCACCCGGTCGGGCCGTTCGACGGAGGCCAATTCGGGCAATCCGCGGGTGGAGTACGGCCCTGTTCCACTCCTTCGCATGGACCATCGGAGTGAATGGGAGCAACCAAGGGATCGCCTGGCAGTTGTCCAGAGCGCTCCGGTGGACGGGGTTTCTCCAGAAGGGATCAGCAAGTGATGAAGAAGGTCATGGCTGCCGCGGTAGTCGCCGCTTCCGTTGTCGGCGCCTCGGCGGCGGTCGCACCCCAGGCGCTGGCCATCAGCGACGACGGTGGCACGACGTCCACCAACGGCAACACCAGCTCGCAGCAGTACGGCAACTCGGCCACGTACGGCGCGATGAGCCCGCAGATGGCGCTCATCCAGGGCTCGCTGAACAAGCCGTGTGTCGGTCTGCCGGCGAAGGTCAACGCCGGTTCGCTCGTCGGCGTCATCCCGGTCGCGGTCCAGGACGTCCCGGTCCTGTCGGCTCCGCAGAACCAGCAGTGCACCGAGAACTCGACCCAGGCCAAGGGCGACGAGCCGCTGTCACACATCCTGGACGACATCCCGGTCCTGTCGGGCAACGGCACCGGCAACAGCTGAGTCCAGCGCACCAGGAGCGGCCCGCCGAGCGGTTCGGCGGGCCGCTCCTTTGGTTGCGCGGGCCTGTCCGCATGCGCTCGTCCGGCCTCAATCGCCGTACAGCGCCTCGATCTCCCGCCGGGTTCGAGACCCGCTGCGATCAGCCCCTTGGCGGTGGCGGTCACCTCGGCGGCGAAGGCGGCCGCGGTCACCGGCCGCCAGTCGGCGCCCTCCTGACGGCGCAGCACCACCGCCTCGGGTGCCTCCGCCGCGTTGGTGAAGGGCAGGTCGGCGGTACTGCCCGTGGCGAGGCGCGGCGCCAACGGGGCGGTGCGCACCTTGCGGACCGACCCGGTCTCGTCCCCGATCAGCTCGACCTCGGTGCGGACCGCCAGGTCGCCGCGCCGCCGTGCCCGTTTCAGATCCCTGCGTACGCCCATGACGGCTCCGGTCGCGGCTCGCGTGCGGACATTGCGTACTTACTTGGAGGTCAACTTACTCGCGAGTTAATGAATTGCAATGGTGCGGACAGAGATGGTGCGGACAGAGACGGTCGGACAGGGCGGTGGGGAGAAGGGGGGGCGGACCGGGGTTGGCGCGAGGGCGCGGTGTGGGGGCGCGGCGTGGTGGGTCAGTCCGTGCGCCGCAGTTCGGAAGCGTCCTGGATCGCCTCGGCGAGGCCGCGTAGGTCCGCGTCCTGCCTGCGCGCCGCCAGTTCGTCGGCGCGGCCCGCGAGTGGCGTGAGGCCCGGCTCGCCGGGGAGCGGGGTTCGGTGTGTGTCACCCCGGCGCAGATGGTCCGCGAAGTATGCGGCCGTCGCGGTGACCTGGAGGCCGTACGAGGAGTGCCACAGGTCGTCGCCGAGGGAGCCGGTCTCCAGTTGCCCCGACTCCTCGTGCGGGGCCCGGGTGTCGGGGTCCAGCCAGCGGACGCTCGCCGTGGCGAGGTGGCCGGAGGCGTCGGGCCGGGTGCGGACCGCGTAGAGCGCGGTGACCGTGTGGCCGGGACCGACCTCGCCGCCGTCCACCCGGTCGTCGCGGAAGTCCTCGTCGGCCACACGCCGGTCGTCGTAGCCCACGAGGCGGAACTCCGCCACGGTCCGCGGGTCGAAGGCGACCTGCGCCTTCGCGTCCCGGGCCGTCAGCTCGACGTTCTGCGGGAGCTGCTCGCTGAAGACCGCGCGCGCGTCCTCCTCGGTGGAGACGTAGGTCGTGTGGCCGTCACCCCGGTCGGCGAGGCGTTCCATCAGCGCGTCGCCGTACTCGCTGCCCACACCGACTCCGAAGAGGGTGATGCCGTGCTCGCGGCGCGCGTTCGCGATGCGCTCCAGGATGGTGTCGGCGTCGGTGTCCCCGGTGTTGGCGAGCCCGTCGGAGAGCAGCACGACCCGATTGGTGGCGCCCGGGCGCAGGCCCGCGACGGCGGTGGCGTATCCGGTGCGGACACCGGCGCCGAGGTTGGTGGAGTCTGTCGGCTGCAGCTCGTCGATCGCGTCGTGGACGTCAGCGCGGTGGCCATGGCTCCCGAGGCGGGTCATCGGCAGGACCGTCCTGGCCTCGTCGCTGAAGGCGACGATCGCGATCGAGTCGTCGTCGCGCAGCCGGTCGGTCAGTACATCGAGGGAGTCCTTGACCAGGTCGAGGCGGCCGGGCTCGCCCATGGAACCGGAGACGTCGACGACGAACGTCAGTGCGGCGGGCGGGCGTTCGCCCTCCGACTGTGCGGCACGGGTGGCGAGGCCGACCCGGACCAGTGACCAGCCGTCCTGGCCGGTGCGGGCGCCGTCGACGGTGACGGTGAAGCCGTTGCCGCTCGGGCGCTCGTAGTCCTGGCGGAAGCTGTTGACGAACTCCTCAGGGCGTATCGTCGCCGGGTCCGGCAGCCGGCCCTCGGCGAGGGTGCGGCGTGCGTAACCGTACGAGGCGGTGTCCACGTCCAGCGCGAACGTGGAGAGGTGGTTCGTACTCTCCCTGCTGTCGCTCCGCCCCGAGCTGTACGTCGGAGCGGGGAACGGGGCGGAGCCGTTCGACTTGCTCGCCCCGTCCGAGGCGTCGCCTGAGCAGCCGGTGAGCAGCAGGCCGCCCGCGATCGTGAGCGCGAGCAACGTGCCGCGCGGTGGTCGTCGTGTCCGGTACTCCCGCATGGGTGCCCCTCCTCCGTTGACGTCGACGTCTGTGACTGTGACGGCGGAAGGGGCCCGGATGTGCGGCACGGGGCGTTGCGGATGGATCTCGAACCGGCCACGGCGGGCGGCCTCCGAGACCGGTGGGAGATCCTCCGTTGACCTAGGAGACGACGTCCTTGCGCGCGAAACCGCGGAAGGCCAGGGCGAACAGCACGAGTGCGTACGTTATGGAAACCGCCGTGCCCTGGATCATGCCGGACCACTCCGGGCGGGGCTGCACGGCGTCGGCCCAGGCGAACTGCCAGTGCGCGGGCAGGAAGTCGCGCCAGTGTCCGAGGGCGGTGACCGCGTCGAGCACGTTCCCCACGATGGTGAGGCCGACCGCCCCGCCGACCGCGCCCAGGGGCGCGTCCGTCCTGGTCGACAGCCAGAACGCGAGCCCGGCGGTGACCAGCTGCGACACAAAGATGTACGCCACGACGACGACGAGCCGCCCGGCCGCCGTGCCCGGGGCGAGGGAGCCACCGGTCGGTATGTCCAGAGGTCCCCAGCCGTAGGCCGCCGTGCCCACCGCGAGGGCGACGACCGGCAGCAGCACCATGGCCGCGAGGCTCAGGCCGAGGCCGACCGCGAGCTTGGACCACAGCAGCCGGGCGCGCGGGACGGGCGCCGCGAGCAGATAGCGCAGTGAGGACCAGCTCGCCTCGGAGGCGACCGTGTCACCGCAGAACAGGGCGACCGGGACGACCAGCAGGAACCCGGCGGAGACGAAGAGGTTGACCGCGGCGAAGTTGGCGCCCGACGCGGTCGCCGTGTCCATCAGTGTGACCTGGCCGTTGCGGGCGCCCGGTTCTCCGCCGATGGCGAAGGCGACGACCAGTACGAACGGCAGTACGGCAAGGATCGCGCCCATGACGAGCGTACGGCGCCGCTTCAGCTGCCGGACGAGCTCGACGCGCAGCGGCAACGTCCGCCGCGCCCGGTACCCGTCGGCCGTTTCCACCCGCTCGACGAGCGCACTCATGCGGAACCTCCGATCAGGGTGAGGAAGGCGTCTTCGAGACGCCGGTGGGGACCGAGAGAGGCCACCGGAACTTCGAGCCGGACGAGCTCGACGAGGAGCCGGGCGGCAGCAGTGGCACCGGAGGCCACCCGCTCGCCGGAGCCCTCGGTGGAGTCGATCGGCACGGCGGAGGCGATGGGTTCCGCGGTGCCCACGGTGGACACGAGTGCCCCTGCCGGGACGCCGCCGGGCGTGACCGGCTCCGCCGAGGTGACCGGCTCGGCGGGGAGCCCCGTGGGCGTGACCGGCTCCGCGACCGGTGCCAGGCGCACCAGCAGTCCGCCCTCCGTCCGTACCGCCGACGACACCTCGGGCAGCGCGGCCACCTTCTCCACCAGCGGGTCGGGGACGTCGGCCGCCAGGCCCACGAGCAGGGTGTCGCCGGAGCCCACGATCTCGTCCACGGGACCGGCCTGCACCAGGCGCCCGCGGTCCATGACCACCAGGTGGGTGCAGGACTGTTCGACCTCCGCCAGCAGGTGGCTGGAGACGATCACCGTGCGGCCCGCCGCCGCGTACCGGATCATGACCTCGCGCATCTCCCGGATCTGTGGCGGATCCAGGCCGTTGGTCGGTTCGTCGAGGATCAGCAGGTCCGGCAGGCCGAGCATCGCCTGGGCGATGGCGAGACGCTGACGCATGCCCTGGGAGTACGTGCGCACCGCACGCGCCAGCGCGTCGCCCAACCCGGCGATCTCCAGCGCCTCGTCCAGATGCGCGTCCTCGGGCGGCCGACCCGTGGCCCGCCAGTACAGCTCCAGGTTCTCCCGGCCGGACAGGTGCGGCAGGAAGCCCGCACCCTCCACGAAGGCCCCGACCCGGGACAGTACCGGGGCGCCCGGGCGGATCGCATGGCCGAAGACCCGGATCTCGCCGCCGTCCGGCTTGATCAGACCCATGAGCATGCGGAGCGTCGTCGTCTTGCCCGCGCCGTTCGGCCCGAGCAGGCCCAGGACCTGGCCCCTCTCCACGCGGAAGGAGAGGTCCCGCACCGCGTACCGGTCCGCCGACCTCGCGTACCGCTTGCTCAAGTCCGTGATCTGCAGCGGCACATCGGCCAGTGCGGGATCGGGCGCAGGTGCCGTCGTACGGCGGCGGCCCGTCAGCAGCAGGGCCAGGGCGATCAGCGCCCCGGCCGGCGGGAGCCACCACACCCAGGCGGGGAGCGGGGCCGCCGCGGTCGTCACGCCCGGTGCCGTCGGCACCTCGAGACCGCCCTTCAGGGAGGCCGTGTACGTGGCTGGCGCCGCCGGGGACGCGTAGCCGAGGTCGGTGGAGGAAAGGACCAGCCGCAGGCGGTGTCCCTTCTGCACCTCGTGGTCGATGGCGGGCAGGGTCAGCGTGACGTCCTTGCCGGTCTTGGCGCCGGTCACCCGGACGGGGGTGACCAGCTGCGAGGGCAGCACCGGCTGGGTGCCGCCCGGGCCGACGTCGTACACCTTTCCGAAGAGCACGGCGTCGTCGCTCGTCGACGTCAGATGGACGGTCACCGTGGGCGAACCGGTGATCCACAGGTCGTCGCGCACGGGCCGTGAGTCGAACTGCGCGTACTGCCCGGGGAAGTCGAGTGACACCCCGATACCCAGCGACGACAGCTGGGACAGGCCCCCCGAGCCGCCGAGGCCGGGGAGCGCGGAGATCGCGGGCGGGCTCGCACCGGCCGGGTTCACGAAGCTCTGCTGCCGGCCGCTGAGCGCGACCGTCCGCCGCCCGCTCTCCAGACCGGGATACGTGTCCCCGCTGGCGCCGCGCAACAGGGCCGCGCCGTCTGTGGAGTCGATGCCGCCGACGCGGGTGATCCGGAAGGCGGGCCCGGTGTCGACGCCCGTCTCGTCCTTCAGGTAGCGGTCGAACCACGCCGTGACGCGCCCCTGGACGCGGCTCGTCTCCAAGTCCCCGCCGTCGTGCCCGCCCGCGATCCAGTCGACGTCCACAGGCGCGCCGTTGGCCTTGATCGCCCTCGCCGCGGCGTCCGCCTGGCCGAGCGGGAACAGCGAGTCGGACTGGCCCTGCACAAGGAGCGTCGGCACCTTGATGTCCTTGCCGACGGCGGACGGGGACCGCGCCTCAAGCAGGGCGCGCGCCTGCGCGTCGGGCCTCCCGGACTCGGCGACCCGGTCGTACATCCGGCACAGCTCGGTGGTGAATTGGTCGCAGCCCCCGCCGGAGTTCATGAAGACGCCCGCCCACAGCTTCTTGAACACGCCGTCCGGGAACAGGGCGTCGGCCAGATTCCAGTACGTCATCGCCGGGGCGATCGCGTCCACCCGGTGGTCGTATCCGGCGGCCAGCAGCGAGATCGCCCCGCCGTACGAGGCGCCCGCGACGCCCACACGCGGGTCGCCGGGCTTGTCGAGCTCGACCTCGGGCCGCTTCGCCAGCCAGTCGATCAGCCTGGCGACGTCGGCGACCTCGCCCTTGGGGTCGTTGAGCCCGATCTTCCCCGTGGACCTTCCGAAGCCGCGCGCCGACCAGGTCAGCACCGCGTACCCGTCACGCGCGAGCTTCTCGGCCTGGTCCTCGACGTCCTGCTTGCTGCCGCCGAAGCCGTGCGCGAGCAGGACGGCCGGGCGGCGGCCACCGGACCCGGAGGTGAAGTACGACGTGTCGATCCGCACCCCGCCGCCCATGTCCATGACTCTGTCGGTGCGGTGCACGGCGGGCGCGTCGTCCGCGGCGACGGCCGTCCACGTCCCGACACCGGCCAGCACGAGGAGGACCGCAGCCACGGCGGCCACGGCCCCTCGGCGCAGCCGTCGGACTGCGGGCAGTCGAAGATCCATGTGTCAACGGTAAAGGCCGCCACCGACAACCGGAGCACCCGCGGGGCTGAACCCCGGCCCCTCCCACGGTCGTACGGACCTGATGCCGCGTACCGCAGCCGTGGTACGAAGACCCATGGAGATTCGCCGTGCCACGACCGTCGCCGAGGTGGCCGCCGCCGAGCACCTCTTCGACCATGCCGTCCGGCCCGAGTGGGCCGAGCGGTTTCTGACCGCCGCCGGACACCATCTCTTCCTGGCCTACGCGGACGGCGAGCCCTCACCCGTCGGCTTCGTCAGCGGCGTCGAGACGATCCACCCCGACAAGGGCACGGAGATGTTCCTGTACGAACTCGCGGTCGCGGAGCCCTACCGGCGCCGGGGGATCGGGCGGGCGCTCGTCCGGCGGCTCGCCGCGCTCGGCAGTGAACTCGGCTGTTACGGCATGTGGGTGCTCATCGACACCGGCAACGACATCGCCCTCGCCGCCTATCGCAGCGCGGAGGGCGAGGACGACGGCACGTGCTCGGTGGTCACGTGGGACTTCACCGGATCAGGCACCGGTGATCCGCACGGCGGCTAGCGCACGGTGAGTTTCCGGTCGCGAGGGATGACGCGGACCATGGAGTTGACCAGATGGTCCACGGCGTCCGCCGCGGGCTTGTCGGAGAGATTCGACAGCAGCCGCACCATGGCCCCCATGACGCGCGGGGACTTCACCGCGTTCTGGGTGACCAGGGTGGTGAACAGCGGGCGGGCCATGAGTGAGGAGAAGACCCGTCCCAGACGGTAGTAGCGGCCCAGGCGGGTGGCGACCTCCTCGCGGTAGCCGCTGAGGACCCGGTCGCGGGAGGATCCCGGGGGACGGCTGACGGCCTGGGCCACGATGTCGGCGGCGAGTTCCGCCGATTCCATGGCGTACGCGATGCCTTCACCGTTGCACGGGTTGACCATGCCGCCCGCGTCGCCGATCAGCAGGAGACCGCGGTGGTAGTGGGGCAGGCGGTTGAATCCCATGGGCAGTGCGGCGCCGCGCAGAGGGCCGTCGGCGTTCGTCTCGTCGCGCAGTCCCCACTCCTGTGGAGTCCGGTCGAGCCACGGGCCGAGCATCTTGCGGACGTCGGTGGCGCCGGTGCGCGAGTCGTTGAGTACGCCGAGGCCCACGTTGACCCGGCCGTCGCCCATGGGGAAGATCCAGCTGTAGCCGGGGAGGACATGACCATCGGGGCGGCGCAGGTCCAGCCAGGACTCGAGGTAGGGGTCCTCGTGCTTCACGGGACTGCGGTAGTAGCGGCGCAGTGCGGTGCCCACGGGGCGGCTCGCCAACCGGGTGACGCCCATGGCCAGGCCGAGCCGTCCGGCGACGCCGTCCGCTGCGATCACCACGGGCGCGGTGAACGTCACGGGCCGGCGCTCCGGGCCCTCGGCGACGACACCGGTGATCCGGCCGCTCGCCTGGAGGGGCGCGGTGACCTTGGTCTCGGTGTGCAGCACGGCACCAGCGGCGACCGCTCGCTCGGCGAGGATCCGGTCGAAGTCGTGCCGGGTGCGGGTGAGGCCGTAACCGGGGAAGGAGCCGCTTTCGGGCCAGTCGACTTCGAGCACCACCCCGCGGGAGACGAAGCGCAGTCCCCGGTTGCGGCTCCATCCCGGCGCGGAGGTGTCGACGCCCATCCGCACGAGGTGCCGTACGGCACGCGGGGTCAACCCGTCCCCGCAGACCTTCTCCCGGGGGAAGGCCGCCTTGTCCACCACGACCACGTGCACACCCTGCCGGGCCAGGTGGTACGCGGCCGTCGATCCGGCCGGACCGGCCCCCACGACGAGCACCTGTGAGTCGATCCGCTCCGAAACCCTCACGCCTGGGGCTCCCTCTGCCCGATTCCGGACGCGGCTGCTGTCGGCGGGACGGTCGCGCGGTGCAGCGCGACGATTCCTCCGGTGAGGTTGCGCCAGGCGACGTGCGCCCAGCCGGCCTCCCTGATCATCGCGGCGAGCGCGGGCTGGTCGGGCCAGGCACGGATGCTGTCGGACAGGTAGGCGTAGGCGGCCGGATTGCTGGAGACGCGGCGGGCGATGCGCGGAAGGCCGCCCATGAGGTACCGCAGGTACAGGGTGCGGAGGGGCGGGCTGACGGGGTGGCTGAACTCACAGACGACAAGGCGCCCGCCGGGCCGGGTGACGCGTGCCATCTCCCGGAGGGCGGCCCCGGGGTCGACCACATTGCGCAGGCCGAACATGATCGTCACCGCGTCGAAGCTGTGCGCCTCGAAAGGCAGCGCCAGTGCGTCCCCGACACGGATGTCCACGGATCTGCCGCCTGACTGGGAGACCATGCCCGGTGACCGGTCGATGCCGATGACAGTGGCCCCGGACCGGGCGAGTTCCTCGGTGGACACTCCGGTACCGCAGGCGACGTCGAGGCATCTCTCGCCCGTCTTCAGCGCCAGCGCGGCCCGGGTACGGGCGCGCCACATCCTGTCGCGGCCGCCGGAGAGCAGCGTGTTGGTCCGGTCGTAGTGTCTTGCCGCCTCGTCGAACATGCGGGTGACGTCATCCGGATTCTTGGCAAGAGTCGCACGGCTCACCGACCGCTCCTCGGATTCGTCCCGTTCGGGAGTGACTACAGGTTTCCCCGACGTTCCTGTTCACGTTCCACGGCTTCGAACAAGGCCTTGAAGTTGCCCTTTCCGAAACCTTGGCTGCCGTGCCGCTCGATCAATTCGACGAAGAATGTGGGTCTGTCGCCGAGCGGCCGCGTGAAGATCTGCAGCAGATATCCGTCGTCGTCCCTGTCGACCAGGATGCCGCGATCACGCAGTTCGGCGATGTCGACGCGGACCGTTCCGATACGGGCGCGGAGTTCCGGATCGTCGTAGTAGGCGTCGGGGGTCGTCAGGAAATCGACGCCCGCCGACCGGAGCGAGTCGGTGGCGGCGACGATGTCGTCTGTTTCCAGGGCGATGTGCTGGACGCCGGGACCGCGGTGGTACTGAAGATACTCGTCGATCTGGGACCGCTTCTTCCCGGGAGCCGGCTCGTTCAGCGGCAGTTTCACCTTCCCGGCTCCATCGGCGACGACCTTGCTCATGAGAGCGGAGTATTCGGTGGCGATGTCGTCGCCGATGAACTCCGCCATGGTGGTGAAGCCCAGAACGCGCTGGTAGAAGTCGACCCATTCGTCCATGCGGCCGAACTCCACGCATCCCACCGTGTGGTCGATGCGGTGGAAGAGCCTCGGGCCGGTGGGAGCGGGACCCGTGGACGGGCGGTCGAAGCCCGGCAGGAACAGGCCTTGATAGTGGCCGCGCTCCACGAGTGTGTGGCGCAGTTTCCCGTAGGTGGCGATCGCGGCTGTACGGACCTCCCCCATGTCGTCGGCATGAGTGGTGGGTTCCTGGAGCACGGTGGCTCCGGCTTCGATCGCGTAGGCCAGGCCCTCGTCGAGGTCGACCACCTCCAGGGCGATGTCACTGACACCGTCCGCATGGTCGAAGGCCCACCGTGCGGCGGTGCTGTCCGGCTCGGCTCCGCCGGTGATCAGGAACCGCACATCACCCGAGGTGAGCAGATATTCCACCGTGCCGTTGCGGGACTTCTCACTGCCGCGATGGGCGGTCAACTCCATACCGAACGCGGTGACGTAGAAGTGCGCCGCCTGACGGGCGTTTCCGACGCACAGCCGAATATGGTCGATCCCCATGAGATCCAGGGTCCTTTTTCCATGAGCACCCGCGTCCTGCCGCGCGGGACGAGAGGAAAGAGTGGTGGTGTGCAGCTCCATACCTGGAGTCCTTTGCGCCGAGGACAAACGGAAGGCTTCCCGCCGACGCAGCATCCTGGCACGCCCGATGTCCCGAAACGCCAGCCCATACACCGTGTGAGTGGCCCATTCACCCGCAGGGACCACCGCGTTCCCCGGCCTTCTTCGCCCCGCTGTTCCCGCATGCGAGCATGCGTCGTGGTCACCACAGCGCCGCATGAGCACGGCCACCACACATGCGCGCCACTGCTCCTACGCCGCCGGAAGGCTCCTCATGACGTCATCCACCACGGCGCAGCCCTCCGGGGCACAGGCCGCCCCGGGACGGTCGGCTCACGGGCTGACCATGGACCGCCTGTCGTTCATCCTGTTCGGGCATGCGGCCTTCCAGTACCTCAACGCCGCCTGCGAGCTGGGTCTGATCGAACTGCTCCTCGCGCAGGGCCCCCTGACGGAGGCGGAGATCCGTGACCGCCTGGAGCTGGAAGAGCGGGCCGGAGCCATTCTGCTGCTGGGATGTACCGCCCTGGGCCTGACGGTCAAGGAGGGCTCGCGCTACCGCGTCGCCGACCTCGTCGCGACGCTCGACAAGGACGGCACCTGGCCCAAGATCAAGGACACGGTCGCCTTCGAGCAGCACATCGTCTACGAGGGCCAGGCGGATTTCGTCGATTCACTGCGCCAGAACACCAATGTGGGCCTGCGTCGCATTCCCGGCGACGACCCCGACCTGTACCACCGCTTCAGCAGCCACCCACGCCTCGAATCCGTCTTCTACCGCTACATGCGCTCCTGGTCAGAACTGGCCCATGACCATCTCGTGCGCAAGCTGGACCTCAGCGGTGCGCGGCGCCTGCTCGACTGCGGCGGCGGCGATGCCGTCAACGCGATCGCCCTGGCACGGCACAACCCCGGCCTCGACGTCACCGTGCTGGAGATTCCCGCGTCCGCCAGGGTGACCAGAGCGAAGATCGCCGAGGCGGGTCTGGCTTCCCGCGTATCGGTCAAGCCGTGCGACATGTTCGCCGACCCGTTCCCGACGGACATGGACTGCGTGCTCTTCGCCCACCAACTGGTCATCTGGACCCCTGAGGAGAACACGGCTCTCCTTCGTAAGGCGCACGACGCCCTCCGGCCCGGTGGCCGCGTCGTCATCTTCAACTCCATGTCCAACGACGAGGGCGACGGACCGCTCATCGCCGCGCTCGACAGCGTCTACTTCGCGGCCCTGCCCGCCGAAGGCGGCATGATCTATCCGTGGCGGGTGCACGAACAGTGCCTGCGCGACGCGGGGTTCGGCGCCATCGAGCGCGTGACGGTGCCCGGCTGGACCCCGCACGGCATCATCATGGCGACCAGAGAGGCCCCATGAGTCCGCACCGGGCGGCCGCCTCACCGGTCGACGTGGGCCCGGTGGCCGCCTTCCTCAGACTGGCCCGGGTCAAGTTCCTGTTCCAGAGCATGATGGTGACCGGCTTCGGGGTCACTCTGGCCGTCCACGCGACCGGAGGGTTCTCGCTCCCCGCGTACCTGCTCACTCTGGGGTTCGCCTGGTCGACCCACCTGATGACCCACTTCTGCAACGAGTACTTCGACCTGGACGCGGACCGGGCCAATCCTTCCCCCACGTCCTGGACCGGCGGCAGCCGCACCCTGGTCGACGGGCTGCTCCAGCCCGGTGTCAGTCTCTCCGCCGCCTTCGTCGCGCTCTTCATCGGGACCGCGCTGATGGCCGCGATGCCCAGCGGGTCCGCCAGACTCCTGGCCGTCACCCTGGCGGCACTGGCCTGGTTCTACACGGCTCCTCCGCTACGGCTGAACTACCACGCGTTCGGCGAAGTCACCTGCGCGGCCGTGCTCTACGGCATGGGACCGCTGCTGGCCGCTCTCCTGCAGTCCGCTCCGCTCTCCCCGCTCCTGCTGTGGTGCACGGCCGTCGTCTGCCTCCTCCAGGTGCTGCGCTGCCTGATCATGAACCTCGCCGACATCGAAGGTGACCGCATCGTCGGCAAGCACACCCTCGCCACCGTCCTCGGGCCCGTGCGGGTGGTTCAGGTGTACGGAGCGGGGCAGGCCGTCCTCTATGTCGGCGTGTTGGCGCTGACCGCCACCGGTCGCCTGCCGCTGATCGTGGCGGTGGCCCAGGTCGTCTGTGCTCCTGCGGGCATCCACGCCTTCCTGGGACTGCGGCGCGGAGCGCTCGCGGAGCGCGGCGGCGCGGACCGGGTCACCTTCTGGGCTTCCATGCAACTCCCGCTCACCACCTGCGCGACCATGACAGCGCTGCTAGTCGACCTCGCCCGGCGCGGTACACCGGCCCCTGCGCTGTGGAACGTCATCGCGGCGGGCACCTCGGCACTGTTCGCCGGGTGGCTGGCCCGCACGGCGGTGGCAGCCCACCGCCCGCCCTCGTCCGCACCAGCGACCTGCGCTCCCCACCCCGTGGAGGACGGAGCACGCCGGCCGTGAGCAGCCCGGCACAAGCGCCGCCCGCTCCGCCCGGAAGGGACGGGAAGGCGCGTCCCTGGACCGGGCCCTCCGCGGTGTCGGTCGCGGAGAACCGAGCCGCGGCGTTCGGGCGCCGCCTCGGGACGGCCTTCCGGTGCATCGACGACATCCTCGGTCTGCTCGGTGACCGACGACGCACCGGCAAGCCCGTCGGCAACGACCTCCGGCTCGCACGGAAGGCCATCCCGGTCATCTCGGCGCTCACCACGACCGATCCCGCGGTCACGCGGCTGCGGGGACTGCGGGGACTGCTGGGACGTACGAACGAACGTCCCAGCCCGCAGGACCTGCCCGAGATCCTGGACCTGATCGAGGAAGCCCCCACCGCCGCGGCACGCGACGGAGCGCGCCGGCGGACGACGGCGGCGCTCCAAGCGCTCGCGCCGGTGCGCCTGCCGCGCGACATCCGGGAGCGGTGCGCCGCGATGGCCGAGTACGTCACACAGCGGGAGACCTGAGGATGCCCGCCGCGTGGTGGCGCGCCACGGGCGCTACCCCGCCCTGGGGAGACGCCCTCCGCTCCCACCAGGCGCTGATGGAGGGTTGTCTGTGGCGGTTCACCGACACCGAACGGCGCCGGGTCCTCCTGGTCGCGTGCGGGGTCAACCACCACCGAGGCCGTCGCTGGGGAAGTGTGACCGTAGCGGCGAGCCCGCTCTCCCTCGTCCGGTCGACCACTCATGACGGTGCCTGGACGGCCACTCGCTGCCACGCGGTGGGTGTTCCGCCCGCACTCCGCTTCGCACACGACAGGCTGCGGGTCCGTTTCGCGGACGTGTGCCTCGAGGCGACCATCGTGCCCTCACCGCGACGGCGGAGCGTGCTTCCGGCGGCCGGCGTCTTCTCGCTGCTGCCGGGTCTCAACCACTACTGGCACCCCCACCTCTTCGACGCACGGGTCGAAGGGACGGTGCGCCTGGGCCGCCACCGTTGGGACCTTTCGACGTGCGAGGTGTACGCGGAGAAGTCCTGGGGACGCGGGTTTCCTCCCCGGTGGTGGTGGGGACAGGCGCACGGCTTCGACGGCGACGGCATCGGCGTGGCGTTCGCCGGCGGCCTGCTCGGGCGGGGCCGGATCACCGCGCCGGTCGGCGGCATGGTGATCAGCAGGGGCGGCCGACGCCTCAACCTGTTCCCTCCCACGGCGATCGTGCGGGGCGGACACCAGGCCGGGCTGTGGCGGATCACCGCCACCAGTCCGCGCTACCGGGCAGAGCTCACCGGCGAGGGAGCGGGCAGCCCGGCTCTGCGGCTGCCCCTTCCCTCGCTCACCCCCCACCGTCTCGGTCACTCCACCCACCATCCGGCCGGCACCGTCCGGCTGCGCGTCCTGCGCGGCAGGCGTCTGGTGTACTCGGGTGCCTCGACGCTTGCCGGCCTCGAGACGGGCGAGGCTCCGGCTCCCTGACACATCGTGCGGAGAGCGGCCCGGGACACACGCGAGGGCTCAGGCCTGCGCGTCCTCCGGAATCGACACCAGCCAGCGCGTGTCGCGGCGCGGACGCAGGTAGAGGAGCCAGTACAGGGTGGCCACCGCCGTGATGCCGCCCGTCCACAGCAGGTAGCTCGCCTCCTGCTGGCTGAGGATGTACGCCAGGACCACGATCAGCAGGACGGGCATCGCGGGCCACAGAGGCATCCGCCACGCCGGAGTCCTCGCATGGGAGCCGCGCCGGGCGAGCAGGGCGGCCACGGCCACCAGTAGGTACATGCCGGTCACGGAGACGCCCGTGACGCCGTACAGCGTGTCCAGGTTGACGAAGCACAGCAGCGCGCCGGGGACGCCCACCACGAGGGTGGCGACCCACGGGGAGCCGAACCGGCCGAGCTTGGCAAGGGCGTTGTTGACCGGCTCGGGCCACGCCTTGTCGCGGGCCGAGGCGAACAGCACGCGGGAGTTCTGGATGACCATGACGATGCCTGCGTTGATGATCGCGAGGGCCACGCAGAGGCTCACGAAGGTGCCGACGGCCGAGTTCGACCAGGCGGTGACCATGCTGCTGATGTCGCCGCCGGTCAGGGCCTGCAGGTCCGAGGCGCCCATGGTGATGGCGACGACCGGGACCAGGATGACGACCGAGGAGATCGCGAGAGTGGTGAGGACGGTGCGGGCGACGTTGCGGCGCGGGTCCTCAAGCTCCTCGGAGAGGTAGACGGCGGTCGAGAAGCCCTGTGTGACGAAGAGGGCGATGGCGAGCCCGGAGACCACCAGCATGGCCGTCACGGTGTCCGCGTGGCCGCCGGAGCCGGCCACCTGCATCGACACCAGGCTGCCGACGCCGCGCTCGCTGTGCGTGAAGCCCAGGATCGCGACGACACCCGCGGCGACGACCTCGAGGACCAGGAAGATACCGGTGATCCAGGCGTTGGCGCGCAGGTCGAGCAGACCGGCGAGGGTGGCGAGCAGCATGACCCCGGCGCCCGTCATCGCCGGGTCGAGGTGCACGACCGGCGCCAGGTAGTCCGCCGTGCCCATCGCGATCACCGGCGGGACGATCATGACGACCAGCAGGGACAGCACGAAGACCAGCCAGCCCGCCAGCCGCCCGGCCAGCGTGGACACCATGGCGTACTCGCCGCCGGCGCTGGGGATCAGCGTGCCCAGCTCCGAGTAGCAGAACGCCACGGCGATACAGAGGAGGGAGCCGATGGCGATCGTGAGGGCGGTCGCTGTGCCGAGCGAGCCGAAGAGATCGGGGACGACCACGAAGAGTGTGGAGGCGGGCGTCACGCACGACAGCGTGAGCAGGGTGCCGCCGACGACTCCGATCGAGCGCTTGAGTTTCTGAGGACTGTCCGACGCCTCGATGACGGCGTTGTCGACAGGACGGAGCGTGTCGGTCATGCGGCGGTTCCGATCGACTGGTGCGGCTGGTTGCGGTAGGGAGCGCTATCGCCTCCGGCGGCTCTCGTCGTATGTCACTTCGTCCGCTCCCGGCGCTGATGGAACCCCGACGAAAACCGTCACGTCAATGGGTCCCCACCTACGGAATCAGTGGCGAGATGTTGTTGCACAACTGATTCGCGCGTCTACTGCACTGCCGCACGGCGGCTTTTCACCGTACGGGAACCGCAGCAAGGTTGTGTAAAAAAATGAGGCCGTCCGCATAACGGACGGCCTCATCAAGGTTTCGGGGGCACTCTCAGTGGTTCCGCGGGAACCCGAGGTCCACGCCCGCCGGAGCCTCCGACGGGTCGGGCCAGCGGGAGGTGACCACCTTGCCGCGGGTGTAGAAGTGCGTGCCGTCGTTGCCGTAGATGTGGTGGTCGCCGAAGAGCGAGTCCTTCCAGCCGCCGAAGGAGTGGTAGCCCACCGGGACCGGGATCGGCACGTTCACACCGACCATGCCCGCTTCGATCTCCAGCTGGAAGCGGCGGGCCGCGCCGCCGTCCCGGGTGAAGATCGCGGTGCCGTTGCCGAACGGCGAGCCGTTGATGAGGTCGACGCCCTCCTCGTAGGTGTCGACGCGCAGCACGCACAGCACCGGGCCGAAGATCTCGTCCTGGTACGCCTTCGCCGAGGTCGGCACCTTGTCGAGGAGCGAGATGCCGATCCAGTGACCGTCCTCGTAGCCCTCTACGGTGTGGCCGGTGCCGTCCAGGACGACCTCGGAGCCTTCCGCCGCCGCGCCCGTCACGTACGAGGCCACCTTGTCGCGGTGCGCCTTCGTGATCAGCGGGCCCATCTCCGACGCCGGGTCGTTGCCCGGACCGATCTTGATCTTCTCGGCGCGCTCGCGGATCTTCTCCACCAGCTCGTCGCCGATGGAGCCCACGGCGACGACGGCGGAGATCGCCATGCAGCGCTCGCCCGCCGAGCCGTACGCCGCCGAGACCGCGGCGTCGGCCGCCGCGTCCAGGTCCGCGTCCGGCAGGACCAGCATGTGGTTCTTCGCGCCGCCCAGGGCCTGCACGCGCTTGCCGTTCGCGGAGGCCGTGGTGTGGATGTAGCGGGCGATCGGGGTCGAGCCCACGAAGGACACGGCCTTGACGTCCGGGTGCTCGAGGAGACGGTCCACGGCCACCTTGTCGCCGTGGACGACGTTGAAGACGCCGTCCGGCAGGCCGGCCTCCGCCAGCAGTTCGGCGAGGCGGATCGCCGCCGACGGGTCCTTCTCGGACGGCTTCAGCACGAACGTGTTGCCGCACGCGATGGCGATCGGGAACATCCACATCGGGACCATCGCCGGGAAGTTGAACGGCGTGATGCCCGCGACGACGCCCAGCGGCTGCCTGATCGAGGCCACGTCCACGCGGCTCGCGACCTGCGTGGACAGCTCGCCCTTCAGCTGCACGTTGATGCCGCAGGCCAGGTCGACGATCTCCAGGCCGCGCGCGACCTCGCCGAGCGCGTCGCTGTGCACCTTGCCGTGCTCGGCGGTGATCAGCTCGGCGATCTCGTCGCGGTGCGCGTCGAGCAGCGCCCGGAACCTGAAGAGGATGGACGTGCGCTGCGCGAGCGAGGACTGCCCCCAGGTGCGGTAGGCGTCCTTGGCCGCCGCGACGGCCGCGTCCACCTCGTCCACACTCGCGAAGGCGACCTTCGTGGTGACCGCGCCGGTCGCCGGGTCCGTCACCGGACCGTACGTGCCCGACGCGCCTTCGACGGCCTTGCCGCCGATCCAGTGGTTGACGATCTTCGTCATGCCCAAGAACTCCTTCACAGATGGCGGCGTCGGGTCGAGACGTGCCGGTCGTACTCCTCGCGCGCCTTGACCGCCGACGGCCGTGTCGCGGTCTCGGCCACGGGTACATCCCACCAGGCCTGCGCCGGAGGCGCGCCCGACACAGTGTCTGCGGTTTCGGTCTCCACGTAGACACATGTGGGAGTGTCCGCGTCGCGTGCCTCGGCGAGGGCGGCGCGCAGGCCGCGTACGGTCTTCGCGCGCAGCACGCGCATGCCGAGGCTGGCCGCGTTGGCGGCGAGGTCCACGGGCAGCGGCGCCCCCGTGTACGTACCGTCCTCGGACCTGAAGCGGTAGGCGGTTGCGAACCGCTCGCCGCCCACTGTCTCCGACAGGCCGCCGATGGACGCGTAGCCGTGGTTCTGTACGAGCAGGATCTTGATCGCGACGCCCTCCTGCACGGCCGTGACGATCTCCGTCGGCATCATCAGATACGTGCCGTCGCCGACGAGCGCCCACACCGGCCGGTCCGGGGCGGCCATCTTCACACCGATGGCCGCCGGGATCTCGTAGCCCATGCACGAGTAGCCGTACTCGAGGTGGTACTGGTCACGGGAACGGGACCGCCACAGCTTGTGGAGGTCGCCGGGGAGCGAGCCGGCCGCGTTGATGATGATGTCCGACTCGTCGACGACGGCGTCGAGCGCGCCGATGACCTGCGGCTGCGTCGGCCGGACGTCCGGTTCTTCGGCCTCGAAGCACGCGTCCACGCGGTGCTCCCAGCGCTGCTTGTCCTCGGTGTACTCGGTGACGTATGCCGCGTCGACGCGGTGGTCGTGCAGCTCCAGCGCCTCGGTCAGCTCCCCCAGACCGCTGCGCGCGTCCGCGATCAGCGGCAGTCCGGAGAGCTTGTGCCCGTCGAACGGGGCGATGTTCAGGTTGAGGAAACGGACACCGTCACCGCTGAAGAGGGTGCCGGAGGCCGTCGTGAAGTCGGTGTAGCGAGTGCCGACGCCGATCACCAGGTCGGCGGTGCGGGCCAGTTCGTCGGCGGTCGCCGTGCCGGTGTGCCCGATGCCACCCACGTCCTGCGGGTGGTCCCAGCGCAGCGAGCCCTTGCCGGCCTGGGTGGAGGCGACCGGGATGAGGGTGGCCTCGGCGAACTCGGCGAGAGCCTCCTCTGCCCGGCTGTGGTGGACGCCGCCACCGGCCACGACGAGCGGGCGCCGGGCGGAGCGGATCGCGTGGACGGCCTTCGCGAGTTCGACCGGGTCGGAGCCCGGACGGCGCACCGTCCACGTGCGCTCGGCGAAGAACGCCTCCGGCCAGTCGAAGCCTTCCGCCTGCACGTCCTGCGGCAGCGCGAGCGTGACCGCGCCGGTGTCCACCGGGTCGGTGAGCACGCGCATCGCCTGGAGGGCGGCCGGGATCAGTGCCTCGGGGCGGGTGATCCGGTCGAAGTACTTCGAGACCGGGCGCAGACAGTCGTTGACGGACACGTCACCGGCGTGCGGGACCTCGAGCTGCTGGAGCACCGGGTCCGCCGGCCGGGTGGCGAAGACGTCGCCGGGCAGCAGCAGGACCGGGAGGTGGTTGACGGTGGCGAGGGCGGCACCCGTGACCAGGTTGGTCGCGCCGGGCCCGATCGACGTCGTCACGGCGTGCGTGGACAGCCGGTCCGACTGGCGGGCGTAGCCGACCGCCGCGTGAACCATCGACTGCTCGTTGCGGCCCTGGTGGAACGGCATGACATCGCCGTACTCGACCAGCGCCTGCCCGAGGCCCGCGACGTTCCCGTGGCCGAAGATGCCCCAGGTCGCGCCGATCAGGCGGCGGCGCACGCCGTCGCGCTCGGTGTACTGGGCGGCCAGGAAGCGTACGAGCGCCTGAGCGACCGTGAGCCTCGTCGTTGAGGTCATCGGTATCCCCCTGTGCTTTCTATGTGGGCCGGGTGGAAGCAGATCCGCCACTGGCGCTCCTCACCCGGCCCGGCCATGACGTTCAGGTAGTACATGGTGTGTCCGGGCTGGGCGACGGAGGGGCCGTGCCAGCCGTCGGGGACGAGGACGGCATCGCCACTGCGGACCTCGGCGAGGACGTCGGATCCGCCCTCACGGGAGGGGAATACGCGCTGGTATCCGAAACCGTTCGGGCCCTGGATCTCGAAGTAGTAGATCTCCTCCAGCTCCGTCTCCTCGCCCGGCCGCGTCTCGTCGTGCTTGTGCGGCGGGTACGAGGACCAGTTTCCGCCGGGTGTGATCACCTCGACGGCGATGAGCTTGTCGCACTCGAAGGCGTCGGCAGAGGCGAAGTTGCGCACCTGGCGGGCGCAGTTGCCGCTGCCGCGGTCTTCGACGGGGACCTCCGGCGCGGGGCCGTAGCGGGCGGGGAGTCGGCGCTCGCACTTCGCTCCTGCCAGGGCGAAGCGGCCTCCCGCGCCGGAGGCGATCTGGACCCGGGCGTCCCGGGGCACGTACGCGAAGTCGGAAACCCCCGCGAACACGTCGTCCCTGCCCAGGAGTTGGAACATTTTGTCCTCTATGTGCACGGTACAGGCGCCCTCGAGGGGAAGCACGATCCACTCGCTGTCACCGGTGGTGAACATATGCGTGCTGCCGGGCCGGAGCTCCACGATCCGCAGACTGCTGTGGCTCCAGCCGGCCCGCTTGGGGTCGATGTCGAGGGCGTACTGCGCGTTCGTGGTGGCGCCCCTGGGGACGTACAGCTCGTTGCTCATGCGGCCCTCACAGAAGTCCTACGGCGGTGTCCACGGCCGTGGCGACGTCGCCGTCCGCCGGGTACAGCAGCGAACGGCCGACCACCAGGCCCTTGACGGTGGGCAGTTGGAGGGCCCCGCGCCACTTCTCGTAGGCGCCCTCCTGGTCCTCGCCGACGTCACCGCCGAGCAGCACGGCCGGCAGAGTGGAGGTCTCCATGACCCGGGCCATGTCGTCCGGATCGTCCGTGACCGGGACCTTCAGCCACGTGTACGCCGAACTGCCGCCCAGGCCGCTGGCGATGGCGATGGACCTGGTCACGGCCTCGGCGCTCAGGTCGTTGCGGAGCCGGCCCTCGGGGGTGCGGCGGCTGATGAACGGCTCGATGAAGACCGGCAGCCCGCGCTCGGCCATCTCGTCGATGACGCGGGCGGTGGACTCCAGGGTGTTGAGCGATCCCGGGTCGTCGTAGTCGATGCGGAGCAGCAGCTTGCCCGCGTCGAAGCCGAGCCGCTCGATGTCCCGCGGGCGGTGGCCGGTGAAGCGGTCGTCCAGTTCGAAGGAGGCGCCCTGGAGGCCGCCGCGGTTCATCGACCCCATGACGACCTTGTGGTCGAGGGCGCCGAGCAGCAGCAGGTCGTCGAGGATGTCGGCGGTGGCGAGCACGCCGTCGACACCGGGACGGGACAGCGCCAGACAGACCCGCTCCAGCAGGTCGGCGCGGCTCGCCATGGCCATCCTGCGGTCACCGACGCCGAGGGCGCCGCGGGCGGGGTGGTCGGCGGCGACGATCATCAGTCGGCCCGTGTCGCTGATCAAGGGACGCCGTGACCGGCGGGCGGCGGCCTCGGCGATCGCCTGGGGCCGGTGGGCGCGGAGGCGAACGAGCTCGGCGATGTCAACGCGCGGGGTGGGGGCCCTGTCGTGTTCCGCGTGCGCGGTGGGGGTCTTGTCGTCGTCCACGCGCGCGGTGGCGGTCTTCTGGTGCTCCACGCGCGCGGTGGTGGCCTTCTCCTCGTCCACGCGCGCGTGCGTGTCGCCGGAGCGGCCGTTCCGGAATTCGGTGCCGGCCTCGCCCTCGTGGCGGGCGCCCCCGACATGTCCGGTCCTCACAGCACCGCTCCCGCCGTGACCGCGCCCTCGACCTCGGCGGCCGTGGGCATCGCGGACGAGCACTCCAGACGGGAGGCGACGATGGCGCCCGCGGCGTTCGCGTACCGCATGATCCGCTCCAGCTCCCAGCCGCCCAGCAGCCCGTGGCAGAGGGACCCGCCGAAGGCGTCGCCCGCGCCGAGGCCGTTGAGGACCTTGACCGGGAGCGGGGGGACCTCCGCCGACTCGCCCGTGCCGCTGACCGCGAGGACGCCCTTGGGTCCCTGTTTGACGACCGCGAGTTCGACGCCTGCGTCCAGCAAGGCGCGTGCGGCGGCGTGCGGGTCCCGCTCACCGGTGGCGATCTCCACCTCGTCGATGTTGCCGACGGCGACGGTCGTGTGGCGCAGGGCCTCGGCGTAGAACGGGCGCGCGGACTCCGGGTCGCGCCAGAACATGGGCCGCCAGTCGAGGTCGAAGACCGTCGTACCGGCCTTGCCGCGATGGGCCAGCGCGGCGAGGGTGGCGGTGCGGCTGGGCTCCTCGCTCAGGCCCGTGCCCGTCATCCAGAAGATGCGCGCGGCGCGGATCGCGTCCAGGTCCAGCTCGTGCGCGTCGATCTCCAGGTCGGGAGCCTTGGGCTGCCGGTAGAAGTAGAGCGGGAAGTCGTCCGGCGGGAACACCTCGCAGAACGTCACCGGGGTGGGCAACCCCGCGACCGGCGTGACCCAGCGGTCGTCCACGCCGAAACCGCGCAGTGCCTCGTGGAGGTAGGTGCCGAAGGGATCGTCGCCCGTGCGCGTGATGACCGCAGTACGGCGTCCGAGACGCGCAGCGGCGACCGCGACGTTCGTCGCCGAACCGCCCAGGTACTTCCCGAAGGACGTCACCTGCGGCAGCGGCACGCCCGTTTGCAGCGGATAGAGGTCCACGCCGATCCGGCCCATGGTGATCAGCTCGTACGGGCCACCGGGGCCGCTCGGGCCGCCGGACCCCGCGGCGGCGTGCGGCGCGGACTCCTTGAACTCCTCCATCGAGTTCCCTTCACATCGGCTGCCCCCAGGTCTAGCCGCGTTGAGGGAGCCGTGTCAATGTTTTGTCCAGACATTCGGACGACAGCTTGACATGGCTTCGGAGTGGCCGGAAGCTGACGCCCATGACGTCGTTGTCACCCCAAGGCCCACTCTCCCGTATCCAGGTCGGATCGGCCCCCGACTCCTGGGGCGTCTGGTTCCCGGACGACCCCCGTCAGGTGCCCTGGCAGCGCTTCCTCGACGAGGTCGCCCAGTCCGGGTACGAGTGGATCGAACTGGGCCCCTACGGCTATCTGCCCACCGATCCCACGGTGCTGGCGGAGGAGACCGGGAGGCGCGGCCTCAAGGTCTCGGCGGGCACGGTCTTCACGGGGCTGCACCGGGGCCCTGACGTATGGGCGGCCACGTGGGCGCACGTCTCGGACATCGCCGCGCTGACCCAGGCCATGGGCGCCTCGCACCTCGTGGTCATCCCGGCGTTCTGGCGGGACGACAAGACGGGCGAGGTGCTGGAGCCGAGCACCCTGACCGCCGAGCAGTGGCGGCACCTGACCACGCAGACCGAGCGGCTGGGGCGCGAGGTGCGCGAGCGGTACGGGCTGGAGATCGTCGTCCATCCGCACGCCGACACGCACATCGACAGCGAGGAGAACGTCACGCGCTTCCTCGACGCCACGGACTCCTCGGTGGTGTCGCTGTGCCTGGACACGGGACACTACGCGTACTGCGGCGGTGACAGCGTCAAGCTGATCGAGACCTACGGGGAGCGGATCGGTTACCTCCATCTCAAGCAGGTCGACCCGGAGATCCTGGCCCAGGTACGGGCGGACGAGGTCCCGTTCGGCCCTGCGGTGGCGCGTGGCGTGATGTGCGAACCGCCCTCCGGAGTCCCCGCGCTGGAGCCGGTGCTGGCGGCCGTGCAGAAGCTCGACGTCGACCTGTTCGCGATCGTGGAGCAGGACATGTACCCGTGCGATCCGGACAAGCCGCTGCCGATCGCGCGGCGGACCCGGGCGTTTCTGAGGTCGTGCGGGGCGTGAGGCGGCGCGCGTAGGCGCGAGCGGTGCTCGGGCACCCGCGCGTCCTCCAGGGCCTCAGGGCTGGGCGAAACCGTCGTCCGGCGGGGTTCCGGCCTTTTCCGGTGGCGTGCACCATGGGTGGTTTCCGGTGTGCGCTGGGGGAGGGCGGATGGCGAGTGGGATCGTGTCGCGGGGCAGGCGCGGGCCGGGTGGCAGCTGGGAGACCGTGGTCGCGTCTCCCCATCCCAGGCTGCGCCCGGGTGATCAGCTACCGCGGTGAGGCGACCAGTCTCCTGATCTCCCCGAACCGTAGTGCGCATTTTTCCAAGACCGGCAGGATCGCCTGAGGGCACGCTGGACGCTCCGGCAGTCGCTGCGGGGGAGCGCGCGGACCGGCGGGCCGGGCCTGGCGCAGCGGGTCCGGCCCGCCCTGCGTGGGGCGGGGGCGGTGTGTCGTGCGGCGTGGGATCGGCGGCGACGCACGGCACGGCGGCGGAACCGCGGCCTGCCGGACGAGTCAAGTGTGTCGGAGCTGTGGAGCCCGGCAATTCCGGAGATCACCCCATCGGAGGCGCAACCCGGGTGCGCACCCCGCAGTTGACTCAACGTCGGGCATTCCGCCCCGGCTGTTGTGACGATCCCCAAGGAGCACCTCTCCATGTCGCGTATCGCGAAGGGCCTGGCCCTGACTTCCGTTGCCGCTGCGGCCGTGGCGGGCACCGCCGGCATCGCCGCCGCCGACAGCGGCGCCATCGCCGCCGCCGACAACTCCCCGGGCGTCCTGTCGGGCAACGTCCTGCAGGTCCCGGTTCACGTTCCGGTCAACGTGTGCGGGAACACGGTCAACGTGATCGGCCTGCTGAACCCCGCGTTCGGCAACTCCTGCGTCAACGGCTGACGCCCGAGCGGACCCCTTCTACCGGCCGTTCTCCCTCCGGGAGGCGGCCGGTTGGCGTTGCGTCGTCCGGGCGTACCCCAAACGGGTGGGTCGGGTTTCAATGCGTCGAAGGGCGTCCCACCAGGGAAGAAGCCCGCGATTGCCCGGTGCGGGAGCTACGCAACGCGTTCGCTCGGTTGCAGGAGTCGATGTCCGCTTTCACGGTGAGCACAAGGACCCCAACGCTCACAACGAAGGGAACACCCCATGCGTGCTCTGCCCGCCCGGCGCCTCGCCTCCTCCGCCGTCTGCGCCACGCTCGTGCTCGGCATCGCCGTGCCGACTGCCGTGGCCGCCGACCACGACTCATCGCACGGCCGCACGCACGCGGCGGCGGCACCCGTGCCCGGGGCGGACGCGCTCCTGGCGCAGGCCCAGTGGCTGGCCGGCGCCGGCGGTGCCGCGGCACCGGTCACCGATCTGCTCACCGCCGTGCTCAAAGCGGACAACGGTCAGCTCCCCGCGGACGAGACGGCCAGGCTGGGCAAGGCCGCGAAGGACGCCCTCGCCGAGACAGGCACGCCGACGCCCGTGCCGACCGTCCCCATACCGACGGTCTCCCTCTCGCAGGGCGAAGCGCTCGCCGCTCTGCAGAAGGCGGTCGACAAGCTGATGGCAGCGGCCACCTCGGGTGACTCCAGAGAGGTGCTGCCGATGGCCAAGCAGGTGCTGCACGCGCTCTTCAAGGTCGTCCTCGTCAACATGGTCGGTGGTGGTCTGCCCAGCCTGCCCGCGATGCCCAGTCTCCCGCCGATGCCCAGTATCGCCCCGATGCCCAGTCTGCGGCCGATGCCGCACCCGACGCTCACCGCGCCGCCCACGGCGTTGCCGTCGCGCCCGACGACCTGAGCCGGGGCGGTACACACGCGCCGAACCGCCGTCGTGCCGGACGCGGGTGCAGGCCGACGGCTGTTCGGCCGCGTACAGGGCCGGTCCCGGGCCGCTTCTCCTCAGCTTTCCTGCGAGCCACAGGAATCTTCCGCACGCGGGGTTTCCGCGGGTCAGGGGGCTCGTTAGCCAGGGCACACCCATTCCCCCTGGTGACATGAGTCGCCGAAGAAAGGAACCCGATGAAGTCCCTCAAGGCCGCCGCTGTCGTCGCCGGATCCCTGACCGTCACCGGGATCGCCGCCCCCGCTTTCGCCGGCGATGCCTCCAACCTCACGCCCACCAGCCTCAACGGCGCCCTGGAGACCGTCACCGCCCAGAAGACGCTCGACGTGCGTCCCCTCTCGCACCAGTCCGACGGCCTCGACACCGAGAACAAGGACTCCCTTCTCAGCACCGTGAAGAGCGCGGCGACCACCCTCAACCAGCAGGGCGGCCCTGCCCGGCTGCTCGGCGGACTTCCCCTCCAGGGCCGGTGAGTTCCACCTCGCCTTCCGGCCGTGCCGTCACCGCGGATCCCCCGTTCGTGTGGTCGCCGTCGACCGAATCCCCCGGTCGGGCGAGAAAGCGTCCGGCCACGCTCCGGCCCGTCGATACGGTTCCGCGGTGACCACAACCCCCAGTGATACGCGCCCTTTCCGCGCCGCAGACCTCGGCACGCTCGTCGTCCTGGCCTGGAGCGGTGAAGCTCCCGACGGAGACATGCCCTACCTTCTCGCCTACTCCCTCGGCGACGGCGCGAACGGCCCCGAGGGCTCCAGGGCCGCCGTGGCGGCCCTGCTGCGCAACAACGGACTGAACCTGGGCGAGGAGGTCGTCGACGGCTCCCAGCGCCCGGGTCTGCCCGTGACACTGCTGGCGGAGGCTGGCCAGGCCGTGGTCACCATGCCGTACCTGAACGCCCAGTGCACCGTGCCCCCGGAGTGGCTCGCCGCGGTCCGCACACGCGGCTACGCCTACTTCGTGTTCGCCACCCGCCCCTGGCCCGATGCGGTGCCCGGCCGGCCCGTGGACCCGGCACGGCTGGCCGCGTTCGCGGGCGCCGAGGAAACCCTCAGCGGCGCCGCGCACGTGTTCCTGCCGGCCCGCAGCCTGCGCGGCTGACGCACGAAGAGGGGGCGGTCGCGGGGGGGGGCCCCCCCGGGGGGGGGGGGGGGGGGGGGGGGGCGCCCCCCCCGGGGGGGGGGGGGGGGGGGGGGGGGGGGCCCCGGGGGGGGGGGGGGCGGCGCCCCGGGGGGGGGGGGGGGGGGGCGGAGGCGGAGGCTACGAGAGTCACGGCGTACATGCCGGCATCGGCGGCA
>NZ_JBVHHL010000067.1:0-39676 GCF_055561075.1 Streptomyces sp. NPDC022910
TGGGCGTTGCTTCCGGGAACGGCAAGGGTCAGATCTTCGTGAAGGGTGAGGTCATCAAGACCGTGCCCGAGTCGAAGATCGTGGAGACCCTCATCGAGGAGGCGATGAAGCTCGCCGAGCAGATGGAGGCCGAGGGCGCAGCGTCCGGCGAGCCTTCGGTCTCGGTCGCGGGGTGACACCGGATCCGCCGTCGGCGTGACACCCGGTCTGCGGTGGGCGTGCCACCGGGTCTGCCGGCGAAGGGACGGGCAGGGGCCGCGGGTGCGTGATCCGGCCACGGCAACCCCGCCCCGGCTCCGCGGATCTTTCCCGCGCCACCGGCCACCGCTAGTTTCTCTCCCAGGACATCGCTTCCGAGAAAGCGCTACCTCGTAGTGGACCGGAGGGAGACCCCCGATGGCCATGGCGAAACCCCGGCAGGACCAGTCGTCGCAGCGGGCCAGGCGGATCACCATCGCCGACGTGGCCCGCGCCGCGGACGCGTCGGTGTCCACCGTCTCCCGGGTGCTCAACGGCATCGGGACGGTGGACCCGGCTCTTGCCGGCCGGGTGCGTCTGGCCATCGAGGAGCTCGGTTACCGCCCCAGTGCGGCCGCGCAGGGCCTCGCCCGTGGGCGGTCGGGGACGATCGGCGTGCTCGTCCCCGACCTCGCCAATCCCCACTTCAGCGACCTGGTCAAGGCCTTCTCCGCCAGTGCCCGGGACCGGGGTGCACGGGTCGTCGTCATGGACTCCGACGAGGATCCGGCCGTCGAGCGGGAGCTCGCCGAGGACCTGATGGTTACGCCGACGGGCTGTTGCCGTGCGCGCCGCGCATGCCGCGCGCCGACCTCGCCGCGCTGGTCGGTCGCGGGGTACCGCTGCTCCTCGCCAACCGCCAGGAGACCGGGCTCGCCGTGCACTCGGTGTGCGTGGACTTCTACCAGGGCTTGCTCGCCCTGTGCGGGCACCTGTCCCAGCTCGGCCATCGCCGGGTCGCCTATCTCGCCGGCCCGGAGGGCTCCTGGGCCAACCGCGAGCGGCTGCGCGCCCTGTCCGGTGCGCGGGCCTTCGGGCTCGACGTCACCGTGCTGGCCTGCGGGTCGACCACCGACGACGGATATGCGGCCGGGCCCGCCGTCGTCGAGACCGCCGCGTCGGCCGTCGTGGCCTACAACGACTTCGTGGCCCTCGGTCTGCTCTCCCGGCTCACCGAGACGGGGATCCGTGTGCCCGGCGACCTGTCCCTCACCGGCTTCGACGAGATCGGGCTCGCCCGCTATGCGTCCCCGCCGCTGACCACGGTAGCGGTACCCCGAGGGGATCTCGGCAGGGCGGCGGGCGATGCTCTGACCCGGCTGATGGCCGGCGACGACGACGTCGAGTCCGTATCGCTCCCCGTTGAGCTGCGAGTTCGCGGATCAACCGGTTCGATCTGAGCGCAGAACCTTGACAGATCCGATGTATCGCAGGACCTTGCTCGAGCACACGGACTGAGGAAGCGCTGTCTCATCGCCGGGACATCCCGGCCGAAGCCGCAGGGAGTCGCCGTGTTTCCGAACGCAGTACAGGTCCCGAGCCAGTGCGCGAGCGCTACGGCACATGCTTGTCAGCGGTGCTTCGGTCGCCGCCGCTCTCTGTGCCGACAAGGCGCCCGACGATGATTCATCGGATGACAGGGATGGCCGACGCAGGGAGAGGCGCAGAAAGAGCTGGCGCGACCCGGGCGGCGGTGCGCCCGTCGACCAGGCCGAGCTGCGCCGCATGGGCGAGCAGGGTGTGCCGGTGGAGGAGCGGATCTTCGGTGCGGGGCACTACCTGCGGCCCAGCATGGTGCAGTTCTACCGTTGCCGGAACATCCTCGTCCGGGACGTCACGTTCCTCGAACCGGCCATGTGGACCCTTCACCCCGTCCTGTGCAGCAACGTCCTGGTCAAGGACGTCGACGTCGTCGGTCGCATCAACAACAGCGACGGCTGCGACCCCGAGTGCTGCCAGGACGTGTACGTCACCGGCTGCCGCTTCCACACCGAGGACGACTCGATCGCCATCAAGTCGGGGCGGGACGAGGACGGGCTGCGGGTCGGGGTGCCGAGCCGGAACATCGTCGTACGCGACTGTGTGTTCTCCGGCCGCTGGGGCGGCATCGCCGTCGGCAGTGAGATGTCCGGTGGGGTGTACGACGTCTTCGCCGAGGACTGCCGGATCAACCCCCTCGACTTCCCGGGCCGTTACAACCCGCGCCATCCGGTCTTCCTCAAGACGAACAAGAAGCGCGGCGGCGCCATCGACGGCGTGTACGTCCGCCGTTGCAGCGGGCGGCAGATCGACCGGGACTGCATCTATCTGACCACCCGCTACTCGGGCCAGACCGGCGACCGCCCGGCCGTCATCCGCAACGTCCACGTCCAGGACATGGTCCACGACGGCGCCCGTCGCGCGATCAACCTCGAGGGCCTGGACACCGACCCCTTCCAGCACATCCGCATCGAGCGCTGCGACTTCACGGACATCACCGAGCCGAACGTCATCGAGTCCGCACCGGATCTCGTCCTGAAGAAGGTCTTCGTCAACGGAACCGAGGTCACGTACCCATGAGACCCAGAAGGCACGCCGTCCACCTGCTGTGGGTGGCCGTACTCGCCCTCCTCTGCGGCCTGTTCACGGCGCCCGCCGGCCAGGCGGCGACCGTGCACCAGCCGTCCTACCCGCCCCGGCAGACCATGCTGCAAGGCGCCACCGCCGGGCTCTTCCTGCACTGGGGCATGTTCACCGCCCCCAAGCACTACGACTGCGCCGAGTGGGAGAAGGCCGTCACGGACGGCGGCTGGAATCCCGGCTACTGGGTCGACGAGGCCCGCAAGATCCGCGCGAGCTACATCGTGCTCGCCACCTTCCACTCCCGCCTGGGCTATGCCCGCCCGTGGCCCTCGAAGATCCCAGGTTCCTGCTCCACCAAGCGCGACATCCTCGGCGAACTCGTCGACGCCGCCGAGGCGAAGGGCATCAAGGTCATCCTCTACATGACCGACGACCCCAAGTGGCACGACGAACAGGGCATCGAAACGCTCGACTCGGCCGCGTACTCCGCCTACAAGGGCCACGACGTCGACCTCACGACCCGCCAGGGCTTCGGTGAGTTCAGCTACGACAACTTCTTCGAGGTGATGGCCAACTACCCGAAACTCGCAGGGTTCTGGATCGACAACGACAACGAGTACTGGGAACAGCACCGGCTCTACGAGCAGATCCGTGAGCTGCGTCCGGACATGACCCTGAGCAACAACAACGAGGACACCCCGATCATGGACATGGTGTCCCATGAGCAGAAGACCGGGATGACCCCGCCGTACGACCAGCCGTCGGCGATCTGGACCCCGCTGCCGCGCCTGACCGAGTCCTGCTACAAGGTCCCGGACACCGGCAGTTGGTGGTACGACGGCCAGGACCGGCCCGTCTCCACCGGACTCAACGTCGACCGGTACATCGCCAACGCGGGTAACTCCATCAGGTCCCTCATGGACTTCACGGCCATGGTCGACGGGAGGTTCCCGCCGCAGCAGGAGCAGTTCATCGACCTGTTGAAGGACTACCTCCCACCCATCTGGGAATCGCTGCACGGCGTCGACGCGGGCGGCTTCCTCTACGGCGGTATGCAGCCGGGCGCCTGGAACGAGGGCGCGCACGGATACATCACCGTCAGCCGCGCCCACCGCACCACCCAGTACGTGCACGTCACCACGAAACCGACGAGCGGTGACGAGGTCCGCATCCGGGACAACGGCTACCGGATCGAGCGCATCACCGACCTGCGCACCGGCAAGCGGCTGCACTTCGACCAGCGCGACGGGACCCTCACCATCGAGGTGATCACCCAGTGGGATCCCTACGACACCGTCTTCAAGGTGAGGACCGCACCCCGACGCGAGGGTGTCTACCCCACCGGCAGCGTCAAGGCGAGTGAACCCGCCCTCACCGACGGTGACTTCACCACGTACAGTGACAACCGGGGCGCCCTGCCAGCGAGTTACACACTTGACCTGGGCCGGATCCGCAAGACCGCCTTCCTCGGGATCAACCAGCGCGAGTGGTCGCCCACGTACAACAGGGAGACCTTCGGCAGAAAGGAGGACTCCGCGAGGATCAAGGACTACACCGTGTCCGTGAGTGATGACGGACATACGTGGAGTGACGTGAAGGCCGGTGTACTGGAGAGCGCCAGAGGAATCCGCTTCATCGACCTCGGCGACGGTCTCCGCACCCGCTACATCAGGCTCGACGTGCCGACGACCTGGGGCGCGGCCACTGTCCCCGCCTTCTATCACCAGCTGAGAATCGACGAGATCCAGGTCGGCTACGGCCATCCCACAAGTCACGACTGACCCACCGGTCCCACCGTGCCGCCCGCGTGCCGAGACACCGGGCGGCGCGGTCCAAGCGCGCCAGGTACAGTGCGGAGATCAGCAGACCCCAGGGTGAGGCTCCCGCACGTGTTGACGCAGACCACCACCCGGGTCCTCGAACCGAGTGACCTGGATGCCGCGCTCGCCGTTCTCGACCGCGAGCCGGTCACGAACGCCTTCGTGACGTCCCGGGTCCAGGTCGCGGGCCTCGACCCCTGGCGTCTCGGCGGCGAGATGTGGGGCTGGTACGAGGACGGCATGCTCACGTCGCTGTGCTACGCGGGCGCCAACCTCGTCCCGATCTGCGCAGGCCACCGCGCGGTGCAGGCCTTCGCCGACCGGGCCCGGCGTGCCGGGCGCCGCTGCTCCTCGATCGTCGGCCCCGCCGAATCCACCGCCCGGCTGTGGCGGCTCCTCGAACCCAGCTGGGGCCCGGCCCGCGAGGTCCGCTCCCACCAGCCGCTCATGGTCACCGACCGCATGCCCGTCGACATCACCCCGGATCCGTACGTCCGCCGCATCCGCAAGGACGAAATGGACACGATCATGCCGGCATGCGTGGCGATGTTCACCGAGGAGGTCGGCGTCTCGCCGTTGGCCGGCGACGGTGGCCTGCTCTACCAGGCCAGGGTCGCCGAACTCGTCGGCTCCGGACGCTCGTTCGCCCGCCTCGACGAGAACGGCAACGTCGTCTTCAAGGCGGAGATCGGCGCGGCGACCCAGCAGGCCTGCCAGATCCAGGGCGTCTGGGTCGCCCCCGAGTACCGCGGCCAGGGCATCGCGGCCCCCGCCATGGCTGCTGTACTGCGCTATGCGCTGGCGGACGTGGCCCCGGTGGTGAGCCTGTACGTCAACGACTTCAACACCGCTGCGAGGCGGACGTACCTGAGGGTGGGCTTCCAGGAGGTCGGCGCCTTCATGAGCGTGCTCTTCTGAGCGCTCACGGCGGACGACGGCCCTCAGGCCCCGGCACTGTCCGCCCAACTGCCCCGGTAGGCTCCCCGACATGCTGCGCTTTCCCGGTCACGGCCACCGCGACCCCGACGACGTCGTGATCGGCCCCCTGGACCTGCCCGCCCGCGTCGACGAGGCGCTCGCCGTGCAGGCCGTGGCGTTCGGACTGGGTGCCGACGAAATCGCCGTGCGCCGCCAGATCGTGCTGCGGCACATGACCTACCCCGGAGCCCGCGCGCTCGGCGCCACCACCGCCGACGGACGTCTCGTCGGATTCGTCTACGGCATGCCCAACGACCGCACGCACTGGTGGTCCACCGTCGTCGAACCGTATCTGCGCGCCCAGGGCCACGGCGAGTGGCTCGACGACTCCTTCGTGATCACCGAACTGCACGTCCACCCGCGTTACCAGAACCGGGGCATCGGCCGCGCACTGATCACCACCATCACCGAAGGAGCCGCGCAGCCGCGCTCGATCCTGTCGGCGATCGACACCGAGAGCCCGGCCCGTGGCCTGTACCGCTCGCTGGGCTATGTGGACCTGGCGCGGCAGGTGTTCTTCCCCAGCGCGGCCAAGCCGTACGCCGTCATGGGCGCCCCGCTGCCCCTGCGCGGACGCTGACGAATTTCCGCCCGCACCGGCTGCCCGGCTAACCTCCTAGCCATCACCCTTACGCAGCAGGAGTACGAGAACATGGCGAACGCACCGGTCCAGCGCATGTCCCAGTTGATGGCGAAGACGCTGCGCGACGACCCGGCCGACGCCGAGGTCCTCAGCCACAAGCTGCTGGTCCGCGCCGGCTACGTGCGCCGCACCGCCGCCGGGGTGTGGACCTGGCTGCCGCTCGGCAAGAAGGTCCTCGCCAACGTGGAGCGGATCGTGCGCGAGGAGATGGACGCGATCGGCGCCCAGGAGGTGCTGCTCCCGGCCCTGCTGCCCCGCGAGCCGTACGAGGCGACCGGCCGCTGGGACGAGTACGGCGCCGAGCTGTTCCGCCTCAAGGACCGCAAGGGTGGCGACTACCTGCTCGGCCCCACCCACGAGGAGATCTTCACGCTGCTCGTGAAGGACCAGGCGTCCTCGTACAAGGACCTGCCGGTGATCCTCTACCAGATCCAGACCAAGTTCCGGGACGAGGCCCGGCCCCGCGCGGGCATCCTGCGCGGCCGCGAGTTCCTGATGAAGGACTCGTACTCCTTCGACCTGGAGGACGAGGGTCTCGCCCGGTCCTACGCCCTGCACCGTCAGGCCTACCAGCGGGTCTTCGATCGCCTCGGCCTCGACTACCGGATCTGTGCCGCGACCGCCGGCGCGATGGGCGGCTCCAAGTCCGAGGAGTTCCTCGCCCCGGCCGAGGCCGGCGAGGACACCTTCGCGGACTGCCCGAACTGCGACTTCGCGGCCAACACGGAGGCGATCACCTACGAGCTGAAGCCGGTGGACGCAGCGGGCGTGCCCGCGCTCGAGGACATCCCGACCCCGGACACCCCGACCATCGAGACCCTCGCCGCCTCGCTCGGCGTCCCGGCCTCGGCCACCCTGAAGAACCTCCTCGTCAAGGTCGACGGCGAGATCGTCGCCGTCGGCGTCCCCGGCGACCGTGAGGTCGACATGGCCAAGGTCGAGGCGCACTTCGCCCCGGCAGCCGTCGAGATGGTCACCGAGGTGGACTTCGCAGGCCGGCCGGACCTGGTTCGCGGCTACGTCGGCCCGCAGGGCCTGGAGAAGGTGAAGTACATCGCCGACCCGCGCGTCGCCCCCGGCACCACCTGGATCACCGGTGCCAACAAGGAGGGCATGCACGCGAAGAACGTGGTCGCGGGCCGCGACTTCGAGGTCGACGTGTACGTGGACGTCGTGGTGGTGCAGGAGGGCGACCCCTGCCCCAACTGCGGCACAGGGCTCAAGCTGGACCGCGCCATCGAGATCGGCCATATCTTCCAGCTGGGTCGCAAGTACACCGACGCCCTCAAGCTCGACGTCCTCGGCCAGAACGGCAAGCCGGTCCGCGTGACCATGGGCTCCTACGGCATCGGCGTCTCCCGGGCGGTCGCCGCGCTCGCCGAGCAGACCGCCGACGAGCAGGGCCTGTGCTGGCCCAAGGAGGTCGCGCCGGCCGATGTACACGTGGTGGCGGCGGGCAAGGCCCTGCAGACCGAGCTGGCCCTCGACGTCTCCCAGAAGCTGGCCGCGGCCGGCGTCCGTGTCCTGGTCGACGACCGGGCGGGCGTCTCCCCGGGCGTGAAGTTCACGGACGCCGAGCTGATCGGCGTGCCGCAGATCCTCGTGGCCGGCCGCCGCTCCGCCGAGGGCGTCCTCGAGCTGAAGGACCGCAGGACGGGCCGGCGCGAGGAGCTGACGGTGGACGAGGCGATCGCCCGCCTCTCCGCCTGACGCATGAATCAAAGGCACCTCTCAGGGATTTCTGCCGAGGCGTAGGGGCTCCTCACAGACTTCTCTCAGATCGTTCCCCGACCGTAGGGCGTGACAGAGCGTCACTGCGGAGGGGAACGGCCATGACAACCAGGGAACGAGGGGCCGCGGCAGCGGTCCGCAGAGGAGCACGGCGCACGGCGGCGGCCGCGACGGCTGTCACGCTCTCCGCTGCCGCCGGGGTGTTCGCCCTGATCGGCACGATGCACGCGGACGCGGACGCAGCGGCGAGCAGCAGCACAGGTTCGGCCTCGCCCTCGCCTTCGACGTCGTCGAGCGGCTCGAAGAGCTCGTCGTCTCGTCCTCGTCCTCGTCCTCGTCGTCTTCCAGCAGCCTCCAGTCGTCCTCGGACGGTCTGACGTCCTCCGCGGGCAGCGGCGCCGCCGACTCCACCTCGGGGGCGTCGTGACGAGCACCGCCCCGCGTACGACGGCCGCCGCCGACTGGCGTGCCCTCGGCACGAGCGTCCGCCTGGTCGTCACCGACCCGGCCCTGCTGGCCTGCTGCCGCTGAACGGCCTCGCCGCGGTCCTGGTCGGCGACTACCACGGCACGTGGGTGCCGGTCGCGGAGGAGGCCCGGCTCACCCTCGGCACGGACCGGCTGGGCGCCGGAGTGATCGCCGGACTTCCCGCCGGACGGTGCGGCGTCGCCGAGACGGCGCGCGTCCTGCGCCACCTCGCTCTCGAATCAGCCGGCCAGCGCGGGCCCTGCCTCAACGGACTGCCGCGCCTCGCCGCCGCGTTCGGGACGCTGGCCGCGCCGGGCCCCAGGGTTCCGTCCGCGAGGACGTCGCCCGCTGGGCGGGACTCGTCGAGGGACGCGGCGCCTGCCACCACCCCGACGGCACGGTCCGTCTGGTCCGCAGCGCCCTGACCGCGTTCGCCGGCGAACTCGACGCCCACGAGCGGGGCCTGTGCACGGCGACCGACCCCACACCCCTGCTGCCCGTCCCCGAGAACCGGAGTTGACATGGAAGCCGCCGACCAGCACCTCGACGTCGACTGGACCGCCTGCCAGGGCCACGGCCTGTGCGCCGAACTGCTCCCCGAGCACATCACGCTCGACGAGTGGGGCTACCCGATCACCGACCGGGGGCCGCTCCCGCGCGCCGCACTCAGGCGTGCCCGGCGGGCGGCCGCGGACTGCCCGGTCCTGGCACTCGGGCTCACCTCCCCGTGACGCCCGATGCCCTCCTCACAGCCAGCTCGCGAACTCCAGCAGCAGTTCCGCGTCCTGTGCCCGGCCGACCCGGCGGGCCCGCACCCCGGACTCGACCGCCCGGAACAGCGTCCAGCCGCGCAGCCGCTCCTGCTCGAGGTCCAGCGACTCCGCGAGCCGCTTCACCCGGCGGCGGGTGATGGCGGAGCCGGAGGGGGACGCGATCAGGTCCTCGACCCGGTCGCGCACCAGCCGCGCCAGGTCGAAGGCGCACTCGCCGACCACCGGGTCCGGGCCCACGGCCAGCCACGGCATCCGCTCTCCGGCGAGCACCTTGCTCTGCCGGAAGGTGCCGTGCAGCAGCCGCTCCTCGGGCGGGGCGGCGAGCAGCGCCTCGCGGGCCGCCAGTGCCGCCTCCACCAGCGGGGCCGCCTCGGGATCCGTCTGCGCTCCGGCTCGCATCGCCTCGGCCTGTCGCCCCGTCCGGGCGGCCACCGTCTCGAAGGAGTGACCGGCAGGGGGTTCCACCCAGAGCCGACGCAACGTCCCGGCGGCCTCCAGTAGCGCCTTCGCCTCCGGCAGCGATCGGACGGACATCTCCGGATGCAGCCGTTCCAGCAGCAGGACGCCGTGCTCCGCGTCGGCGTCCAGGAGCCGTACGGCGCCGAACCCTCCCCAGTGCGCGAGCGCGGCGCACTCGCTCTCCGGCCGTGCTCGCGGCGGCGCCAGCTTCAGTACGGCCGGGGTCCCGTCGGACTGCCTCACCAGCAGGACCAGGCTGCTGCGGCCGCCCGGCGCCTGCACCCGCTCCACGGTCAACTCGCGTAGATCCATGGCCTGTCGAGCCAGCCCTGAGAGCTTGTCCAGCCACTCCGCGCCGCCGTCCGGCTGTGTCTCGCCGAGCGCCCGCACCAGGCGCTGCGGCGGTTCGAAAGACATGCGCGAGGTGTTCCCTTCCAGGTCGGCTTCGCACGCGTGCGGTGTGCGCGTACGCCTCAGGTCCGTGGTGCCGTCGACGCGGTGGGGGTGGCCGCCGCCCGCTCGGCGAGACCAGGGAAGGCTACGCTCTCGCCGCTCCAGCGCACGGCCCGCACCGCCGCTTCCCGCAGCGCCCCGGCGGCGAAACTCCGCCTGGGGCCCGTCGAGGCCCGGACGAGATCGGAGTAGACGCCGGCCACCCGCTCCTCCAACTCGGCGGCGAGCCGCACGGCGCCGGCGGAGTCCGGGACCGGGAAGGGCAGCGCGTACGCGGCCGCGGCGACGTCGGGAGTGCCGCCCAGGTCCCGTACGGCCCGGGCCAGCAAGTCCCGCCGTGCGCGGTGGGCGTCGTAGGCGGCCCGCGCCTCCTCCCGCCGGGCCTGCTGGATCCGCCCGCCGACGACGCCGTAGCCGTAGACCGCCGCATGCTCGGCGCGCAGGGCGGCCTGCAGCGCCGCGAGCTCGGCGCTTCCGGTCGTCGGCGTGCCGGTGGGTCCCGGTGTGCTGTCGGTCGTACTCACTTCCCGCCCTTCGTCAGCAGATACGCGTGCGCGGCCCCGGCCGCCGCCACGGACGCCATCATGCGCGCCAGTTCGCCCGGCACGTCCAGCAGTGCCTTGGCCCGCCGGTCGGCCAGGGTCCGCTCGGCGGCCGCCAGGCCCGCGAGTGCGGCTTTCGGGTCCGCCGGTGCGGGCGAGGCGCCGGATGAGGTCGATGCCGAAGCCGAGGGCGACGCCGTGACCGGGGGCGATGCCGAGGCGCCGGAGCCGCCGCCGAACGCGTGTGCGTGCCGGACGACCTCCGCCCGCAGCGGTCGCAGCCGCGCCGCCAGTGCCGGATGGGCGGTGATCACGGCCGCGTACCGGTCGGCCAGGGCCTCACTGTCGCGGGCCGCACGCGCGCGTACCCGGTCGGCGGTCGAGAGGCTGCCGCTCGTGGCGGCCGAGTCGGGGGCGCTGGAGCAGCCCGCGAGCAGGGTGGCGCCCGCGGCAGAGGCGAGCAGGCTCCTTCTGCGCAGGGGGATGCGCGGGTGCGGGGGGAACGGCACGGCAGACGTCCTCGAAAGGCCAGTTGACGAACGGATGGGCGGCTCGCCCGTGATCACCGTACCCGTGCGCCGACCCGGCACTCGCCATCGGCTCGGCCGTTCGCGCCCGGGCCCGGACGCCGGTGCAGGTGGACGGCAACACCCCCCGGGACCGGATACCCTTTGACCTGACACGCGACCATCCCACAACAGCACACGCGGCCGAGGAGTCACCCGGATGAGCACCACCCAGAGCGAGAGGCTGCGAGAGCTGCTGGAACCGCTCGTCAGCTCCCAGGGGCTCGATCTCGAAGAGATCGCGGTGGACTCGGTCGGACGCAAGCGGGTGCTGCGCGTCGTCGTCGACTCCGACACAGGTGCCGACCTGGACCAGATCGCCGATGTGAGCCGTGCGCTCTCGGCGAAGCTCGACGAGACCGACGCGATGGGCGAGGGCGAGTACACCCTCGAGGTCGGAACCCCGGGCGCGGAGCGCCTCCTCACGGAACGCCGGCACTACGTACGGGCCGCGGGCCGGCTGGTGAAGTTCCAGCTGGCCGAGGGCGGCGAGCTGGTCGCCAGGATTCTGCGGGTCGACGACGACGGAGTCGACCTCGAGGTGCCCGGTGTGAAGGGCCGCAAGGCCACCGCGCGCAGACTCGGCTTCCCGGACATCGCCAGGGCGCGCGTCCAGGTCGAGTTCAGCCGCAAGGACAAGACGGACATGAAGGAAGAGGAGGAGGCGTAGCCGTGGACATCGACATGAGTGCCCTGCGGGGCTTGGTACGGGAGAAGGAGATCTCCTTCGACCTGCTGGTCGAGGCGATCGAGGCGGCCCTCCTCATCGCCTACCACCGCACCGAGGGAAGCCGCCGCCACGCGCGTGTGGAGCTCAACCGGGAGACCGGCCATGTGACTGTGTGGGCGAAGGAGGACCCCGAGGACCTGGAGGAGGGGCAGGAGCCGCGCGAGTTCGACGACACCCCGTCGGGCTTCGGGCGCATCGCCGCCACCACCGCCAAGCAGGTCATCCTGCAGCGCCTGCGCGACGCCGAGGACGACGCGACGCTCGGCGAGTACGCGGGCCGTGAGGGCGACATCGTCACCGGTGTGGTCCAGCAGGGCCGCGACCCGAAGAACGTGCTCGTGGACATCGGCAAGCTGGAGGCCATCCTGCCGGTGCAGGAGCAGGTGCCCGGCGAGACGTACGAACACGGCAAGCGGATCCGGTCGTACGTCGTACGGGTGGCCAAGGGGGTGCGCGGCCCGTCCGTGACCCTCTCCCGCACCCACCCCAATCTGGTGAAAAAGCTGTTCGCGCTGGAGGTGCCGGAGATCGCCGACGGGTCCGTCGAGATCGCCGAGATCGCCCGGGAGGCCGGCCACCGTACGAAGATCGCCGTGCGGTCCACCCGTTCGGGTCTGAACGCCAAGGGTGCCTGCATCGGTCCGATGGGCGGTCGTGTGCGCAACGTCATGGGCGAGCTGAACGGCGAGAAGATCGACATCGTCGACTGGTCGGACGACCCGGCCGAGATGGTGGCGAACGCGCTCTCCCCGGCCCGCGTCTCCAAGGTGGAGGTCGTCGATCTGGCGGCCCGCTCCGCGCGCGTGACGGTTCCCGACTACCAGCTGTCGCTGGCGATCGGCAAGGAGGGGCAGAATGCCCGTCTTGCGGCCCGGCTGACCGGCTGGCGGATCGACATCCGGCCCGACACCGAGCAGCCCGCCGAGAGGCGCGACTGAGGCACCTGACCTCGGCCGGGAATAGATCCCGGCCGAGGGCCGCTGAGATCACGACAGTTTCACGCGCGGCAACTGTTCGATTCTTGCCCCAAAGGGGTGAGGTCGGCGCGGGGAGGTAGACTTAAGCGTGTCTGGCCGGACGCATGCCCGCGCATGCCCTGAGCGCACCTGTGTGGGGTGCCGGGAGCGAGCGGCCAAGATCGATCTGTTGCGCACTGTGGTGGCCGGGGATGCATGCGTCCCCGATCCTCGCGGTACGCTGCCCGGCCGGGGTGCGTACGTACACCCCGCCCTGGCCTGTCTGGACCTGGCGGTCCGCCGCCGGGCGTTCCCGCGGGCACTGCGCGCCCCGGGTCCGCTCGACACAAAGGCGTTGCGCCAGTACGTCGAGCAGGCAGAAAGTTGTCAGCAGCACCTTGCTGAGCAGGCAACACGGTAAGACATGCCGTACGGAACCCTGTGCGGCCTGGTACCTCGCGAGTCGAAAGCAGGTCGAGATTGCGATGAGCACTCGATGAGTACGCGATGAGTACGCCCATGAACTAGCGACGGTCCGGCCGCAACCCGGACCTCAAAGGAGCGAAGTGGCTAAGGTCCGGGTCTACGAACTCGCCAAGGAGTTCGGTGTGGAGAGCAAGGTCGTCATGGCCAAGCTCCAGGAACTCGGTGAATTCGTCCGTTCGGCGTCCTCCACGATCGAGGCGCCCGTAGTACGTAAGCTGACCGACGCCTTGCAGCAGGGCAACGGCGGTGGCGCGAAGTCCGCCGCCCCCCGCAAGGCCGCACCGGCGAAGCCGGCCGCGCCCTCTCCGGCGCAGGCCGCACGTCCGGCTGCCCCGCGCCCGCCGGCGCCCAAGCCCCCGGCTGCCGAGCGGCCCGCGGCCCCCGCCGCGGGTCCGCGTCCGACGCCGGGTCCCAAGCCCGCGCCGCGGCCCGCTCCGGCGACCCCGGCACCCGGTGCGCCCGAGTTCACGGCCCCGCCGTCGGCTCCGGCTGCTCAGACCCCCACCCCGCGCCCGGGTGCCCGTCCCGGCCCCGGCGCCCCCAGGCCCGGCGGCCGTCCGTCCACGCCCGGTCAGGGGCAGGGTCAGGGCGGTGCCCACGGCGCGCGTCCCGGCGCTCCGCGTTCGGGCGGCCAGGGCCCGCGTCAGGGTGCCCGTCCGGCGGGTCCCCGCCCGGGCAACAACCCCTTCACCTCCGGTGGGTCCACCGGCATGGCGCGCCCGCAAGCGCCCCGGCCGGGCGGTGCCCCGCGTCCCGGCGGTCCCGGTGCCCCTGGTGCCCCGCGCCCGCAGGGCGCCGGCCAGGGCGGTCCCCGTCCGCAGGGTGCGGGCGGCGGTCCGCGTCCGCAGGCTCCGGGCGGTCCCCGGCCGACTCCGGGCGGCATGCCCCGTCCGCAGGGCGGTCCGCGTCCCGGCGGTGGCCCCGCGGGTCCGCGTCCGAACCCCGGCATGATGCCGCAGCGTCCCGCTGCCGGCCCGCGCCCCGGCCCCGGCCCCGGCGGCCGCGGCCCGGCCGGTGCCGGTCGTCCCGGTGGCGGCGGCGGTCGTCCGGGCGGCGGTGGCGGTTTCGCCGGTCGTCCCGGTGGCGGCGCAGGTCGTCCCGGTGGCGGTGGCGGTTTTGCCGGTCGTCCCGGTGGCGGTGGCCCCGGCGGTGGTGGCGGCGGCTTCGGTGCCGGTGGTGGCGCCGGTCGTCCCGGCTTCGGCGGTCGTCCCGGTGGTCCCGGTGGCCGCGGTGGCACACAGGGTGCCTTCGGCCGTCCCGGCGGTCCGGCACGTCGTGGCCGCAAGTCGAAGCGGCAGCGCCGTCAGGAGTACGAGGCCATGCAGGCCCCGTCGGTCGGCGGCGTGATGCTGCCTCGCGGCAACGGCGAGACCATTCGCCTGTCGCGCGGTGCGTCGCTCACCGACTTCGCGGAGAAGATCAACGCCAACCCGGCGTCCCTCGTCGCGGTCATGATGAACCTGGGCGAGATGGTCACGGCCACGCAGTCCGTCTCCGACGAGACGCTGCAGCTCCTCGCAGGCGAGATGAACTACACGGTTCAGATCGTCAGCCCCGAGGAGGAGGACCGCGAACTGCTCGAGTCCTTCGACATCGAGTTCGGCGAGGACGAGGGCGACGAGGAGGACCTGGTGGTCCGCCCGCCGGTCGTCACCGTCATGGGTCACGTCGACCACGGCAAGACCCGTCTGCTCGACGCCATCCGCAAGACGAACGTCATCGCGGGCGAGGCCGGTGGCATCACCCAGCACATCGGTGCCTACCAGGTCGCGACTCACGTCAACGGCGACGACCGGGCGATCACCTTCATCGACACCCCGGGTCACGAGGCGTTCACCGCCATGCGTGCCCGTGGTGCGAAGTCGACCGACATCGCGATCCTCGTGGTGGCGGCCAACGACGGTGTGATGCCCCAGACGGTCGAGGCCCTGAACCACGCCAAGGCGGCCGACGTGCCGATCGTGGTCGCGGTCAACAAGATCGACGTCGAGGGCGCGGACCCGACCAAGGTGCGCGGTCAGCTGACCGAGTACGGCCTGGTGGCCGAGGAGTACGGCGGCGACACGATGTTCGTCGACATCTCCGCCAAGCAGGGCCTGCACATCGACAGCCTCCTGGAGGCGGTCGTCCTGACCGCCGACGCCGCCCTGGACCTTCGGGCCAACCCGAACCAGGACGCGCAGGGCATCGCGATCGAGTCCCGCCTCGACCGCGGCCGTGGTGCCGTGTCGACGGTCCTCGTCCAGCGAGGCACGCTGCGGGTCGGCGACACGATGGTGGTCGGCGACGCGTACGGCCGCGTGCGGGCGATGCTCGACGACAACGGCAACAACGTCGCCGAGGCAGGTCCGTCGACGCCGGTCCAGGTGCTGGGCCTGACCAACGTCCCGGGTGCCGGTGACAACTTCCTCGTGGTCGAGGAGGACCGTACGGCCCGCCAGATCGCGGAGAAGCGTGCCGCGCGCGAGCGGAACGCGGCGTTCGCCAAGCGCACGCGTCGTGTGTCGCTGGAGGACCTGGACAAGGTGCTGAAGGCCGGCGAGGTCCAGCAGCTGAACCTGATCATCAAGGGCGACGCTTCTGGTTCGGTCGAGGCCCTGGAGTCCTCTCTGCTCCAGCTGGACGTCGGCGAAGAGGTCGACATCCGCGTCCTGCACCGCGGCGTCGGTGCGGTCACGGAGTCGGACATCGACCTGGCGATGGGCTCGGACGCCATCGTGATCGGCTTCAACGTGCGCGCGGCGGGTCGTGCGGCGCAGATGGCCGAGCGCGAGGGCGTGGACGTCCGGTACTACTCGGTCATCTACCAGGCGATCGAGGAGATCGAGGCGGCCCTGAAGGGCATGCTGAAGCCGGAGTTCGAGGAGGTCGAGCTCGGTACGGCGGAGATCCGCGAGGTCTTCAAGTCGTCCAAGCTGGGCAACATCGCGGGTGTGCTCATCCGCTCCGGCGAGGTCAGGCGCAACACCAAGGCGCGCCTCATCCGCGACGGCAAGGTGGTCGCGGAGAACCTCACGATCGAGGGTCTGCGTCGCTTCAAGGACGACGTCACCGAGATCCGCGAAGGGTTCGAGGGCGGTATCAACCTCGGCAACTTCAACGACATCAAGGTGGACGACGTCATCGCGACGTACGAGATGCGCGAGAAGCCGCGGGCGTAACAGCCGACGGTTCACCGGCTGGCCGACGGGACCTGGTTCCCGTCGGCCAGTCGGCCGTGTGGCGGAGCTGACGCTCCTGCCCCCGGCCCAAGAGCCCTGTAGCGGGTGGCACAGGGGCGGACGGAAACCCCGTCGAGTCGTTCCTGTGTTCGTTGTACGGTTTTCGTGTCCCTGCCCATTCCGACGGCGGGGTCATCGATCCCGTACCGGCGGGTCATCCGGATACACACATGTACGTGGGGACTCTGTCCTTCGACCTCCTCCTCGGCGACGTGCGATCGCTGAAGGAGAAGCGCTCCGTCGTCCGCCCGATCGTCGCCGAGCTCCAGCGGAAGTACGCGGTGAGCGCGGCCGAGGTGGACCACATGGACCTCTACCGGCGGGCCGGTATCGGCCTCGCGATGGTCTCCGGCGACGCGGGGCATCTGACCGACGTACTCGACCGGTGCGAGCGGCTGGTCGCCGGGCGCCCCGAGGTGGAGCTGCTGTCCGTCAGACGGCGCTTCCACGGCGACGACGACTGACCGAAGAACACAGACAGGAAAGAACGGGAGACGGACCAGTGGCCGACAACGCGCGGGCTAAGAGGCTGGCGGACCTCATCCGAGAGGTGGTGGCCCAGAAGCTGCAGCGCGGGATCAAGGACCCGCGGCTCGGCTCGAACGTCACCATCACGGACACCCGGGTGACGGGTGATCTGCGGGAGGCGACCGTCTTCTACACGGTGTACGGGGACGAGGAGGAGCGGAAAGCCGCGGCCGCCGGTCTGGAGAGCGCCAAGGGCATCCTGCGCTCCGAGGTCGGACGGGCCGCCGGGGTGAAGTTCACACCGACCCTCACCTTCGTCGCGGACGCCCTCCCGGACACCGCGAGGACCATCGAGGACCTCCTCGACAAGGCGCGTGCCTCCGACGAGAAGGTGCGCGAGGCGGCCACGGGCGCCGCCTACGCCGGTGAGGCCGACCCGTACAAGAAGCCGGGCTCCGAGGACGAGACGGACGACACCGCCGAATGACCCAGCAGCACAACACGCCCGACGGCCTCGTCATCGTCGACAAGCCGTCGGGCTTCACTTCGCACGACGTCGTCGCCAAGATGCGCGGAATCGCGAAGACACGTCGCGTCGGCCACGCGGGGACCCTGGACCCCATGGCGACCGGCGTGCTCGTCCTCGGAGTGGAGAAGGCCACCAAGCTCCTCGGGCACCTCGCCCTGACCGAGAAGGAGTACCTGGGGACCGTCAGGCTCGGGCAGAACACCGTCACGGACGACGCCGAGGGAGAGATCACCTCCTCCACCGACGCCTCCAAGGTCACCCGCGACGCCATCGACGCGGGGATCGCCAAGCTCACGGGCGACATCCTGCAGGTGCCGTCCAAGGTCAGCGCCATCAAGATCAACGGCGTGCGGTCCTACAAGCGGGCGCGGGAAGGCGAGGACTTCGACATCCCGGCCCGGCCCGTCACCGTTTCCTCCTTCACGGTGTACGACGTCCGGGACGCCGTCGCCGAGGACGGCACCCCGGTGCTCGACCTGATCGTCTCCGTCGTCTGCTCCTCCGGCACGTACATCCGGGCCCTCGCCCGTGACCTCGGCGCCGACCTGGGCGTCGGTGGCCACCTCACCGCACTGCGGCGCACCCGCGTCGGGCCCTACAAGCTGGACTCCGCCCGCACCCTGGACCAGCTGCAGGAGGAGCTCACCGTGATGCCGATCGCCGAGGCCGCCGCGGCTGCGTTCCCGCGCTGGGACGTGGACGCCAGGCGGGCCCGGCTGCTCACGAACGGCGTGCGCCTGGAGATGCCCGGCGAGTACGGGGGCGCCGGCCCGGTCGCCGTCTTCGGCCCCGAGGGCCGGTTCGTCGCGCTCGTGGAGGAGCTCAAGGGCAAGGCGAAGAGCGTGGCCGTGTTCGGCTGAGCCCTGCCCGTGGAGCGGCGTCACGGGGATTCGAGCCGCCGCTCCACGGTCCCCCTCGGTTCCCCCCACAGAGGTGTATCCATCCCCTCGCGTCTATTCACCCCATCGAGCAGGCGCTCGGAGTGAACCGAGGGAGTGGAAGGGGGCGCGTTCGCCGCAGGATCTGTCCCGCTGATCTTCGTCGGCCTACCGTCGAATCCAAGTACGGCGGGGAGGTTCGAGCATGGCGGGACGGGGCTCTCGGACACCGGACGCAGGCCGGGAGGCACGCAGCACCGGAGCCACGCTGTTACGCGTGTGCGACCAGGCGGGACGTCCCCGCGGCACCGGATTCGCCGTCGACCACGACGGCACGGTGATCACCGGCCACGAGGCCGTCGACGGAGCGTCCCGGCTGGTGCTGCAGGCGCCGGACGAGCGCGTCTGCGTGGTCGGCGCCGAGGAGGTGACGCCGCTGCCCCACGCAGGCCTGGCCCTCGTCCGCACCGTGGGCCTCGGCCTCGACCCGCTCCCCGTCACGGCGCGGAACCACGTCGAGACCGGTACGTACGTCAGGATCGCGGCGGCCGGCTGGCGCGAGGCACGCCTCCTCGCCACGACAGCCGTCACCTACCGGGCCACGGACCGCTGCCACCACCTCCATGCCGCACTGGAGTTGGCGATCGGCACGGCGGGCAGCGAAGCGCTCCGCGCGGGCGGCGGCGCGGCCGGCGGCCCGGTGCTCGACGCCGCCACCGGCGCCGTACTGGCCGTGCTCGGCACCGCGCTGCACACGGAACACCGGACGACGGGGTTCGCGGTGCCCCTGCGAGGCCTCGGACAACCGCTGGAGGCGCTGCTGGCCCGCAACGCGGAGACGGTGCCCGCGTACGGGGCCGACCTGAACCTCGCGGGCGTCCTGGAACTCACGGCGACGGCGTCGTACGGCCCGCCCGACGACGGCGAACCCGTCCTCCAACGCACCCCGCTCCTCAGGGAGTTCGCGGCCTTCGAGAAGGGCAGGGCGGCCGTCCTCGGTCTCGTCGGGTCCCCCGGCAGCGGTCGTACGACGCAACTCGCCTCCCTCGCCGCACGGCGCGCCCGGGGTCCCGAGCCGGCCCCCGTGCTGTGGTTGCGCGGGGCGGAGCTCAGGGACACGGACACATCCCTGGCCGACGCGGTGAGACGGGCGCTGGAGCGGGCGGTACGGATCCGGGCGGCGTCCGGGGGCTCAGCGGCCGGCACCGGCGCCGGCGCAGGTGGGCCGGGCGCCATCGGCCCCGAGCACCTGGCCTGCGTCGCACGGGACGCGGGACGCCCACTGCTGCTCCTCCTCGACGAACCCGAGCAGATGCCGCCCTCACTCGCCCACCGCCTCCCCGGCTGGACGACGGCCACGGCCACATGGCTGCGCGAGACCGGGACACGACTCGTGGTGGCATGCCGCGCGGAGTACTGGGAGCGGGCCGGGGCGGAGTTTCCGGGGAAGATGGTGCACCGGGGGTGCGCTGCGGTACCGGAGGCACACGGGCGGGAACCGCAACGGGAGGAACTGGCCGACCGGTTCCGAGGCACGCACCTCGACCTGGATGTCGCCCTGCACGCCCTGGTGCACGCGAACGTACGGGACGCGCGGGAGCGTCCGGTGTCCTCCCTGGCGGCGACGGCGGCCGCACGCCGTCGCGCCCATGTCGTGGACCGCCCCGCCCCGCCCCGAACCCTGCCCGTCCCAGCCCACCGCATGGGCCCGGTCGTACGGGCGCTGCTCCTGCTGGCCCGCCAGGAGGGCCCCGCCGAACTCGCTCTGCGTCTGGAGGACTTGGTGCACGCGGTGGACGCGCTGCTGCCGGCCCGCGCCACCCTGCCGGAGAAGGCCACCCCGGCGGACGACGCCATCTGGTGGGCCACCCGCCTCCTCACGGACACCCTCCTGCGCCTGCCCGACGCGACGCCGTACCTCCACGTCCTGCGCTTCCTCGCCGACCGCATCGTGCGGTGGCGGGCCCAGGGGCGGGGCGTGCCCGACGCGCTCGGCCCTTCGTTCTGGGAGAAGCTGCCGGTGCCGGACGCGGAACGCTTCGACCTGCTGAGACGGCTGGTCGCGGCGGACGAGGCCCCTTGGGCGACCGGGGAGAAGACCGGGGGGAGCGGCACGGGGGACGACGAAGCGCCCGACGACCGTCCCCCTCCGCGCCCGCCCGGCACCCTCCGCTGTCTGGACGTCGTCTCACGGCTCCTCGCCGCCGATCCCGTCGCCGTACAACGCCATCTCACCCGCTGGTTCGACGACGAACGCCCGCTGCCCGCCACCCCGCACGCAACCGTGGCCACCGCCGCCCAGGCCCTGCTGTACACGCACCGGCGACACGCCCTCGACGATCTCACCGACGCGCTCGTCGACAGCGCGCACCGGCGCGGCGACGAGCTGCTCGCCGTGCTCGCCGAGGAGGAACCCTCGGCGGTGTGCCGGGCCGTGGACCGGTGGGCGCACGAGGCGCAGCCCCCGCGATGGACGGCGGCGGTGGCATACGGGCTGCGCGCCGCCCCGTACGTCCGCACCGAGGCCGACCGCGAGCGGCTGCGCCACGCGGCCCTCGCCCTGCTCGCCCGTCCCGCCGACTGCACCGTGCACGGTGGTGCCCTGGCCCTCCTGGTCCGTGACCCGCTGACCCGCTCCCGGCACCTGCCGCAGGCCCTCGCACGGTTCGCCGCCGGTGATCCACAACTGTCCGCGAGCACCCTGGTCACCGCCCTCGCGACCCATCCGGAACCGGTGCTCGCCGCGTTCCACACCCGGCTGCGGCAGTCCGGACCCGACGTGCGCGAGACCCTGAGCGTCCTCGTCGACGCCACGACGCCCGCCGTCGCCCACCCGGTCGCCGCCCTCCTACGCGAGACCGTGGCACAGCGCCCGGAGCCGGATGCGACCCCTGCCCGCTCCAGCGAGGCGGAGAGGCTGGCAGAGCACATCGCCTCTGATGTGGGCCGACGTACGGACCGTGGCCTCGCCGCCCGCGCTGTGCTTCTGCCGCTGGTCGCCGGACTCCTCGACGGCGGGCCGCCGCAGCTGCGGTCCGCGCTCGCCGCCGTGCTGGCCGCGCCCGGCGGCGAGGAGTCCCGCTCCCTGCGGAAGGAACTGCTCGATCTGCTGCTCGGGCGGGAGCGCGACCCCGCGGTCCTGGACGCCGTGCTGCGCGCCGCCGCCGACGGTGTGTACCGCGGTGGGGAGGAGCACGCCCGCCACGTGATCCACCGGGTCGGCCTGTTCCTGGCCGCACCCCGGAAGGCGCCGCACGCTTCGACCGCGGTCTGTTCGACCTCGCCCGGCACGTCCCCGGCTTCGCCCGGCTCGTCGCCCGCTGGCTGACCGACGCCCCCGCGGAATGGGCCGTTCTGGTCGGTCCTAGCACCCGCCGCATGATCGAGAACCTCGCGGGCCTACGGGTCCCGGCTTGACCGCCGCCGTCCCCGGGCGTCTCACGTGCCGCCCGTCACAGCTCCCATGCCGATGCGGGCCGGAGCCACCCGGCATGGCACCCTTAGACCTGCGTATGAGGCAGACACGGACACGGGTTCGACGAGGAGCGGTCACTGTGCAGCGCTGGCGTGGCTTGGAGGACATCCCCCAGGACTGGGGGCGCAGCGTCGTCACCATCGGGTCCTACGACGGAGTCCACCGCGGACACCAGCTGATCATCAGGCATGCCGTGGAACGCGCCCGTGAGCTGGGTGTTCCCTCGGTCGTCGTCACCTTCGACCCGCACCCCAGCGAGGTCGTGCGCCCCGGCAGCCACCCGCCGCTGCTGGCCCCGCACCACCGCCGCGCCGAGCTGATGGCCGATCTGGGTGTCGACGCGGTCCTGATCCTCCCCTTCACCACCGAGTTCTCCCGGCTCTCACCCGCCGACTTCGTGGTCAAGGTCCTGGTGGACAAACTGCACGCCAAGGCCGTGGTCGAGGGCCCGAACTTCCGCTTCGGCCACAAGGCCGCCGGGAACGTGGAATTCCTCGCCGAGCAGGGCAAGACGTACGACTTCGACGTGGAGGTGGTGGACCTCTACGTGACGGGTGAGGCAGGCGGCGGCGAGCCCTTCTCCTCCACCCTGACCCGCCGGCTGATCGCCGAGGGCGACGTCGAGGGCGCGTGCGAGATCCTCGGGCGTCCGCACCGGGTCGAGGGCGTGGTGGTGCGCGGCGCTCAGCGGGGCCGCGACCTCGGTTTCCCGACCGCCAACGTCGAGACGCTCCCGCACACCGCGATCCCGGCCGACGGCGTCTACGCCGGCTGGCTGCACGTCGGGGGCGAGGCGATGCCGGCTGCGATCTCCGTCGGCACGAACCCGCAGTTCGACGGCACCGAGCGGACCGTGGAGGCGTACGCCATCGACCGGGTGGGCCTGGATCTGTACGGGCTGCACGTCGCCGTGGACTTCCTGGCCTTCGTGCGCGGCCAAGCCCGGTTCGAGTCGCTGGAAGCGCTGCTGGAGCAGATGGCGGAGGACGTGAAGCGCTGCCGGGAACTGATCGCGGCGTACGACGCGGGCTGAGTCCGCGGCCTGTCCGTCGTACGAGAACGGGGCGGCCCGCGCCATCAGGCGCGGGCCGCCCCGTTCTCGTTGCCGTCATGGCCCCTGTCGGAGATCTGCGCCTACTGCTGGGGCGGCGGAGGCGGGGTCTGGCCGGGCTGAGGCGAGTACGGCCGGCCCGGCTGGGGCTGCGCGGCCTGACCCGGCTGGGGCTGCTCCGGCCCGCCCGGCTGCGGGTGCCCCGGGGCGGACTGCGGCGGCTGCGGGATCTGGCCCGGCACGGGCCGGCCAGGGATGTACTGACCGGGGATGTGCTGGCCGGGGACCGGCTGCCCCGGGATCTGGCCGGGAAGCGGCTGGCCCGGCAGCGGTGGCGCGGCGACCGGGGGCGGGTTGCCGTCCGAGGTCCACAGCCCGTGCGACTGCTGGTGTCGTGCGATGTCCTCGGCGACCATCGCGGCCAGCGTGAAGTACGCCTCCCGAACCTTCGGCCGCATCATGTCGAGGTCGACCTCCGCGCCCGCCGCCAGGTGCTCGTCGAACGGCACGACCACGACACCGCGGCACCGCGTCTCGAAGTGCGCGACGATGTCCTCCACCTTGATCATCTTTCCGGTCTCGCGCACCCCTGAGATGACGGTGATGGACCTGGCGACCAGGTCCGCGTACCCGTGCGCCGACAGCCAGTCCAGCGTCGTGCTCGCGCTGCTCGCGCCGTCGACCGACGGCGTCGAGATGATGATGAGCTGGTCGGCGAGGTCGAGCACACCGCGCATCGCGCTGTACAGCAGACCCGTGCCGGAGTCGGTGAGGATGATCGGGTACTGCTTGCCGAGCACGTCGATCGCGCGCCGGTAGTCCTCGTCATTGAAGGTCGTGGAGACGGCCGGGTCGACGTCGTTGGCGATGATCTCCAGGCCGGAGGGGGCCTGGGACGTGAACCGCCGGATGTCCATGTACGAGTTGAGGTACGGGATCGCCTGGACGAGGTCGCGGATGGTCGCGCCGGTCTCGCGGCGCACCCGACGGCCGAGCGTGCCGGCGTCCGGGTTGGCGTCGATCGCCAGGATCTTGTCCTGCCGCTCGGTGGCGAGCGTGGAGCCCAGCGCGGTGGTCGTGGTCGTCTTGCCGACACCGCCCTTGAGGCTGATGACGGCGATCCGGTAGCACGACAGCACCGGCGTGCGGATCAGGTCCAGCTTCCGCTGCCGCTCGGCCTCCTCCTTCTTGCCGCCGAGCTTGAACCGGCCACCGACCCCGGCCGGACGGCCGCTCTTCGCCTTCTGCTTCTTGTTGTTGAGCAGCCGGTCGGAGGACAACTCCACTGCGGCGGTGTATCCCAGGGGCGCGACACCGGGGTGGGTCTGCTGCCGCTGATCGTGCTGCACGGGCTGCGGCCAGGTGGACCCAGCGCGCGGATCGACCGGGGGCTGCGGCTGGGCGGGCGGCTGCGGGAAACCATGACCACCGGGCTGCGCCGGGGAGTTGGCCGCGGCCTGGGGCGGGAAGCCGTAGCCGGCCTGGGGTGCCGGAGACTGCGGGCCGGAAGGGTGGTGAGGCGCGGGGGCGCTCGGCTGCGGAGCCTGGGCATGGGGAGCCGGGGCAGGCGTCTGCGCGTTCGGCGCCTGGGCGTGTGGAGCCGGTGCTGGTGCCTGTGGGTTGGGCTGGGGGAAGCCGTAGCCGCTCTGCGCCGGCACGGGCGCGCTCGGCTGCGGGAATCCGTAACCCGCCTGCTGGGCAGCGGGGTTGGGTGCCGGGGGAGTCGGGACTCCCGGCTGAGGGAATCCGTAACCGGCCTGCGCGGGCGGGGTGTCGCCGGCCGGGCCGGGCGCCGGGGGAGCCGGGACGCCGGGCTGCGGGAATCCGTAGCCGGCCTGCTGCCCGTCGGCGGGCGTGCTCGGCGCGGGCTGGTTCCAGGCAGCGGGAGCGGTCTGCGGCGCCTGCGGCTGGGACGGCGGCTGCTGAGGCGGAACGGGCGGCTGCGGCTGGGGCTGCCCCTGCGCCGCGGCATCGGCGGCCTGGGGCATGGCGGGCCACTGTGCCGCGGGACCGGGAGCGGCCGGCTGGTAGGCGGGCGGCAGCGGCGGGACCGTGCTCTGCGGCACCGGCGGCGGGGTCCAGCCCTGCGGCGGCTGTACGTTCCCGGAGGCGTCCGGGGCGGGGGCCGCCCCGGCGTCCTGGGAGACGGCGGGAACGGCACCGGCGGCGTCGGCGGCGTCAGCGCCCTTGGACAGCGTGCTCCGGCCGCCCTCGTGCTCGGTGCTGTGCCCTCCGGCGTCCGCCGAGGCGGCGTCGGCGACGACATCGGCGGACGTGGTGTCGGGAGACGGGGCCTCCGACGCGTCGGAGGCGCCGGTCCCGGAGGTGGCGGGAACCGCGGCCACGGGCGGCGTCGGCGAGGTCTCCTTCGCGTCCGGGGCCGCCGCATCACCGGAGGACTTCCCCTGGGCCTCCCCCGTCACGTGCGGGGCGGGGCCGGAGTCACCGGCGCCGTCGACGGCACCGCTCGCGTCGGCGGCGGAGTCCTGTCCACTCTCGGCACCGGCGTTCGCCACGGCCTCCGGGCCGCCCGTCTCCTGGCCGTCGACCGAAGCAGGTGAGGCAGCGTCCGCCGAGGGCGCGGACAGTTCGAAGTCGCCGCTGTCCTGCGCGCCTTCGCCTGCCGTGTCGCTCTCCGGCCCCTCCGAGGGCGCCTCGGCCGGTGGGGTCCACACGGGAAAACCGTCGTCGGACGACGGGCTCGGCACGTCGACCGGGTTCCCGACCGGTGGAGCGGGTGCGGTCGGCGCGGGCGTGCCCGCCTCGGCGGACGCAGTCGACGGTGCAGGTGGGACGGGCGCCGTGGGCGCGGGCGGAACCGGCGCGGCGGGAGCCTGTGCGGCCGTCTCCGACGACGTGTCCGCCGACCCCTCGGACGCGTTCGGCGTGTACCAGGCGGGCGGCGCGTAGTCGATGGTGAACTCGCCCGTCATCTCGGTGGCGGACTCGGCGTCGGACTGGTCATCGTCGGGTGAAGCCCAGCCCCCGCGGATCCCGTTCCGATCGCTGTTCACAGTTCCTCCTGGTGTGGTCGAGCACCCTCATGCCGTGCTGGGACGACCGCTCTCGTTGTACGAAGTCGTCCGACTTCGTCCGATTCCGCCCGGCAATCCCCCTGGGGCGCCGACGGCCCGCCACAGGTTCCGGTGTGGCGCCCTGTCCCAGCCTAATCACCATGAGCGCCCCCACGGCAGGCCCGTCCGCGGCTCCGCGCCCGCCCATGGCGTCACATCCCGCCCACGCGTGACTCGCTTACGAGCGGAGGCCGTTGACAAACCGAATCGAAGTGGCGAACAAACCAGACGAAAGCAGGGTGCGAAACGGTCGCAACCACCTCATGGCAGACCGCGGTTGTGCCCAATCGGCCGACAATCGTCGCCGATCAGTCCACGCTCCATGGTGTCCCCAACAGTCCCGGCTTGGTTTCGGTCGGCCGATCAGCCGCCGGTTGCGGATCGCCGGAGTGCGGAGTCGGAGGCGGTGCTTCGCGCGGGTGGCGGTCGGCGGGTCGGCAGGGGCGGAGCCGGTGGGGACGCGGTGTCACGTGTGTTACTGAGCGGTGTCCGCCTCCAGCCCGCCGTCGTGCGGAGCCGGCTTCAGATCGAACTCCCCGTCCCGCGCGCCGAGAACGAAGGCTCGCCACTCGGCCTCCGTGTACCTCAGCACGGTGTCCGGATCGAGCGACGACCGCATGGCGACCGCACCCCCCGGCAAATAGGCGATCTCGACGCGCTCCTCGTGCTCCTCGGTCCCGGGAGCGCTGTGCCACTGGACTCCCGAGATGTCGAGGGCGTACAGCTCGTCCTTCTCGCGCTCTTTCCGTTCCCTGACTTCCTTGTCCAGCGCATCGGCCATCGTGGACGGTCCCTTCGCGACGTACGAACGAGCTACGCGCTCACAGTACTTGGGCGGAGGCGTCGCCGTAGGTGGGAGAGGCTGCCGACTACTCCGCGGAGACTTTGCAGTTGGAAGCGTCATGTCCAGGGCCAAAGTGGCGCCCGGTATCACATGAGTAATGCGGCACGGGGGTGGCGCGGTCCTGAGACTCGCGCGGAAGACGTGTGAGCCCGGCAATCCGACGTGAGCTTCGGCCACCTTCTGCCTTGCACTTTCAGTCCGCCCTGGCGGCGGACCGTGCCCCGGGCCAGGCGCCGCAGACGAGTGCTCGCCGTCGCGACCCGCGCGCTCTCCGCCGTGCTGGGCGTCGTTGGTGGGCTGATGCGGTCCCAGTCCGGCCGTACGACCGCGGACACCGAGGCTGCGGTGGTCCGGCAGGCTCCGGACGAGATCAGAGAAACGGTCGAGAAGACTCCGCGCACCCCCCGGGAGGACCGTGGTGATCGACCACGAGGAGGAGCATCTCGAGAAGAACGACGCGACCCCCGTTACGCGCCGGGCACATGGGCGACCGGAAGATCTTCGCCAAGGGCGTCGCCGACACGATCACCGGCTTCAGGATCGGCGCCCGCTCGGCGGACGAGAAGGCGTGGACCATCAAGCTGGACGGCCACCTCTGTGCCACCACGCCACACGTCACCGCGGTGGTCGTGCAGCCTTCCCAGCGCAAGGGGACCGAGGAAGCCGGCGTCTGCGACGAGGTCCTGTCCTTCGACCTCGACAACGGCAAGAAGCCCTGGCGCGCGGCTGCCGGACGCCGCCGTCGCGTACGTGACGAACATCAACCTGACCATGACGCGGGGCGCGGTGGCCATGGGCGCTGCAGCCCGTCCACTCGCTGAGGACGAGTGGAGACCAGCTCCTGGTGTACCGGCGCACTGCGGACGAAATCGGTCCGGCGGCGGTCGTGCTCCGGAACCCGGGCACCGGTAAGGAAACACCGTTCCTCTTCTTCACCCTGCCGAGCGACGACGAGTACACGCTGAGCAGTCCGGAGCACTCGGACATCGTCGTCGAGCAGGGCCGTGTCTTCATTCGCCGAGCGGAAACCCTCGCCGGACCCGAAGTACCCCAAACACCCCGTGCTGGGGGCCATCGGCATCGGGAGCGCCGAGCAGGGCGGAGCGGTCGACCGGCCGGACAACGACGTCCACCCAGGCTGGTACCCTGTGTGACGGCCGTTCGTGTACGCACCCCCGGACCCCCGCCCAAGACCCCCAAAGGGTCACCCAGGGATCTGGAGGCCGCGCCCAGCGGATCCCCGCCTCCCGAGTCACGGAAGCACCCTGAGACGAAGACCAGGGGCACTCGGTGGCACTCAGAAGACTACGAGGAGTACGCGTGTCGCTCGACGCCGCTACGAAGAAGCAGATCATCGCCGAATTCGGTACCAAGGAGGCGGACACCGGCTCCCCCGAGGTCCAGGTCGCCCTGCTGTCCCGCCGCATCTCCGACCTGACCGAGCACCTCAAGACCCACAAGCACGACCACCACTCCCGCCGTGGTCTGCTGATCCTGGTCGGTCAGCGTCGCCGCCTGCTGCAGTACCTGGCCAAGAAGGACATCCAGCGCTTCCGTACGCTGGTCGACCGTCTCGGCATCCGCCGCGGTGCGGCGGGCGCCAGGTAAGACGCCGTGGAGGGAGCGGTTCCCGCGAGAAGGGGGCCGCTCCCTTTGCTGTACGTGCGGACTGTCACCACCGCTTTGTAGTGTGGTAGCACAACGCAAAACCCAATACGTACGACACAGTGCCAGGAACGCCCGCCCCGGGCGTCTCCGCACACACCGAACGAGGAGAAGCGCACCTCGCCGCCGCCGGTCCTCGGTAGTGGCCCCCGGGGGAAGTGAGCCCCGGGTGCTTCGATCGAAGACCGGCCCGCACCAGACGGAGCGCTTCTCCGCCACCGTCCCCCTGCCACACGGGCAGCCAGGGACGAAGACGAGGAGAAAACGCTAGTGGAGAACGAGACCCACTACGCCGAGGCCGTCATCGACAACGGCTCCTTCGGCACCCGTACGATCCGCTTCGAGACGGGCCGCCTGGCCAAGCAGGCCGCCGGCTCCGCCGTGGCGTATCTGGACGACGACACCATGGTGCTGTCGGCCACCACCGCGTCCAAGAACCCCAAGGACCAGCTCGACTTCTTCCCGCTGACGGTCGACGTCGAGGAGCGGATGTACGCGGCCGGGAAGATCCCCGGTTCCTTCTTCCGCCGTGAGGGCCGCCCGTCCGAGGACGCCATCCTCACCTGCCGGCTCATCGACCGTCCGCTGCGCCCGTCCTTCAAGAAGGGCCTGCGCAACGAGATCCAGGTCGTCGCCACGATCATGGCGCTCAACCCCGACCACCTGTACGACGTCGTGGCGATCAACGCCGCGTCCGCGTCCACGCAGCTGGCCGGTCTGCCCTTCTCCGGCCCGATCGGCGGCGTCCGCGTCGCGCTGATCAACGGCCAGTGGGTGGCCTTCCCGACGCACAGCGAGCTCGAGGACGCCGTCTTCGACATGGTCGTCGCGGGCCGCGCCCTGGAGGACGGCGACGTCGCGATCATGATGGTCGAGGCCGAGGCCACCGAGCACACCATCAAGCTCGTCCAGGGCGGCATCGAGGCGCCCACCGAGGAGGTCGTGGCCGCCGGTCTGGAGGCCGCGAAGCCCTTCATCAAGGTGCTGTGCAAGGCCCAGTCGGACCTCGCCGCGAAGGCCGCCAAGCCGACCGGTGAGTTCCCGATCTTCCTCGACTTCCAGGACGACGTCCTGGAGGCGCTGACCGCCGCGGTCCGCCCCGAGCTCGCCCAGGCGCTCACCATCGCCGGCAAGCAGGAGCGCGAGGCCGAGCTCGACCGCGTCAAGCAGCTCGCCGCCGAGAAGCTCCTGCCGGAGTTCGAAGGCCGCGAGAAGGAGATCTCCGCCGCGTACCGCGCGCTGACCAAGCAGCTGGTCCGCGAGCGCGTCATCAAGGAGAAGAAGCGCATCGACGGCCGCGGCGTGACGGACATCCGTACGCTCGCCGCCGAGGTCGAGGCCATCCCGCGGGTGCACGGTTCGGCCCTGTTCGAGCGTGGCGAGACCCAGATCCTGGGCGTCACCACGCTGAACATGCTCCGCATGGAGCAGCAGCTGGACACCCTCTCGCCGGTGACCCGCAAGCGCTACATGCACAACTACAACTTCCCGCCGTACTCCACCGGTGAGACCGGCCGCGTCGGCTCCCCGAAGCGCCGCGAGATCGGCCACGGCGCCCTCGCCGAGCGCGCCCTGCTCCCGGTTCTGCCCTCGCGCGAGGACTTCCCGTACGCGATCCGTCAGGTCTCCGAGGCCCTCGGGTCCAACGGCTCGACGTCCATGGGCTCGGTCTGCGCCTCCACCATGTCGCTGCTGAACGCCGGTGTGCCGCTGAAGGCCCCGGTCGCCGGTATCGCCATGGGTCTGATCTCCCAGGAGATCGACGGCGAGACGCACTACGTGACGCTGACCGACATCCTCGGCGCCGAGGACGCCTTCGGCGACATGGACTTCAAGGTCGCCGGCACCAAGGAGTTCGTGACCGCCCTCCAGCTCGACACCAAGCTGGACGGCATCCCGGCCTCCGTCCTGGCCGCCGCCCTGAAGCAGGCCCGTGACGCCCGTCTCCACATCCTTGATGTGATGACGGAGGCCATCGACCGGCCCGACGCGATGTCCCCGAACGCCCCGCGGATCATCACCGTCAAGATCCCGGTCGACAAGATCGGCGAGGTCATCGGCCCCAAGGGCAAGATGATCAACCAGATCCAGGAGGACACCGGCGCCGAGATCACGATCGAGGACGACGGCACCATCTACATCGGTGCCGCCGACGGCCCGTCCGCCGAGGCCGCCCGCGCCACGATCAACGGCATCGCCAACCCGACCATGCCGGAGGTCGGCGAGCGCTACCTGGGCACGGTCGTGAAGACCACCACCTTCGGTGCGTTCGTCTCGCTGCTCCCGGGCAAGGACGGCCTGCTGCACATCTCGCAGATCCGCAAGCTGGCCGGCGGCAAGCGCGTGGAGAACGTCGAGGACGTGGTCGGTGTGGGCCAGAAGGTCCAGGTCGAGATCGCCGAGATCGACTCCCGCGGCAAGCTCTCCCTCATCCCGGTGATCGAGGGCGAGGGCGAAGGCGCCGCATCCGACAGCGGCTCCGAGACGAAGGACGACACCGACAAGTGACGTCCCGTGGCTTCAAGGCGACGGCCCGCACCTCTTCGGAGGCGCGGGCCGTCGCCCATACCCAAACCCTGATCAAGGGCGTGAACGGCATCGGTACGGTCCGTAAGACAACCCTCCCGGGCGGTCTGCGCGTCGTCACCGAGACGCTGCCCTCCGTGCGCTCCGCCACCTTCGGCATCTGGGCGCACGTCGGCTCGCGCGACGAGACGCCGTCCCTGAACGGCGCCACGCACTACCTGGAACACCTGCTCTTCAAGGGCACGCAGCGCAGGAGCGCCCTCGACATCTCCTCCGCGATCGACGCGGTCGGCGGCGAGATGAACGCGTTCACGGCCAAGGAGTACACGTGCTACTACGCACGCGTGCTCGACGCGGACCTGCCGCTCGCCATCGACGTCGTCTGTGACATGCTCACCGGCTCGCTGATCCTCGAGGAGGACGTCAACGTCGAGCGGGGCGCGATCCTCGAGGAGATCGCGATGACGGAGGACGACCCGGGCGACTGTGTGCACGACCTGTTCGCGCACACCATGTTCGGCGACAACGCGCTCGGCCGCCCGGTCCTCGGCACGGTCGACACCGTCAACGCCTTGAGCGCCGACCGCATCCGCCGCTTCTACAAGAAGCACTACGACCCCACCCACCTGGTCGTCGCGTGCGCAGGCAACATCGACCACAACAAGGTGGTACGTCAGGTGCGTGCCGCCTTCGAGAAGGCCGGCGCCCTCGCCCGGACGGACGCCACACCCATCGCCCCGCGCGACGGCCGCCGCGCCATCCGCACGACCGGCCGCGTCGAGCTGCTGGGCCGCAAGACCGAACAGGCGCACGTCGTCCTCGGCATGCCCGGCCTGGCCCGCACCGACGACCGCCGCTGGGCGCTCGGCGTGCTGAACACGGCTCTCGGTGGCGGCATGTCGTCCCGCCTGTTCCAGGAGGTCCGGGAGAAGCGGGGCCTCGCGTACAGCGTGTACTCGTACACGTCCGGCTTCGCCGACTGCGGTCTCTTCGGCGTCTACGCGGGCTGCCGTCCCAGCCAGGTGCACGACGTGCTGAAGATCTGCCGCGACGAGCTGGACCACGTCGCCGAGCACGGCCTGTCCGACGACGAGATCGCTCGTGCCATCGGTCAGCTCCGGGGCTCCACGGTCCTCGGACTCGAGGACACAGGCGCGCTGATGAACCGTATCGGCAAGAGCGAGCTGTGCTGGGGCGACCAGATGTCCGTCGACGACATGCTGGCCCGGATAGCCGCCGTCACTCCGGACGACGTCCGGTCCGTGGCCCGGGACATCCTGGGACAGCGGCCCTCGCTGTCGGTCATCGGTCCGCTCAAGGACAAGCAGGCGTCCCGTCTGCACGAAGCCGTCGCCTGAACCCCTCCGGTAAGGAAGCAAGAGAGATGAGCAAGCTGCGCGTGGCGGTCCTCGGCGCCAAGGGCCGGATCGGTTCGGAGGCGGTGCGGGCCGTCGAAGCCGCCGAGGACATGGAACTGGTCGCCGCCCTCGGCAGCGGCGACAAGCTGGAGACCCTCGTGGCCGCCGGCGCCCAGGTGGCGGTCGAGCTGACCACCCCGGCCTCGGTGATGGGCAACCTCGACTTCTGCGTACGGCACGGCATCCACGCAGTGGTGGGAACCACCGGCTGGACCGACGAGCGCCTCGCACAGCTGAACGGCTGGCTTGCCCAGTCCCCGGAAACGGGCGTCCTCATCGCCCCGAACTTCTCCATCGGCGCCGTGCTGACCATGAAGTTCGCCGAGGTGGCCGCCCCGTACTTCGAGTCCGTCGAGGTCATCGAGCTGCACCACCCGAACAAGGTGGACGCCCCCAGCGGAACCGCCACGCGCACCGCCCAGCTCATCGCCGCCGCGCGCGAGAAGGCGGGCAGCGCCCCGCAGCCCGATGCCACGGTGACGGCCCTGGACGGCGCCCGCGGGGCGAACGTCGACAGTGTCCCGGTGCACGCCGTCCGCCTGCGCGGCCTGCTCGCCCACCAGGAGGTGCTGCTCGGCGGCGAGGGCGAGACCCTCACCATCCGCCACGACTCCCTGCACCACAGCAGCTTCATGCCGGGCATCCTGCTCGGCGTCCGTCGCGTCGTGACCACTCCGGGCCTGACCTTCGGCCTGGAGCACTTCCTGGACCTGAAGTAGCCGTCCATGCGCGCCAAGATCACCTACGCTGTCACGGCCGCCGTCCTGGTCGTCTACTTCGTCCTGGTCGGCAGCCGCGGTGTGCTCCTGATCCAGAACGGCACCCTGGTCACCGTCACCTTCGGCATCGCCGTGCTGATCCTGCCGGTGATCGGAGTCTGGTTCCTGTGGAAGAACACGCAGTTCGTCCGCAAGGCCAACCGGCTCGCCGCCGAGCTGGACGCCGAGGGCGGCCTGCCCGTCGACGAGCTGAGGCGCACCCCGGGCGGCCGGATCGACCGGGAATCGGCCGACGAGGTCTTCGCCAAGCGCAAGGCCGAGACGGAGGCGGCCCCGGAGGACTGGCGCAGCTGGTTCCGGCTGGCGATCGCCTACCACGACGCCCGTGACACGCCCCGTGCCCGCAAGGCGATGCAGCGGGCGATCGCCCTGCACGAGGGCCAGACGGCCGAGGCCTGATCCGTACGACGCCCGTACGGGCCGCCGGCAGCGGTACCTGACGACGAAGGGGCCGGCCGCCCCGCACTGCGCGGGGCGGCCCCTTCTCTGCGTATCGCGTCAGCCCCGGCAGTACTCCGCGGCCCACGCCTCGACCGTGTCCGCCGCCCGGTCGAAGGCCTGCGGACGCGCCAGGAAGTCGGCGCCGTGCGTGGTCAGCAGCGGCGGCACGTCCTCGGGCGCACGGTCCTTGCGTACGAGGATCAGCGCCTGCCCCTGCACCGTCCGCGGCAGCCCGAGCCAGCGCACCGGCTGCTGCACCGTCCGTACCGAGACGATCCGCTCCCAGGGCACCGTACGCGTGCCGAGGAAACCCACCCGGCGCAGTCCGCGCGCGCTCACCCAGACACCTCCCCGCAGCAGCCGCAGGGCCACGGCGACAACGGCCAAGGCGATGCCGAGGATCGTGCCGGCGCCGGTGAGTGTGCCGGTGAACGCGATGATGACCCCCGCGAAGAGCACGTACGAGGCGAGCAGCAGCAGGAGGGCGGCCGAGCCCACCCGCCAGGGGCCGGGACGGTAGGGGCGCCGCCAGCGGTCGCGATTGTCGTAGGGCAGCGGGATGTCGTCCGCAGCCTGCTCGGAAGCACGGTCGGCCGTCAGGAAGGGCAGGGGCACGGCTGATCCTCACTCGGTCCATGGGGCTGTGCCCGGTGAGGCTATCGAGCCGTGTCCTCGCTCACCACCCTTGGGGGGCCGAGGGCGGTGCCTCTGCGCCAGTCGGACGACCGGCGCGTCACCGCCCGTTGGACGCCTCGGAGTGCTGTGTCGCTGCGGGCGACTGGTGCGACATGGAGGGCATGCCTATGACCAGGGCGCCGACGAGCCCCGCGACGATGGTGAGACCCATGAGCCAGCGCCCGGCCTTCTGACTGGCGGAGGCACGCTCGCGGGGCGGGGGAGTGACATTGCTGCGGAACGAGTCGGCTTCGGCGAGGAAGGCGAACGGAACGGGCTCGCGCCGACGGGACATGGGGAGCGCTTCTCCTCTGAGGGCTCGCAGGGATCGGGGACCCGAGGTGGGTGACCACCAGGTGACGCGAACGGATCGTCGTCACCAACACAGACGCGCGAGAAACGCAGAAGGTGCCCTCTTTCGCCGATTTCGCTGAAGTTCGCCGACGAATGTCGCGGCCCGGTACCGAACGCCCCGTTGTCGGTGCCGGGCCGTAGAGTGGGCGCCGCCCGAGCTTGTGATGGGAAGGACCTTCCACACCGTGACCGACACCCCCGCCGACGACCTCAAGCCCAGCTTCCGCAGCGACGTCACCGTCGAACTGGTCAAGCACAGCGCGGCCGACTCCGACGTGCTGTGGGCCGCCCGCGTCTCCACCGCCGGCGAGCAGTCCCTGGACGAGCTGAAGAAGGACCCGGAGCGCTCCAAGGGCCTGATCAACTATCTGATGCGGGACCGGCACGGCAGCCCCTTCGAGCACAACTCGATGACCTTCTTCATCAGCGCCCCGATCTTCGTCTTCCGCGAGTTCATGAGACACCGCGTGGGCTGGTGCATCGCAGGTGACACCGAGATCACTCTTGAGAGCGAAGCAGGCAATATTCGTCGGCGCACCATCGCCGAGCTGTACAAGCTCTGGCATCTGGGCGTCGAGGACCGGTTGCCGCATTCCGCCGGCGGCGTGACCTGGCACAGTCGGGCCGGCAAGTGGATGGCTCAGGTCGGACGTGGTCAGACCAACCACTACCTCGGCCTCTACGAGAGCCGTGAGGCGGCCGAGTCCGCGGTGGCGGAGTTCCGCGAGGAGCACCCGAGCACCCGTCTCCGCAAGCTCGAATCGGTGCGTCGCAACCATGTGCGCTGTTACGACGAGGAGACGCTCCTCGCTCAGCGGGCCAGTATCGTCGATGTGATCGAATCCGGCGTCAAACCCCTGATCAAGGTCACCACGGCCTCCGGCAAAGTGCTGCGCTGCACGGTGGAGCACGCGGTGTTCACCCCTGACGGCTGGCGCAAGGCGGGCGAGCTCGCGGTGGGGGACGCCGTCATGGCGGCAGGCGGCGCCCCCCGCCCGTCACAGGCCCCGGTTCCGCCGAGCCTGCGGCGCGGCATCGGCGTATGGACTTCCACGCAGCGACAGCGGCTGATCAAGGAGACCGACACCTGCCACCTCTGTGGGCGGGACTTCCCCCGTGCCCAGCTTGCGCTCGATCACGTGGTCCCGGTCTCGGGCGATCTGGTCCGGGCCCTCGACGAGGGGAACCTCGCTCCAGCGTGCGAGCCCTGCCACGGGGCAAAAAGCGCCGAGGAACAGGCCCTGGTCCGACGCGGCGGCGAGGTTGCGAAGGCCGTGCCGGATCTTGTCGTCGCCATTGAAGACGACGGCGAGGAGATGACGTACGACCTCTCAGTCGAAGGCCCCTGGCACAATTTCCTGGCCAACGGCATCGTCGTGCACAACTCCTACAACGAGGAGAGCGGGCGCTACCGCGAGCTTCAGCCGGTCTTCTACGTTCCCGACGAGTCCCGCAAGCTCGTCCAGGAGGGCCGCCCCGGCAAGTACCGATTCGTGGAGGGCACCCAGGGACAGCAGGAACTGGTCGGCCGCGCCATGGAGGACGCGTACGTGCACGCGTACGAGGCGTACCAGGAGATGCTCGCTGCCGGAGTCGCCCGCGAGGTCGCCCGCTCGGTCCTCCCCGTCGGCCTTTTCTCCTCGATGTACGCGACCTGCAACGCCCGCTCGCTGATGCACTTCCTCGGCCTGCGCACCCAGCACGAGCTGGCCAAGGTGCCCTCCTTCCCGCAGCGCGAGATCGAGATGGTCGGGGAGAAGATGGAGGCGGAGTGGGCCAAGCTCATGCCGCTCACGCACGCCGCCTTCAATGCCAACGGGCGCGTGGCGCCGTAGCGTGCACCCGTGTACCGCCCGGGCACAGATGTGCGGTCAGCCGACCGAAGTGTCCGTATTGCGGCATTTCGAGAAGTTCATCTAGCCTGATCAAACGGACCCGGTACTGCTTGAACCCCCGAGCAGGCAGTGCCGGGCTCCGCATTTGTCAGGACTTTCCCCGTCCCCCTAGGGCAGACCCCGCTCAGGGCAGCGAGTAGCGTGTTACCCATGGCTCCGACCTCCACTCCGCAGATCCCCTTCGGGCGGATCCTCACCGCCATGGTCACGCCCTTCACGGCGGACGGCGCACTCGACCTCGACGGCGCGCAGCGGCTCGCCACCCACCTGGTGGACGCAGGCAACGACGGCCTGATCATCAACGGCACCACCGGCGAGTCCCCCACCACCAGTGACGCGGAGAAATCGGATCTCGTACGAGCCGTCCTGGAGGCCGTCGGCGACCGTGCCCACGTCCTCGCCGGTGTGGGTACGAACGACACCCACCACAGCATCGAGCTGGCGCGCGCGGCGCACAAGGTCGGCGTACACGGTCTGCTGACCGTCACGCCGTACTACAACAAGCCCCCGCAGGAGGGCCTGTACCGGCACTTCAAGGCCATTGCCGACGCCACCGACCTGCCGGTCATGCTCTACGACATCCCCGGCCGCAGCGGCGTCCCGATCAACACGGAGACCATCGTCCGACTGGCCGAGCACCCGCGGATCGTCGCCAACAAGGACGCCAAGGGCGACCTCGGCCGCGCCAGCTGGGCCATCGCCCGGTCCGGCCTCGCCTGGTACTCCGGCGACGACATGCTCAACCTGCCCCTGCTCTCCGTGGGCGCGGTCGGCTTCGTCTCGGTCGTGGGCCATGTCGTCACACCCGAGCTGCGGGCCATGGCCGAGGCCTATGTGAGCGGCGACGTCCAGAAGGCGTTGGAGATCCACCAGAAGCTGCTGCCGGTCTTCACCGGAATGTTCCGCACCCAGGGCGTCATGACCACCAAGGCCGCGCTCGCCCTCCGGGGCCTGCCGGCCGGACCGCTGCGCCCGCCCATGGTCGAGCTCTCACTCGAGGAGACCGCCCAGCTCAAGATCGACCTTGCCGCCGGCGGGGTAGAGCTCTGACAAAGACTTCACAACTGAATAGGCAGGACACTGGGCCTGCATCCCACACCGATAACTGCTTTTGCACGAACGTCATGCGCGCCACGTGCCCTACAGGTACGTGGCGCGCATGGTGAGGAGAGTCTTTTGAGTCATCCGCATCCTGAACTCGGCCCGCCCCCGCCGCTCCCCGAAGGGGGCCTGCGGATCACGCCGCTCGGCGGCCTCGGCGAGATCGGCCGAAACATGACCGTCTTCGAGTACGGCGGCCGCCTACTGATCGTCGACTGCGGAGTGCTCTTCCCCGAGGAGGAGCAGCCCGGAATCGACCTGATCCTGCCGGACTTCTCGGCGATCCGGGACCGCCTGGACGATGTCGAGGGCATCGTCCTCACGCACGGTCACGAGGACCACATCGGCGGCGTTCCGTTCCTGCTGCGCGAGAAGCCCGACATCCCGCTGATCGGCTCCAAGCTGACGCTCGCCCTGATCGAGGCGAAGCTCCAGGAACACCGCATCCGGCCGTACACGCTCGAGGTCGCCGAGGGCCAGCGCGAGCGGGTCGGCCCCTTCGACTGCGAGTTCGTCGCGGTCAACCATTCCATCCCCGACGCTCTCGCGGTCGCCATCCGCACCCCCGCCGGCATGGTGGTCCACACGGGCGACTTCAAGATGGACCAACTGCCGCTGGACAACCGGCTGACCGATCTCCATGCGTTCGCACGGCTGAGCGAGGAAGGTATCGACCTTCTCCTCACCGACTCGACCAACGCCGAGGTCCCCGGGTTCACCCCGCATGAGCGCGACATCTCCAACGTCCTGCGCCAGGTCTTCGCGGGTGCGCGCAAGCGGATCATCGTGGCGAGCTTCGCCAGCCACGTCCACCGCATCCAGCAGATTCTGGACGCGGCGCACGAGTACGGCCGCCGGGTCGCCTTCGTCGGCCGCTCCATGGTCCGCAACATGGGCATCGCCCGGGACCTGGGCTACCTGAAGGTGCCGCCGGGCCTGGTGGTGGACGTCAAGACGCTGGACGACCTGCCGGACAGCGAGATCGTGCTGGTGTGCACAGGCTCGCAGGGCGAGCCGATGGCCGCCCTGTCCCGGATGGCGAACCGGGACCACCAGATCCGCATCGTCGGGGGCGACACGGTGATCCTCGCGTCGTCGCTGATCCCCGGCAACGAGAACGCGGTGTACCGCGTGATCAACGGCCTGACCCGCTGGGGCGCGAACGTCGTGCACAAGGGCAACGCCAAGGTGCATGTCTCGGGCCACGCGTCCGCGGGCGAGCTGCTGTACTTCTACAACATCTGCCGCCCGAAGAACCTGATGCCGGTCCACGGTGAATGGCGCCACCTGCGAGCGAACGCCGAGCTGGGCGCGCTCACGGGCGTCCCGCACGACCGGATCGTCATCGCCGAGGACGGCGTCGTCGTCGACCTCGTCGAGGGCAAGGCGAAGATCTCCGGCAAGGTCCAGGCGGGATACGTGTACGTCGACGGCCTCTCCGTCGGCGACGTCGGCGAGCCGGCGCTGAAGGACCGGAAGATCCTCGGAGACGAGGGCATCATCTCGGTCTTCGTGGTGGTGGACTCCTCGACGGGCAAGATCACGGGAGGCCCCCACGTCCAGGCCCGCGGCTCGGGCATCGAGGATTCGGCCTTCGACGCGGTGATCCCGAAGGTCACGGAGGCCCTGGAGAAGTCGGCCCAGGACGGGATCGTCGAACCCCACCAGCTGCAGCAGCTGATGAGGCGGATCCTGGGCAAGTGGGTCTCGGACACGTATCGACGCAGGCCGATGATCCTGCCTGTGGTCGTCGAGGTCTGACGTTCCGTCAAGTCCTCGCGCGGGTGAACCCGGAGCGAGGCGCCCCGATTTGCATCGGGGCGCCTCGCTCCAGTACGTTTACGGCTCCGCCGGCGGGGGACCCGACGCAACCGAGCGTCAGGGACCGTCCCCAGCGGGGTGGAAATCCCGACTCAGAGTCTCTGATAAAGTCGGAACCGCCGGAAAGGGAAACGCGAAAGCGGGAACCTGGAAAGCGCCGAGGAAATCGGATCGGAAAGATCTGATAGAGTTTGAAACACCGAAGGGAAGCGCCCGGAGGAAAGCCGCGAGAGTGAGTCTCTCGGGTGAGTACAAAGGAAGCGTCCGTTCCTTGAG
>NZ_JBVHHL010000068.1:0-37803 GCF_055561075.1 Streptomyces sp. NPDC022910
CATGGCAGAAGAAGCAGATCGATGCTCAACTCCACTGAGAATCAGCAAGATAAGTGAGAGCGGACACCAGACATCGGAACTACTCGTCTAGAGAAGGGCTGGGCGGCGGCCACGTCGCCGGGCTTCCAGTCCGACAGAGCGGTCGACCTGCAGCCCGGCGTCTACTCCGCCCAGGTCTCGGTGGCGAAGAAGTACCGCGACGTGTTCGGCATGCCGGCCCAGTCCCAGACGATCAAGGTGACGGTCCGTCAGCAGGACTCCGGCGGGGGCCATGGCCTGGCTGCCGGCAGGGACTCGCCGAAGGATGCGCGGAAGAGCCCTGCACCGGCCGCGAAGCGCCCGACCGGCAGGGCAGGTGTCCCCGCCGACGTGCCGAAGCCCGATCTGCGCGCCCTTCCTGCCTACGGCATCGCCATCACCGGCGGAGAGGACGGCGACGCCCCGGGCAAGGACTACCTCGCCTTCAGCGCCACCGTGTGGAACGGAGGCCCCTCGCCGCTGGTCGTCGACGGCTTCCGCAGCCCCGGCAAGGAGAAGATGGACGCGTACCAGTACTTCTACGACGCCAAGGGCAAGCAGGTCGGGTACACGCGCACCGGCACCATGGAGTGGGACCCCCGGGAGGGCCATCAGCACTGGCACTTCAGCGACTTCGCCAGCTACCGGCTGCTCGGCGCGGACAAGAAGGAGATCGTCCGCAGCGGCAAGGAGGCGTTCTGCCTGGCCAACACCGACGCCATCGACTACACGGTGAAGAACGCCAACTGGCACCCGTACAACACCGACCTCTCCACCGCCTGCGGTGAGGAGACCTCCGTCTCCGTGCGCGAGGTCCTCGACGTCGGCAACGGCGACACCTACAGCCAGTACCGGCCCGGCCAGTCCTTCGACGTCACGAACCTGCCGAACGGCACCTACTACATCCAGGTCATCGCCAATCCCGACAACCGGCTCAAGGAGCAGAGCGCGACCAACAACGTCACCTATCGCAAGGTCGTCCTCGGCGGCACGCCGGGCGCCCGCACGGTGAGGGTGCCGAAGTACGGTCTCGTCGACGCCCCCTGATCCGGCGGCGGGCGGGGTCTCGGTCTCCCGGGCCTCCGCCCGCGCCCGTGGGCTTTGCGTGCGGTGAGTAGTCGCCTCATTAGTCGCCTCATTGACTAATCAACAGGGTGTTACGTTGGTTTCATGGCTCTTCGTCATGCGGTGATGGCCGCGCTGCTGGAAGGTGAGGCCTCCGGGTACGACCTCGCGAAGGGGTTCCAGGGCTCGGTCGCCAACTTCTGGATGGCCACCCCGCAGCAGATCTACCGGGAGCTGGAGCGCATGGAGGGCGAGGGCCTGGTCGCCGCTCGTGTCGTCCAGCAGGAGCGGCGGCCGAACAAGCGGCTGTTCTCGCTCACCGGGGCCGGACTCGACGCCGTGCGCGCCTACACCACCGAACCACCCGCCAAGCCGACGGCCATCAGGGACGAGCTGATGGTGAAGGTCCAGTGCGTCGACGTCGGCGACATCGAGGCCGTGCGGGCTGCCATCGCCGAGCGCATGGAGCTGGCCGCCGCCAAGGTCGCGCGCTTCGAGCGCGTGCGGGTACGACTGCTGGCCGGACGCAGCGAGGACGAGTTCTTCACCACTGCCGAACGGATCGGGCCCTATCTCACCTGCCTGCGCGGCCTGGCCCTCGAGAGGGAGAACCTCATCTGGGGCGAGGTGGCTCTGAAGCGGCTCGAACAGCGCGCGGCAGCGCTTGGGTCCTCGGCGCGCGGCTGATCCAGGACCGGTAAAACCGATCGGTTTTCTCCCGGACGGATTCGGGTTAACCTCTCACTCATGACGACTGAGGCGAAGCCGGGCACCCGCGAACGGCTGTTGGAGGCGGCTGCGACGCTGGCCTACCGCGAGGGCGTCAGTGTGGGCGTCGAGGCTCTCTGCAAGTCAGCGGGCGTGTCCAAGCGCTCGCTGTACCAGCTGTTCGAGAGCAAGGACGAGCTGCTGGCCGCGAGTCTGCAGCAGGCCGCCGCCGACTACGAGGAGCACCTCCTGCCGGGCGCGGACGACGAGCGTTCGCCTCGTGACCGGATCACCCATGTCTTCGAGCAGGCGGAGGTGCAGGGGGCCGCACCGGACTTCCGGGGCTGTCGCTTCCTCGCCGTACAGATCGAGCTCAAGGACGTCGATCATCCCGCGAGCCGTGTGGCTCGGCGGGTCAAGCAGCATCTGATGGACTACTTCCGCAACGAGGCCGAGCGGGGAGGGGCGAATGACCCCGACCTGCTGGCCCGGCAGCTGATGCTCGTCTTCGACGGTGCGAGCGCCCGTGCGGGCATTCAGGTGGACGACCTCGCCGGCCTGCTCGTGCCCACCGTCGCCACGCTCCTCGACGCCGCCGGCGTGCGCTGAACCGTACCGGGGAACACGCCTCCGCGGGCGTGCCGGAATACTCCCTTTTCGCTTGATCGACCGGTCGGGCGCCGGGGTGCGCTGTCTCAGGAGGAAGGGCGCCGTTCCGCCGGTGGCTGCCGACCGCCGGTGACGTGGGCGCGGCAGTCGGCCACGTCCTCGCTGTCCGCCACCAGCTGTACCCAGTCGTTGAACCCGCTCATGAACGCGACGTTGCGGTGCAGGCCCATGACGCCCGGCCGGGCTGCCACCGCGACCGTCCCGGCCCGGCCGGCTTGGCCGGAGCCGCCGGTGGGGCCGCAGCGCCACGTTTGTCCGTGAATCGCTCATCAGCCATCCCGCCAGCCCGAGTTTGTTGATCAAACTCACGCCGGAGGCCCTGGCTTGCGCTTTGGAAACCGATCGGTTTATCGTCGCTTGAAACCGATCGGTTTCTCGATGTGGAGGCAGTCATGACAGCGATCAAGGGCGCGAACGTTCTCGTCACCGGCGGTAACCGGGGCATCGGCAAGGCATTCGTGGAGGAGTTGTACGCCCGCGGTGCCGCCAAGGTGTACGCCACGGCGCGCGACCCCCGTACGGTGACCCACCCCGACGCCGTTCCGCTCGCCCTGGAGGTCACCGACGCGGCCTCCGTGGCGGCGGCCGCCGAGCAGGCCCAGGACGTCACGATCCTGATCAACAACGCCGGTGCCTCGGCCGGCGCCCGCTACCTCGAGGCCCCGATCGACGACGTACGCCGGGACTTCGAGATCAACTTCTACGGTCCGCTTCTGGTCACCCGGGCCTTCGTGCCCGTCATCGAACGCAACGGCGGCGGTCACATCCTCAACGTCCACTCCGCCCTGTCCTGGCTGGCCGACGGCACCTCCTACAGCGCTTCCAAGGCCGCCCTGTGGTCGCAGTCCAACTCCCTGCGCTTGCAGTTGCAGCCGCGCGGCATCACGGTCACGGGACTCCATGTCGCCTATGTGGACACCGATATGACGGCGCGCATCGACGCACCCAAGTCGAAGCCCCACGACGTGGTCGTCGCCGCGCTCGACGGCATCGAGGCGGGAGCCCACGAGGTGCTGGCCGACGACGTCACGCGCTGGGTCAAGTCGCAGCTCTCGTCGGACCTGGAGAGCATGTACGAGCAGTTGACCAAGTAGCGGAGGCGGTTTTCGGCGGGCATCGGGCCGCTGGTGCCTCCCTCGGATGACAAGTCCCCCATCGGCGGCACGAGATGAGTGAGGGCCGCGGCCGTGACGTCGCGGTCCTCAACGGTGTTTCCGGCATGTGTGGGGCATATCTCGCCAGGACGACACATCCCCACGTCAGCGCCCCGGAATCACCCCTTCCGGGTGCCACTGAACAGCCCTTCGGATGGCTGACAGGCGGGCCCGTGATGAACGTCGTACTAAGATTGCCCGCTTGTTTGGAGCTGGACCGGAAGATCCCCAGGCATTCCTGCGGGCCCACCAGCGCCCCGGAACACTCCGGGAACGACACGTGAGGACCCGATGGCAGCCCTCCAGCAAGGCCCCGCCGCGCTGTCCGACGAGGAGATGCGCGCCGAGTTCGGCGAGCGCGCGCTCTACTCCGCCGCCCCCGCCGCCTCGCCGCGGACCCTCGTGGACATCCTCGACTCCTCGGTACGGGCGTACCCCGACGAGCCGGCCCTCGACGACGGCCGCCGTTGCCTGGCCTACCGCGCCCTGGCCGTCGAGGTCGAAGCCCTCCGGCGGCGCCTCGCGGACGCCGGGGTCGGCCTCGGCGACCGGGTCGGCGTACGGGTCCCGTCCGGCACCAACGACCTGTACGTGGCGATCCTCGCCGTTCTCGCCGCGGGCGCCGCCTACGTCCCGGTGGACGCCGAGGATCCGGACGAGCGGGCCGAACTGGTATTCGGGGAGGCGGAGGTGCGCGCCGTCGTCGGCGCGGGGCACCGGATCACCGTCCACGGCACGTCCGACACCCCCGCAGCGCGCCCCGGAGTCGAGCACGACGCCTGGGTCATCTTCACCTCCGGCTCCACCGGGAAGCCCAAAGGCGTCGCGGTCAGCCATCGCAGCGCCGCCGCGTTCGTGGACGCCGAGGCGGACCTGTTCCTGGCGGAGGAGCCGATCGGGCCCGGTGACCGGGTCATGGCGGGCCTCTCCGTGGCCTTCGACGCCTCCTGCGAGGAGATGTGGCTGGCCTGGCGGTACGGGGCCTGTCTGGTGCCCGTACCGCGCTCGCAGGTGCGCAGCGGCGTCGACCTCGGGCCCTGGCTGGTCGAGCAGGAGATCACCGTCGTCTCGACCGTGCCGACCCTGGCCGCACTCTGGGAGCCCGAGACCCTCAACGACGTCCGCCTGCTGATCTTCGGTGGCGAGGCGTGCCCGCCCGAGCTGGCGCAGCGGCTGGTCACCGAGGGCCGCGAGGTCTGGAACACCTATGGGCCGACCGAGGCGACCGTGGTGGCCTGTGCTTCACTGCTGACCGGCGAGGAACCGATCCGGATCGGGCTGCCCCTGAACGGCTGGGAGTTGGCCGTGGTGGACGACTCCGGGCGGCCCGTGGCGATGGGTGACAGCGGTCAGCTGGTGATCGGCGGGGTCGGGCTCGCCCGGTACCTCGACGCCGAGAAGGACACCGAGAAGTACGCGCCCCTCGAGTCCCTCGGCTGGGAGCGCGCCTACCGCAGCGGCGACCTCGTCCGGGCCGAGCCGGAGGGACTGATCTTCCTCGGGCGCGCCGACGAGCAGATCAAGCTCGGTGGCCGGCGGATCGAGCTCGGCGAGGTCGATGCCGCACTGCAGGCCCTGCCCGGTGTGGCCGGTGCCGCCGCCGCAGTACGGACCGCGCGCAGCGGCAACCAGCTTCTCGTCGGGTACGTCGTCACGCAGGAGGGCTGGGACCACACGGCCGCCGTGGAGAAGCTGCGGGCGGAGCTGCCCGCCGCCCTGGTCCCGCTGCTCGCGCCGGTCGACGACCTGCCGACCCGCACGTCCGGCAAGGTCGACCGGAACGCACTGCCCTGGCCGCTGGAGGGCTTGGAGAGCCCCACCGCCCAGCTCTACGGCACGGAGGCCTGGCTGGCCGAGCAGTGGACCGAGGTCCTCGGCATCCCGGTGGCGGACGCGTCCGACGACTTCTTCGCGATCGGTGGCAGCAGTCTGGCCGCCGCCCAGCTCACCACCCGGCTTCGGACCCGCTATCCGAGCGCGGCCGTCCTCGACATCTACCAGCAGCCGACGCTGCGCAAACTGGCCCGCCATCTGGAGGAGTCGACGCAGGGCGACGGGGCGGAACGCGTGATCGCGCCGGTTCCGATGCGGGCCAGGGTCCTGCAACTCCTCCTGCTGATACCCCTGTTCACGGTTCTTGGGCTGCGCTGGACCGTTGCGCTGGCCACGCTCGGGAACGTGCTGCACTGGTTCGGTCCCTACCCGTGGGCACCGGCGACCTCTTGGTGGGCCGTGGCGGCCGGGGCGGTCTTGTTCCACACCCCGCCAGGACGGCTCGCCATCGCGGCGGGCGGGGCCCGGTTGCTGCTGCGGGGCGTCGGGCCCGGCCGGTACGCGCGCGGCGGCGGCGTGCACCTGCGGCTGTGGACCGCGGAAAGACTCGCCGAGTTCAGCGGGGCGACCTCGCTGACGGGCTCGTGGCTGGAGCGCTACGCACGGGCGCTCGGCGCCAAGATCGGCCCGGACGTGGACCTGCACTCGCTGCCGCCCGTGACGGGCATGCTGAAGCTGGGCCGGGGCGCGGCCGTGGAGTCCGAGGTGGACATGGCGGGCTACTGGCTGGACGGCGACCGGCTGGAGATCGGCCCGGTCAAGGTGGGCGCGCACGCCGTGGTCGGCACGCGCAGCTTGCTCTTCCCCGGCGCGCGGGTCGGCAAGCGGGCCGAGGTGGCACCCGGTTCCGCTGTCGCCGGGCAGATCCCGACCGGTCAGCGCTGGGCGGGCGCGCCAGCCGGCAAGCTCGGCAAGGCGAAGCGCAACTGGCCCAGGGAGCGGCCGCAGCGCGGCATGTGGTGGCGGGCGATGTATGGCGTCACCGGCTTCGCGCTGACCGCGCTGCCGGTGCCGGCCGGGCTGGCCGCGCTCCTGGTGGCGCACGTGTTCGTCGATCCGGCCGCCGGTCTCGGTGCGGCCCTGCGGGGAGCCGCCGTGGCGCTCGTTCCCGCGACGCTCGCGTTCGGGCTGACGTACGCGGTGCTGCTCCTGATCGCCGTACGGCTGATGAGTCTCGGGCTGCGCGAGGGCACGCACCCGACGCACAGCCGGATCGGCTGGCAGGCCTGGACGGTCACCCAGCTGATGGACCGCTCGCGAGAGACACTGTTCCCGCTGTACGCCGGGCTGATCACTCCGGTGTGGCTGCGGCTGCTCGGGATGCGCATCGGGCGGGGCGCCGAGGTGTCGACCGTGCTCGCGCTGCCGAGTCTGACCACGGTCGGTGACGGGGCCTTCCTGGCGGACGACACGCTGACCGCGCCGTACGAGCTGGGTGGCGGCTGGGTACGGATCGGGCGCGCGGAGATCGGGCGGCGGGCGTTCCTCGGGAACTCCGGGATGACCGCGCCGGGCCGGAGCGTGCCCGACGACGGGCTGGTCGGTGTGCTGTCGGCGACCCCGAAGAAGGCGAAGAAGGGCAGTTCGTACCTGGGGCTGCCGCCGGTGAGGCTGCCGCGCGCGGTCTCCGACGGCGACCGCAGCCGCACCTACGACCCGCCGGCCCGGCTGCTGTGGGCCCGCGGGCTGGTGGAGCTGTGCCGGCTCGTGCCCGTGTTCTGCTCGGCGGGGCTCGCCGTGCTGACGGCGGCGGTACTCAGCGCGCTGGGCGGCTGGGCCTGGCTGCTGTGCGGAGTGGTGTTCCTGGGCGCCGGATCGGCGGCCGGTGTGCTGTCCGTCGTGGCGAAGTGGCTGCTCGTGGGCCGGCACCGGACCGGGGAGCACCCGCTGTGGAGCTCCTTCGTGTGGCGCAATGAGTTGGCCGACACCTTCGTCGAGGTGGTGGCCGTGCCGTGGCTGGCGGGGTCGGTGCCGGGCACGCCGTTGATGACGCTGTGGCTGCGCGGACTCGGCGCCCGGATCGGCCGGGGTGTGTGGGTGGAGAGTTACTGGCTGCCGGAGACGGACCTGGTGACGCTGGAGGACGGGGTCACGGTCAACCGCGGCTGCGTGCTGCAGACCCACCTCTTCCACGACCGGATCTTGCGGACGGATACTGTGGTCCTCCGTGAGGGCGCGACGCTGGGTCCTGGCGGAATCGTCCTGCCCGGCAGCACGGTCGGCGCCCGCACCACGTTGGGTCCCGCCTCACTCGTCATGGCGGCGGAGTCCGTCCCCGACGACACCCGCTGGCTGGGCAACCCCATCGAGGCATGGCGTCCCCGGAAGTGAGCGCCTGACTCGATCCGGGCCGAAGGACGGGATACCGGCACGACGTACGAGCACAGCGCAGGGAGCAGACGCACCAGTGAGCCCTCAGCACAAGGTGGAAGCAGACCCGTACTTCCCCGCGAACGGTGATCCCCGCTACCGGGTGCACCGCTACGAGCTCACGCTGGACTACCGCCCCGGCCCCAACCGGCTCGCCGGGACGGCTCGGCTGAACGCCATAGCGGGCCGGGCCCCGCTCGCCGACTTCCAGCTCAACCTGGCCGACTTCCGGATCGGCCGGGTCAGGGTCGACGGCCGGGCGCCGCACTACACGCACCGCGGCGGTCGGCTGCGCATCCGTCTCCCCAAGCCCATCCGGGCGGGGGCCGCGTTCACCGTCGAGGTGCAGTGGTCCGGCAACCCGAGGCCGGTCGACAGCCCCTACGGAGGGATCGGCTGGGAGGAACTGGAGGACGGGGCGCTGGTGGCCAGCCAGCCGGTCGGGGCGTCCTCGTGGTACCCGTGCAACGACCGCCCGGCGGACAAGGCGTCGTACCAGATCTCGGTCACCACACCGTCGGCGTACTCGGTGGTGACGGGCGGCCGCCTGCTGACCCGTACGACCAAGGCGTCGACGACCACGTGGTTGTACGAGCAGCCGGCACCGACCTCCAGCTATCTGGTCGGGCTGTCGATCGGCAAGTACCAGACGGTGCTGCTCGGCGATCCGGGCGAGGACGGTGTGCCGCAGCACGGGCACATACCCGCGCACCTGCTGCCGCAGTTCTCCAGGGATTTCGCGCGCCAGCCCGCCATGATGGAGCTGTTCCAGGAGCTCTTCGGTCCCTACCCGTTCGGCGAGTACGCGGTGGTGGTGACCGAGGAGGAGCTGGACGTCCCCGTCGAGGCACAGGGCTTGTCGCTGTTCGGCTCCAACCACGTGGACGGGGTCCGGGGCTCGGAGCGGCTGGTGGCGCATGAGCTGGCGCACCAGTGGTTCGGCAACAGCGTGACCATCGCCGACTGGCGGCACATCTGGCTCAACGAGGGCTTCGCGAAGTACGCGGAGTGGCTCTGGTCGGAGCGGTCCGGGGGCCGTACCGCCGCGCAGCTGGCGGCGGTGGCGCACCGCAAGCTGGCCTCACTGCCGCAGGACCTGAAGCTGTCCGACCCGGGCCGCAAGCGGATGTTCGACGACCGTCTCTACGAACGCGGCGGCCTCGTGCTGCACGCGGTGCGCTGCGCGCTGGGCGACGAGACGTTCCACCGGATGCTGCGCAGCTGGGCGGGCGTGCACCGGGGTGGGGTCGTGACGACCAGCGCCTTCACCGCGCACGCCGCACGCTTCGCGAGCCGGCCCCTGGACGATCTGTTCAGGGTGTGGGTGGAGGAGGAGGCGCTGCCACCGCTGCCCTCCCTCGCCGCTCCGGTGCCGATGCGTCCGCCCTACCCGCCGAGCAACTTTGGTCGACCGGGTTGATGCCCCGGTAGTCCCACAGGTCGGAGCCGCACACGCAGGTGGCGACCGTACGGATGATCGCGTCGGTGGGGGCGACGATCCGCGGGTCGGGGACGTTCTCCAGCCGGATGTCACGGGGTGCGTGGATGATGGTTGCGCGCATGATGCTTTCTCGGATCTTTTCTCGGAGGCGAGGTCCGGCGGCTTCGGGGGCTTCCGTGCGCCGTGTTCCCCGCGGTCAGGGGCGGGTGCGGGTGCTGATACGCGGGCCGCTGTAGTCGGCGTCGCTGACGTGCTCGAGCCACGAGACCTCGTCGGTCTCCCACAGGGCCAGATGGACCATGAACCGGTCCGGGGCGGCCCCGTGCCAGTGCTCCTCGCCCGGCGGCGTGTGGATCACATCGCCCGGGTGGGCCTCGAGGATCTCGCCGCCGCGGGACTGGATCAGGGCGATGCCTTCCACGATGTAGAGGGTCTGGCCCAGGCCGTGGCTGTGCCAGGCCGTACGGGCGCCGGGCGAGAAGCGGACCATGTTGGCCCGGGCGCGGGACGGCTCCTCGCCGCGGTGGATGACGTCGGCCCAGGCATCGCCGGTGAACCACTCGGCGGGCAGTTTCATGGTGGGAGGCTGCTTCAGCAGTTCCATGCTGTTTCTTTCTTTTTCTTTCCTTGGGTCCGGGCGTTTTCTTTCCTTGGGTGCGCGGCTGCCGCGTTGGTGCAGCTGTACAGGAGGTGTCAGCGGGCCCAGCCGGGCTCTTCGGCCATGGTCTTGAACCGGTTGATCGCGGTCATGGCGTTCGGCCGGCCTCGGGTTCAGGCCACCACCCGATCAGCACCCCGGCGTTCCCGAAGCCGGGGCGCGCGCCGCGGCGTGCGGTAGTGACGTGCCGCACTCGGAATATCGGTGACTTCTTGAGGACAGCACACGTCCATGCGGCTTGGCGTCCGAGTATTCGTGGATCCGGTTACCGGTCCGGTTCCCCGTTCACGTCAACGACCTTCCCACCGTCGTGGGCGGCCCGCAAAGAGGAGAATTCCATCCTGGAAGGGAATCATCCAGGGAGGAAACTCTCCCCCTCCCGGCTGGTCGACCGTGTCGGAATGGCCGGCATGAGCCTGCGCTCGACTTCCAACCCCACTCATGGATCTCGATCTGACACCTGACGCATGGACTCTCATCCAAGGCACCTGTCACTTCCTGCAAGAATGGCCGACATGACTGGCAGCGCAGCCCATGAGCTGGGCGAATTTCTCAAGACACGGCGCGCCGAGCTCAGTCCCCGCTCCGTGGGGTTGCCCGACTCCGGAGCGCCGCGACGCGTGCCCGGCCTGCGCCGGGAGGAAGTGGCCACGCTGGCCGCGATCAGCACCGACTACTACACGCGGCTGGAACAGGGGCGCATGGAGGTCTCCGGGCCCGTGCTCGACGCCATCGCGCGTCCTGAAACTGAACGACGACCAGCGGGAGTACGTGTTCGAGCTGGCGGGGAAGGAGACCGGCCGCCCGCGCCGCCCCGAGGTGCAGAAGGTCAACGCTCAGTTGCAGCGGCTGCTCGACGATCTCGGCTCGATTCCGGCCATGGTCCTCGGGCGGCAGATGGACGTCCTGGCGTGGAACCCGATGGGCGCCGCCCTGGTCGGTGATTTCGGGCAGATCCCGGAGGAGGACCGCAACTACGCGAAGATGGTCTTCACCGACCGTATGAAGGGGCTGTACGCCGACTGGGAGAGCACGGCCCGGATGACCGTGGCACAGCTGCGCATGGAGGCGGCCCACAACCCCGACTCGCCCCAGCTCATCGCCCTGGTCGATGAGTTGTCGGAGCGGGACCCCGATTTCCGGCGGTGGTGGTCCGAGCACCATGTGGCGGCCCGCAGAGAGGGTGCCAAGACACTGAACCACCCGGTCGCCGGGACCCTCACTCTCGAATGGGACACCCTCAACTGCAGCACCGACCCCGACCAGCAGCTGACCATCTGGACCGCGGCACCCGGTACGCCCACGCACGACGGCCTGCGTATCCTCGCGTCCTGGGTCGCCGACAGCCGTCGGACTGCTACCGGCACCGCGAGCTGAGCCTGTCCGTCAGGACGTGAGCGCGGCGAACGCCTCGTCCAGGAGGGCGACGAGGTCGAGCTGTCCCTCGGAGGCCGCCCAGTGGTCGAGAGCGATGCTCAGACAGTCCAGGGCGGCGTCCTTGACCGACATGGCCAGTGTCGTCGGCTGTGCGGGGTCTGTCCGCTCGGCCAGGGCCCGGGCCAGTGCCGGACGCCATCCGCTCTGTTTCTCCAGATGACGGGCGCACAGAGCGGGGGTGTTCTGGACGAGCCGAGTCATGGCGAGGGCGTCGGCCGGATCCCGGCGGTAGTACTCGATGACGGTGTCCAGGGCGCGCCGCAGCGCCGTCCGGTCGTCTTCGTCCCCGGACCGGGGCCGCAGGGCGGCGCTACGTGGCCTCAACCTGGGCCGGGCGGAAGGCGAAGGCTCGACCGGCCATGGAGATATCGGGTTCGGAGATACCGTTGCCACAGGCCACAAGGAGACCTGACCTCGCGCGGCCGCGCCACGCACGGGCATACTCAGGCCCTGCGGACGCATGGGTGTCCGCGAGCAGCAGGAGGTGGGCGATGGTGTCGTCGTCGGGGACGGAACCCCGGAAAGTCACGATCCATGACGTCGCCCGGTCCGCCGGGGTGTCCCGGCAGACCGTGTCGCGGGCACTGAACGACAAAGACGAGATCGACGGCTCCACCAAACAGCGCGTCCTGGACGCCGCTCGTGCGCTGGGCTACCGGCCGAGCCGGTTCGCCCGTGGTCTGGTCCGGCAGGACACCACCACCGTCGGGCTGGTCATCCCCGACCTTCTCAACCCGTTTTTCACTGAGGTCGCCGCGGCCGCGCTGGAGGCGGCCCGGGCCCGCGGCTGGCATGTCGTCGTATACGACACCGCGGACAGGGCCGAAGAAGAACGCGGCACGCTGCAGGTGATCGGCTCACAAGTGGACGCGGTCGTCGGCTACTTCAGCTGCCCGGAGAGCGAGCTGGAGCAGTTCACCCGTGGCATACCGGTGGTCCTCATAGGCCGCGAGCACCACACGGCGCGCTTCAGCTCCATCCGGATCGACGGCGAGGAGGGCGTCCAGGCGGCGATCGCGCACCTGGTCGCGAAGGGACACGAGCGGATCGGCATGCTCGACCACGACGGCCGCGCCGAGCCGAGCGTGCGGCGCGAGTGGTTCGCGACGGCCGCGGCGTCGTACGGGATCGACGCCGGCGTGGTGGTCGGCGCGGCCCAGTCGGCCGACGGCGGCGGAGCGGCGCTGAGGACCTTGCTCACCGCCCATCCGGATGTCACCGCGGTCTTCACCTTCAACGACATCATCGCGGTCGGCGCCCTGCGTGAGGCGCGCCGACTCGGCAGGAGCGTCCCGCAGGATCTGGCCGTGATCGGCTTCGACGGCCTGCAGCTCGGCGCGCTGGTCGAGCCCCCGCTCTCCAGCGTCGCCCTCGAGATCCGAAAGCTCGGCGCGCTCGCTGTCGAGCAGGTCGCACGGCTGCTGACGGGGGTGGAACCGCTCGGGGCCGACGACCTCGTCGTCAGGGCCGAGCTGCGGTTGGGCGGGTCCGCTTAACCTGCCGGACCCGTGTACGACTCAGAAGCCTTGACACTCGACCGCACCGGAGCGCAGACTTCCGAGCACTTCACAATGCTCTGCCGTGAGCGCTCACGTGAACGTTCACGTGAGCGCTCACGGACAGGGAATACATGGTTGCTAATTCCCGCTACGGCGCTCAAACCGGCGCCGTGGCGTCCTGGCCCTTCCAACCAGAAGGCATCCCGCCTGAGGTGTCAACGTCGACCCGTCTAGTGCCGTCGCTAGGCGTTCTCTGGAACGGAAAATATGAGCAACACAGTCACGCGCATCCGCCTCGCCGTCGTCGCCGCGGCAGCCAGTGTCGCCGTACTCGCCGGGTGCTCGTCGCCCTCTTCGTCGGGTAGTGCATCCGCAGCGTCCTGTGCGCCCGCGAAGGGCAAAGTCACTCTCCAGTACTGGAACACCGTTCCGGGCATGGAGCAGGTCGTCGCCCTGTGGAACAAGAAGAACCCGAACATCCAGGTTCAGACGAAGAACATCTCCAACGACCAGTACGGCACCATCGGCAACGCCCTCAAGGCGGGCAAGGCACCCGACCTCGCTCAGGTCGGTTACGACGAGCTCCCCAACCTGCGCATCCAGAACGCCTTCGTGGATGCCTCGGCCTGCTCGGCGGCCACCGCGGCCAAGTCGAAGTTCGTGCCGTGGACCTGGTCGCAGACCAGCTTCGGCGGCACCGGCGTGTTCGCCTTCCCGCAGGACACCGGCCCGATGGCCCTCTACGTGCGCAGCGACATCTTCAAGCAGCACGGCCTCGACATCCCGAAGACCTGGGACGAGTACGCAGCGGATGCCCAGAAGCTGCACAACGCGGACCCCGACCTGAGCATCACGTTCTTCGACCCGAACAACGCCGAGTGGTTCAACGGACTCCTCTGGCAGAACGCCGCCGAGATGTACAAGTACTCCGGCGACAAGTGGCACGTCAGCGTCGTGTCCGACCAGAGCAAGCAGGTCGCCGAGTACTGGCAGAAGCTGATAGCCGCCAAGCTCGTTCGCACCGACCTCGCCCACGGTTCGACCCAGATGTACGCCGCGTACCAGAAGAACCAGATCGCCACCTACGTCGGCGCCGCCTGGGGCTACAGCATGTTCCGCGACAACCTGCCCAAGCAGGCCGGCAAGTGGACGATCGTCCCGATGCCGACGTGGGGCTCGAATGCCGCATCCGGCGACTGGGGCGGATCCACCGTCGCGTTCATGAAGGGCAACACCCACCTGTACGAGTCGGTCAAGTTCAACAACTGGCTGAACACCGACCCGGAAGCCCTCGCGCTGGAGAACAAGCTGGGCGGCCTCTACCCGGCAGCCACCGCCGGTTTGGCGCTTCCCGCACTCTCGCAGGGCGTCCCCTACTACAACAACGAGAAGATCTTCGACGTCTTCGCCGACTCGTCCAAGGACATCGACACCGGCTTCACCTGGGGTCCCACCCAGAAGACCGTGAACCTGGCGCTCCAGGATGCGATGGCCAAGGCGGCAGCGGGCAGCGGCACGATCAACGACGCACTCTCGGCCGCCCAGGCGGCAGCACTGAAGTCGATGAAGGATCAGGCGATCCCGGCCACGGCGGGCAAGTGACCGCAGCATGACTGACCTCGCAACCCGCGCGACCCGCGTGGTGGCGACGACCGGAGGCCGCCGTCGTCACCACGGCGGCGGCCCCCGGGCGGGCACCATCGTCGCGTTCCTGACCCCGTTCTTCCTCCCGTTCGTGCTGTTCTACCTGGTGCCGATCGCCTACGCGATCTGGCAGAGCCTCCTCGTCGTGCGCCGCACCGGCGGGCAGTACGGCACCTCGTACACGACCTTCGGCGGTTTCGAACAGTACGTGCAGGTGTTCCAGAACACCGAGTTCTGGGCCAGCATCGGGCGCATCGGACTGTTCGGCATCGTGCAGGTGCCGGTCATGCTGTTCGTCGCGCTGATCATGGCGCTGCTGCTCGACACGCCCGTGCTCAAGCTCAAGTCGTTCTTCCGCATCTCGGCGTTCATGCCGTATGCCGTGCCCGGCGTCATTGCCGCGATCATGTGGTCGTACCTCTACTCGCCGCAGCTCAGCCCCGTCGTCGACCTGCTGAAAGGCATCGGCCTTCAGCCCGACTTCCTCGGCCCGGGAGCCGTTTTGTGGTCGGCGGCGAACGTCTCCACCTGGCTCTGGACCGGCTACAACATGCTGATCATGTTCTCGGCACTGCAGTCGATCCCGCAGGAGCTCTACGAAGCCGCCAAGCTCGACGGTGCGAGCAACTGGGCGATCGCGTGGCAGATCAAGGTCCCGATCATCGCCCCCTCGATCATCCTCACCACGGTGTTCTCGATCATCGGTACGCTGCAGCTCTACGCCGAGCCGGCCGTGCTGCGTCAGATCTCCTCGAACATCTCGAGCACCTTCACACCGAACATGCTCGCGTACGCGGTGGCCTCCGGAAACAACTACCAGCAGGCAGCGGCGATCTCCGTGGTCATTGCCGTCATCACCTTCGTCTTGAGCTTCGGGTTCATGCGACTGACCTCGAAGAAGGCCGGACTGTGAGCAACCAGCCCCTGATTCGCGAAAGCCGCGTCAGCCGCACGGCCGCCATGGCTCTGATGTTCCTCCTGGCGATCTACTTCCTGCTGCCGATCTACTTTCTGATCGTCGCGTCGACGAAACCGCAGGGCGACCTCGCCTCCACCAACGGTCTGGCGTTCTCGCACTTCAACCTGTTCGACAACCTGGGCACCCTGTTCAGCCGCAGCGACGGCATCTTCGGCCGGTGGGCTCTGAACAGCGTGATTTACGCGGTGCTGGGCGCGGCCGTCGGAACGCTGATCTCCGCGTTGTGCGGCTATGCGCTCGCCAAGTTCCAGTTCCGGGGCCGCGAGTTCCTGTTCTCCGTCATCCTCGGCGGCGTTCTCGTCCCCACCACCGCGCTCGCGCTCCCGCTGTTCCTTCTGTTCTCGGCGACCGGGATCGTCAACACCTACCTCGCGGTGTTCCTGCCCAGCATCGTCAGCCCGTTCGGCGTCTACCTCGCCCGCATCTTCGCGGCCGCCGCCGTCCCCCAGGAGCTCCTCGAGTCGGCGCGCCTGGACGGCGCCGGTGAGTTCCGCACGTTCTTCTCGGTGGCGTTCAGGCTGATGACGCCGTCACTGGTGACCATCTTCCTCTTCCAGTTCGTCGCCATCTGGAACAACTTCTTCCTCCCGATGGTGATGCTGCAGAAGGAGTCGCTCTTCCCGATCACCCTCGGCCTCTACGAGTGGAACGGTCAGACCGCCCGCGCCCCGCTCCTTCAGGAATCCGTGATCACCGGCTCGCTGGTCTCGATCGTGCCCGTGATCATCGTGTTCATCCTCCTCCAGCGGTTCTGGCGCACCGGGCTCGCCTCCGGCTCCCTCAAGTGACTCCGCGCCCCCGCTCTCCCATGTCCCGCGCCGACACAGAAGGTCCCTGTCCCCATGCAGAAACCCGCCGTCTTCGTGCCCCATTTCCATTGGGACCGGGAATGGTACGAGCCCTTCCAGGTGTTCAGGCACCGGCTTGTCGCCGCTCTCGACACCGTCCTTGAGACGGCCGAGGCGGACCCGCACTTCCGGTTCACCGTCGACGGGCAGATGGCCGCGATCGAGGACTACCTGGAGATGCGACCGGAGAACCGCGAGCGAGTCGTGGCCCTGGTCACCGGCGGCCAGCTCGCCGTCGGGCCGTGGCTCATCCTGCTGGACGAGTTCCTCTGCTCCGGCGAGACCATCGTGCGCAATCTGCAGATGGGATGGGCGGCCGCGGCGGACCTCGGCGGCTCGATGCCCATCGGCTACCTGCCGGACATGTTCGGCCACGTCGCGCAGATGCCACAGATCCTGGCGCGCGCCGGAATCAAGCATGCGGCGCTGTGGCGCGGTGTCCCCGGCTCTGTCGACGGTCACGCCTTCCGCTGGCGCGCTCCCGACGGCTCCGAAGTGCGTACCGAGTTCCTCTTCGACGGCTACGACAACGGGCTCGACGTCTTGCTGGTACCCGACCAGATCGGGCGCGCGCTCGGCGAGTACGCGGAGATGACGGCCGAGCGGTGGGGTGACGACCCGGTGCTCGCGATGGCCGGCACCGACCACAACGCGCCCGACCCGCACCTCGCCACCTGGCTGCGGCGCGCATCCAGCGACGAGCGCGCCATCAGCATCGCGACGCTCGACGAGTACATCCGCGAGCACGTGCGCGACGAGGTCTCCGCCGTCGTCACCGGTGAGCTGCGCAGCCACGTGCGCGGCAACATCCTCCCGGGCGTGCTCTCCGTGCGGCGCGGACTGAAGCAGCGGATGGCCGTCGCCGAGCGCACCGTCGACCACGCCGAGCGGGTGAACGCTCTGTGGTCCCAGCGCGACGACTCGCCGTTCCTCTCGCTCGCGTGGCACAAGATCATCGAGTCGACCGCGCACGATTCGGTCGTCGGCTCCGGCACCGACGAGACCTGTGATCAGGTCGAAGCGCGTCTCGCCGAGGCCACGCACATCGCGCGGGCGGTTCGGGACGCGGCCCTAGCCGAGCCCGCCGCCCTGGTGCCGAGCGACGGCCACCTGGTCGCCAACCCGTTGCCGTTCCCGCGCACGGCATTGGTCGAGGTGGATGTCGTGGCGCCGCCCGAGGGAACCGTTCTGGTCGCGACCGCCGCCGACGGCTCGGCGCATCCCGTGCAGCTGATATCGAGGGCCCCGACCGTGCTCAGCGACGAACGCATGGACGCCTCGCAGCTCGAACGCGTGCTGCGCCGTATCCACCGCCGCGAGCTCTTCGGCCGCCTGATCGACCACTACGAACTCACCCCGGGCTCGCTCGTCTTCCACCTCGCCGAGGTGCCGACCAGCGGACCGTTCGACCTGCTGATCCTGCGCCGCGAGGTCGCTGCCGCGGCCGCCGCGCATCCGGGCGAGTGGACGGTGCTGACGCTGGAGGAGGCACGCGCGACCGCGCTTGTGCCCGTGCACGTCCCCGCCTCCGGGCTCGCAAGTTTCCGGGTCGTACCGAGCGAGCGGAATGCCGCCCGGCCGACGATGTTCGCACCGGCGACGGCGACGGCCCGCGCGCTGTCGAACGGACTGGTCGAGGTCGCGATCGCCGCCGACGGCACCCTGGACGTGACCGGGGCCGACGGCACCGTGCTGCACGGTGTCGGCCGCCTTGTCGACGGCGGTGACCGCGGCGACAGCTACAACTACGCTCCGCCGGCACAGGATGTGCTCGTGTCGGAGCCGACGGAGGTCGCCGTCGAACTCCTCGAGAGCGGCCCGCTGCGTTCGAGGATGCGTGTCACCCGTGTCTACGCATGGCCCACCGCGCTCTCCTGCGACCGCGACCTGCGCAGCGGCCGGACGGTGCCGACGCCGGTGGAGACCCTCGTGGAGGTGCGCGCGGGTGAGCCGTTCGTACGCGTCTCCACATCGTTCCTGAATCATTCCGCCGATCACCGGCTGCGCTTCCACGTGCCGCTGCCCGAGCAGGTGGCCGTGTCCGCATCCGCCGGGCAGTTCGCCGTCACCGAGCGTGGGCTCACCGCCGAGGGCGGCTGGGGCGAATATCCGATTCCGACCTTCCCCGCGAGTTCGTTCGTGTCGGCCGGCGCCGCCAACGTGCTGCTCGACCACGCCACCGAGTACGAACTCGTCGATGACGGCTCCGAACTCGCCATCACGCTGCTGCGCGCGATCGGCTCGATCAGCGTCAACATCCATCCGCTCCGTGACGAGCCCGCGGCGAGCGAGATCCCCGCACCGGGCGCTCAGGACCTCGGTATGCGCATCGAGAACCGATGCGCCATCGTGCCCTCGGCGACCGGTTGGCGGGGTGCGAACGCGGTCGCTCTGGCCGAGGACTTCCGCAACGACGTGCTGGTCGCCCGCGGGACCGCGCCTGCCGAGTGTCAACTGCCCCCCGACACAACCGGCGTGCAGGTCGACGGTGCGGACATCCTCGTCTCGAGCATCCGCCGCGTCGCCGACGACGATCGCGGTGCCGGCACCGAGGTGCGGCTGGCCGCGATGAGCGACACGGGTTCGACCGTCCGCGTGACCGGCGCGTTCACCGAAGCCACCACGGTCGACCTGCTCGGCCGGCCCCTCTCCGGGACGTCTGTCGCGGACGGACTCGAACTCGCCCTCGGCCCTTGGGAGATCCGCACGATCGTGGTCCGGTAGACACCGGCCACCGGCGTTCGGATTCCCCTTTCGCTACCAAGAAAGAGTTGTGACCTCTTGTCCTCCGAGCTTTCCGCGTATGTTTCGGACACCACACCAGGGCGTGGCGCGCTGCGCCCGGCGCGCTCGTGGCTGCACTCCGACGCCCCCTCTCGTTCGCTGAACGGGCTTTGGCGCTTTCGTCTGTCGCCCGCCGCGTCGGTGGCGGAGGATTTCGCGGCCGAAGACTTCGACGACAGCGGCTGGGACAGCATCCCGGTGCCCTCCCACTGGGTGCTCCAGGGTGACGGAGCCTACGGCCGGCCGATCTACACGAACGTACAGTTCCCGTTCCCGATCGATCCGCCGTATGTCCCTGACGAGAACCCCACAGGCGACTATCGCCGCCACTTCGAGGTGCCCTCCGACTGGTCGGAAGCCGAGCGCGTCGTCCTGCGGTTCGACGGTGTCGAGTCGCTCTTCAAGCTGTGGGTGAACGGCGTCGAGATCGGCAGCGCCAGCGGCAGCCGGCTCGCCCACGAATTCGACGTGACATCGTCGGTACGCCCGGGCGTCAACGTCGTGGCTGTGCGCGTGCACCAGTGGTCGGCGGCCAGCTATCTCGAAGACCAGGACCAGTGGTGGCTGCCAGGCATCTTCCGCGATGTCACCGTGATCGCCCGGCCGGCCGGCGGCATCGAGGACGTCTGGCTGCGAACCGGGTTCGAGGAGGGACGCGGACGTGTCGAGACGGAGCTCACCGCGGATGCCTCCGCATTCCCGGTCACCCTTCGCCTCGCCGAACTCGGCATCGAGCAGGTCTGGGAATCGGCGACCGACGTGGCGCCGTTCGACGTCGACGGCGTGGAACCCTGGTCGGCCGAGCAGCCGCGCCTGTACGACGTCACCGTGTCAACGGCCTCGGAGAGCATCGCCTTGCGTGCAGGGTTCCGCACGGTCGAGATCCGCGGCGACCAGTTCCTGGTCAATGACCGCCGCGTCGTGTTCCACGGGATGAATCGCCACGAGACCCACCCCGAGCGCGGCCGTGTCTTCGATGAGGACCACGCCCGCGAGGACCTGGCCCGGATGAAGCGGTTCAACGTGAACGCGATCCGCACCAGCCACTACCCGCCGCACCCACGACTGCTCGACCTCGCCGACGAACTCGGATTCTGGGTCATCCTCGAATGCGATCTCGAGACGCACGGCTTCCACAAACTCGACTGGGCCGGCAATCCGAGCGACGACCCGGCGTGGCGTGAGGCGTACCTCGACCGCATCCGGCGCACCGTCGAGCGAGACAAGAACCATCCCAGTGTCGTGATCTGGTCACTCGGCAACGAAGCTGGAACCGGCAGCAACCTCGCCGCGATGTCGGCGTGGGTCCACGCCCGCGACGCCGGACGACCTGTGCACTACGAGGGTGACCACGCCGGCGAATACACCGACATCTACTCGCGCATGTACTCCTCGGTCCTCGAGACCGAGCAGATCGGAACCGACGGCTCACGCTCGCCGCTGCTGAACTGCACTCCGGCGCAGGGCGCTCGGCAGCGCACCAAGCCGTTCCTGCTCTGCGAGTACGCCCACGCGATGGGCAACGGGCCGGGGGCACTCGACCAGTACGAGGCGCTTGTGCATGAGCATCCGCGGCTGCACGGCGGCTTCGTCTGGGAATGGCGCGATCACGGCATCCTGACGACGACCCCGGACGGTACCCCGTACTACGCGTACGGTGGCGACTTCGGAGAGGTCGTACACGACGGCAACTTCGTGATGGACGGGATGGTGTTGAGCGACGACGTTCCCACTCCCGGCCTCCACGAGTACAAAGCAGTCGTGCAGCCCGTCCGCTTCGCCTTCGACGGTGACGAGGTTGTGATCACCAACCTGCGGCACTCGGCTGACACGTCCGACCTGCGCTTCCGCTGGCGAGTCGAGCACGACGGGATCGTCGTGGATTCCGGGGACATGAAGGTCTCCGCCGTCGCGGCCGGTGAGTCGGGGCGTGTGCCGCTTCCATGGATCCCGGTGTCGCAAGACTCGGAAACGTGGCTCACCCTGGAAGCGGTATTGGCGGCTGGAACGGCCTGGGCGAGCGAAGGGCACGTGATCGCGACCGCCCAGCTGGACCGCTCGACGCGTCGTCGCCCGCGTGGTGTCCGACCCCGGACCGATTGGCAGCACGGCGACGGAACGCTGACGCTGGGCATCGCCGAGTTCATCGACGGATCCCTCGTCCGCCTCGCCGACCGTGCTGTGGGGGGCCCGCGGTTGGAACTGTTCCGCGCCCCGACCGACAACGACGAAGGCGCGTCCGAAGCAGTCGCGGAGAGCGATGCCAGCATCGCCGGGGTGTCCAATGCCGAGCTGTGGCGTCGCGACGGTCTCGACCGGCTGACCACGCGGCGAGTGTCCGTGGAGTGCACCGCGGAAGCACTGCGAACGATCGACAAAGTATCCGCGGCGAACTCCGCCTTGTCGGTGATGGTGGAGTCTGTCTGGTCACTCGAGGGCGACGAACTGGAACTGCGGGTGGAGATCGAGCCTTCGAGCGGTTGGCAGACCGTGTGGCCGCGGATCGGAATTCGATTCGAACTGCCCGATGGCGCCGCTCCCGTCGATGGCGCCGAGTGGTTCGGCCTCGGCCCGCTCGAGTCCTACCCCGACAGTCTCCGCGCGGCACGCACCGGCCGTTTCTCCTCCACCGTCCGCGACCTGTCCGTCGACTACGCGCGACCCCAGGAGACGGGGCACCGCTCCCAGCTGCGACAGCTGGCGCTGACGAGCGGCGGCGCAGAGGTGTTGCGCATCGTGACATTCCCGGACACGCAAGGACGTCGCCCCGGCTTCGGTCTCAGCCGCCACACCCCGCAGGAGATCGCACAGGCCGGCCACCCATTCGAGCTTCCGGATTCGACGACCAGCCACCTGATCATCGATGCGGCTCAGCACGGCCTCGGCTCACGGGCCTGCGGCCCGGACGTGTGGCCTGAGTTCGCGCTTCGCCCTGAAGCCCGCACGATCAGGCTTCGCATTGCAGCAGGCTGACGCCGGCGAGGGTGGGCCGACCGGCTCGTCCTGGAACAGCACCGGACCCGGAGCCTTCGCTCCGGGTCCGGTTGCGCTCCGGTGTACTTCACGTCACCGAACCGCTGATGCCTAGGCGTCGAGGAGCCCTGACGGGTCCAAGGCGACGGGAAGCCTCTCCAGGCCCCGGAAGGCGGGGAACGGAACCTTGAGCCATTCCGCCTCGTGCGCGGGAACAGCGAGTTCGATGTCCGGGAACCTCTCGAACAGCGTGGTCAACGCGATCCGCATTTCCATTCTGGCCAGCGGCGCACCGAGGCAGTAGTGCGGACCGCTGCCGAAGCCGAGGTGGGCACTTTGCAGTCCGGGCCGCTTCACGTCAAAAGTGTCAGGTGACTCGAACTTCTCCGGATCCCGGTTCGCGGAAGCCACCGCGACCTGAACGAGGGCGCCCTTGGGGATGACTGTGTCCCTGATGGCGATGTCTTCGAGCGCGTGCCGGAACGTTGCGTTCTCCACGGATCCCTCGAAGCGAATGACCTCCTCGATCGCGTTCGGCAGCAGTTCCGGGTTCGCCAGGACCTCCCGCAGTTGATCGCGATGGGTCAGGAGATTGAACACGGCGTTCCCGATGAGGTACGCCGTGGTCTTGTGGCCGGCGAAGAGCAGCACCCACAGGGTCGACAGCAACTCGCCGTCGTTCATCGCCCCTTGCTCGTCCTGCGTCCGGATCAGATCGCTGAGGAGGTCGTCGGACGCCGTCGCGCGCTTCCGTGCGATGATCTCGACGAAGTAGTCACGCAGCGCCCCCTCGGCCACCGCCAGTCGTGCCTTGTCTTCCTTGCTGAACCCGGTACGCGCCACAGTGGCGCACAACTTCTGCACGTCCTCTCGCTCATGCTCGGGAATTCCGATGAGCTCACAGATCACGATGAGCGGCAGCGGGAAGGCGAAGGAGGGCAGCAGGTCGATGGGGGCATCGGTGGAACAGCGATCCAGCAGTCCGTCAGTGATCTGCTGAATACGAGGACCCAAGGACTCGATGCGACGCGGACTGAACGCACTGTTGACGATGCGACGCAGCCGAGTGTGCTTGGGCGGGTCGGAGAAGAGCATATTGTCGTCGAGCGCGACGGACGAGTCGCCGAAAATGGTGTGGTACGCGTCGATGGCCGCGTACATGTCCTTGCTGATGCGCGGATCCGTCAGAGCGGCCTTTGCGTCGTCGAAACGCGTGATCAGATAGGTTTCCACGCCGTGCGGGGGAGAGAGCGGGCAAACCGGGGCCGTCTCACGCAGGCACTCGTACACCGGATAGGGGTTGGCGCGATACTCCGCTGAGCCGCGCGATGCTGCCAATACCGCCTCTGCCGTCGAATCCGCTGTTTCCCGTTCGTCGAGCTGAGTCATTCTTTCGGCCTTCTTTCTGAATGTTCCGCCCGTCCACGGGACAGCAGATACACGAGGTTCGGTGAAGCACTCCCCGGCTGGACGGTGGCCGTAAACGCAGTTCGCCCGATCGCACGATCCCGCTCCGTGGGGGCGTGATTCCGCAGCCGGTCGCACCGAGGACGGTGAGGCGGGCCGCTATTCAGGTGATCGCTGCATATCGCCGGGCAAGGCATGGCAAAAGACTTGGGGCGAGCCATGGAAACCATCGGCCCCGCGTCACGGAGCTGCAGACCCCGGAGGAGATCACGCCATGACCGATCGCGGCAACGACTACGTGCCCGTCCTGATCGTGGGGGGCTCACTCGTGGGCTTGTCCGCATCTGTTTTCCTCGGGCGCCTCGGCATCCAGCACCGCGTGGTCGAACGTCATGCGGCCACCTCGGCACATCCGCGTGGCCGCGGCAACAACATGCGGACGATGGAGCTGTTTCGGACCGCGGGTCTTGAACCGCAGATCCGGAAAGCCGCGGCCATGCTCTCGAAGAACCACGGAATCCTGCAGGTGGATACCCTGCACAGCGGGAACCGGCGATGGCTGTCGGCGCGGATCACGGGCAAGGCGCCCGAGACCGAGGTGTGCTCGACGGTCCGGTGCGCCTGCAGCCAGAACGATCTCGAACCCGTACTGCTCCAAGGCGCCCGCGACCTCGGCGGGGACGTGCGCTTCAACACGGAACTGCAGTCCTTCACCCAGGACGACCACGGGGTGCGCTCCGTCGTGCAGTCCAGGGAATCCGGCGAGACGTACACCGTGAGTTCGGACTTCCTTCTGGCCGCTGACGGTCCCCGCAGTCCCGTGCGCGAACGGCTGGGAATCGAACACTCGGGATCCGGCGATCTGTTCCACAACGTCAGCGTCACCTTCCGCAGCAAGCAGTTGCGAGAGGTGGCCGGTGAGCAGCACTTCGTGGTGTGCTACGTCACCGACCCCTCCGGTGAGGGGGTGCTGCTGCCCGTGGACAACGAAGAGCAGTGGGTTTTCCACGTGCCGTGGTTCCCCGAGCGCGGACAGACGCTGGAACACTTCACCGACAACCGGATCACCGAGCACATCCGCGCGGCGGCCGGAGTGCGTGAGCTGGACGTCGAGGTCACTGGGAAAGCGCCATGGCACGCGGCGGACCGTGTGGCGAACAGCTATCGGGACGGACGTGTGTTCCTCATCGGCGACTCCGCACACGAAATGCCGCCGACCGGTGCGTTCGGCTCCAACACCGGTATTCAGGACGCGCACAACCTCGCTTGGAAGATCGCCGCGGTGCTGCGTGGCTGGGCGGACCCGAAGCTGCTGGACACCTACGAAGCCGAACGCCGCCCGGTGGCACAGGCGACGAGCGCACGGGCGACGCTACAAGCAGCTCGTGAACAGCACCCCGGATACTCCGCCAGGGCAGCATCGAACGACTCCGCGGATCTGATGACCGTGGCGCTGGGTTATCGATACGCCTCCGCGGCGCTGGTCGGCGCAAAAGCAGAGGAACCCATCATCCCGGACTCCCTGGTCCTGCGGGCCGACCCCGGAAGCCGTGCACCGCACATGTGGGTCACCCGCAACGGGGCGACCATGTCCACCGTCGATCTGTACGAACGCACTTTCGTCCTGCTCGCTGGACGTACAGGCTGGTGCACCGCCGCCCGAAGCGTGGCGGCGAGACTCAACGTGCCACTCGAGTCGTACGCCATCGGCGCGGGCACGGAGTACGACCTGGACACCGGCGACGGACCGGACTGGTCATCGGTGCACGGCACGACCCCCGAAGGTGCGGTCCTGGTGCGGCCGGACGGTTTCGTGGCCTGGCGGGCCGAGGGGGAGTCGAACGACATGGAAAAGGAACTGACCGAAGCCCTTCTTCAGATTCTCGGACGCTGAGCGAACAACGGCCCGGAAGCCCAACTCTTCCGGCGCGACCACAGGAATGGGGCCTGTCCATGACATCGCTGCAGACGGCAGCAGACGCAACCCGGGTAGCCGGTACACAGAACAGCAGGCCGGCAGAGGGCGATGCGCGCCGGACGCGCGTGGACGTGCACCACCACTACACCGCGCCGGAATGGATCAACTGGGCGGAAAAACAGGACATCGTCCACCGTAGGAACCTGCCCCCCTGGACTCAGTGGGACGCCGACCGTGCTCTCAAGATGATGGACGAGGCGGGAATCCAGACCAGCGTGTTCACCGTCGCCATGCTGGGACGACTCCAGGATCCGAAGCTTCGCAAGGAGAGCGCCCGGGTCGCCTTGCAAGCCGCCAGTGATCTCGCCAAGGGCCACCCCGATCGCTTCGCGTTCTACACCCCCGTCTTTCTCGACAGCCCCGACCTGTCGAGTTGGTCGCTCAACCATGGGATCGACGACCTGGGGGCGGTCGGAGTCAGTGTGCGGACGAGCGTCAGGGGCGTCTATCTCGGACATCCCTCCCAGGACAGAATTCTGGCCGAACTGAACGAACGCTCGGCCGTGGTCAGCACACACCCGATGGACGTCCCTGGAGGGAATGCGGAACTGGAAGGCGTCCCACCGTTCTTGTGCGACTTCCTGATGGACACGACCCGCGCGGCGATCAGTCTCATCATCAACGGCACCCTGGACCGGTTCCCACAGCTCACCTTCATCCTGCCGCACGGAGGCGGCTTCCTGCCCTATATCGCAAGCCGCGTCGAGGTGTTCAGCGACTATCTGACTCCCAAGGTGGAGCCATCCCGGATCCGCGACTACCTGCATCGCTTCTGCTACGACACGGCCGGCCCCATGTCCCCCTCCTCAACGCCGAGTTTGCTCGCTGCCGTGGATTCCTCCCGGATCCTTTACGGCAGCGACTGGCCTCCCACCCCGGCTCATCTGGTCACAGGCGTCACCGCGCCCGCGCTGGACAACGACCCTGCCCTCGACGAGCATCAGCGCCGTTGCATCAACCGCGACAATGCTCACCGCCTTCTGCCGGCACTTGCCACCGGCCGGCACCGGCACTCCTGAAGAATTTCAGCGAACGTCACAGGGGCGCGCACGGCGCGCCCCTCATGACCGCAGGAAATCGGAGAGACCCACCAAGAGCCTGTCGACGTCAGCGGAGTCGGTGTACGGCGCGAGCCCGATGCGCAGTCCACCGGTGTCGCCCAGGCCGAGGCGGCGTGAGGCTTCGAGCGCGTAGAAGGAACCGGAAGGTGCGTGGACGCCGCGTTCCCCCAGGAAGGTGTACGCGTCTGCCGTGCTTCGGTGCTCGAACGTCAGGAGCAGGGTCGGGGTGCGGTCCGCCGCCCGAGAGTGCACCGTGACCGCCGCGAGCTCGGACAGCCCCTTGTCGATCCGTGCCCTCAGGGTCTCCTCGTGCTCTTCGAGGGCGTGGAAAGCGGAGGCCAGGCGCTCCCGACGGGAGCCCGTGGCGTCCGCGTCGAGGCGGGCGAGGAAGTCGACCGCGGCGCGCGTGCCCGCGAGCAACTCGTAGGGCAGAGTACCGAGTTCGAAACGCTCAGGGACCACATCCGTGGACGCCAGCAGCTTGTCGGGATGCACGGTCTCCAGCAGCTCGGGCCGGGCGGCGAGGACACCGTGGTGGGGGCCGAGGAACTTGTAGGGCGAACAGACGAAGAAGTCCGCGCCGAGTCGCTCCACGTCCACCAGGGAATGGGCGGCGTAGTGGACGCCGTCGACGTAGAGCAGGGCTCCGGCCTCGTGCACCACGCGGGAGATCTCGGCGATCGCGGGACGGGTGCCGATCAGGTTGGAGGCGGCGGTGACGGCGACCAGCTTCGTGCGTTCGGAGAGGACGGCGCGGATGTGCTCGAGGGTGAGTTCGCCCGTCGTGGGGTCGAAGTCGGCCCACCGGACCGTGGCACCGGCCTGTTCGGCGGCCTGGATCCAAGGACGGATGTTGGAGTCGTGGTCGAGGCGGGTGACGACCACCTCGTCCCCGGCCGACCACGTCTTCGCGAGAGCGCGGGAGAAGTCGTATGCGAGCTGAGTCGCGCTGCGCCCGAAGACGATCCCGGACGGATCGGCTCCCAGCAGGTCCGCCATGGCCCGGCGGCTCTCGATCACGATGGCCTCGGCGTTGCGCTTCCCGGCCGTCCGGTGGCCCCGGTTCGACAGAGGAAGCGCGAGCGCGTCGGCGATGGCCTGGATGACGGGCTGGGGGGTCTGCGTACCCCCGGGACCGTCGAAGTGGGCGGCGCCGGCGGTCAGGGCGGGGAACTGCGCGCGGATACCGGTGATGTCGTAGCGCACGAGGGGCTCCTGTCCAGGGCTGAAGGTCGGGTGACGACGGTAACCGAAGCCGCTGACGACAGCGGTGCACAGATCGGCCGAGACCTGCACGCGTCCACCGCTGGCCTGCAGTGGGTCACCAACGCCTACCTGCTGGCCCTCGCCGCCACGCTCGTCCTGGGCGGCAAGCTCGGCGACCGTTTCGGACGGCGCAGCCTCCACATGACCGGCGTCGCCGGATTCACCGCGGCCTCGATCGCCATCGGTCTGGCCGGCTCGATCAGGGGTGTCATCGCCTTCCGCGCGGCACAGGGCTGTTTCGGCGCCTTGCTGATGCTTCAAGCCACTCGGCCTGCTGCGGGCGGTTTTCCCGCCGCGGAAGTTCGGCATGGCGGTCGGCATCTGGGCCATGGGCTCCTCCGCGTCCACCGCGCTCGGCCCGATCGTCGGCGGACTGCTCGTCGAGCACGTCGACTGGCAGTCGGTCTTCTACATCAACGGTCCCATCGGAGTGATCGCTCTGGTCCACAGCGCGCTGGTGCTGCCCCAGAGCAAGAGCGTCAGACGGATCGGCCGCACGTCAGCGGGCGGACAGGAGGGGACCGGCCGCGACCGGTCCCCTCCTGCACATCACCTGGCGAGCGGAGTTCCCGGCCCGGGCGCCGTGCCGTCTCGGCTCAGAGCACCTTGCGGTGGACGAGGGCCGCGAGCACCAGCGTGCCCGGCAGCAGGGGCAGCCAGACCGTCAGGACGCGGTAGCCGATGACGGTGGCCGTGGCCAGGTCCAGTGGTGTGCCGTAGGCGACCAGGGTGAACACCAGGGCCGCGTCCACCGGTCCGATGCCGCCCGGTGCGGGCACGGCCCCGACCGCGGTACTGGCGGCGAGGAAGGCGAAGATCACCTGCGCCCACGGAAGCGTCATGCCGAGCGAGGTGCCCACCGAGGCGATCACGCACGCCTGGAAGACCGGTGCGACGGCCGACCCGCCCCAGAGGGCGAGGACGCGGCTGGGCCGGGTGTGCAGGAGTCGTGCGTCGATCAGCGCGGTACGTGCGAAAGAGAGAGTCGGGCGGCGCAGCGGGCGCACGACCGTCAGGAGTACGGCGATGGTGACGAGACCGATCGTCGCGATCCCGGCGGCCAGGAGCAAGGTGCTCTTGTCCGGGATCAGTTGACCGAGCCGCAGCGTCTTGGGGAAGGCCACGAGGAAGAACAGGAGCACTGCCGTCTTCGCGATCGGCTTGACCAGCGAGTACAGAGCGAGCGAGGCGGTGGCCCGGGCGAAGGGTATGCCACGGCGCTGCAGGAAGCGCACGGTGACGGCATGGGCGCCGATGCTCGCGGGCAGCACGTGGTTGGCGGCGCCTGCAGCGAACTGAGAGGCGAGCAGCTGACCGGGCGGGAGTCTCTCCGGCACGGCGCCCTGGCGGACCACTGCGGCGGTCACCCAGCCCAGGCAGGTGAAGAAGACGCCGACCAGCAGCCACCAGGGGTCTGCTGAGGCCAGCCGGGCGGCGCCGTCACGGACGGCGCGCCAGTCGGCCGCGGCCCATGCCCCGATCAGCAGGAGCGGGAGCAGACTCAGCACCCGTCGTGCGAGGCGCGCGGCGGAGGGGGAGCGGATGGGGGAGGGGAGCGGCCTGGGGAGGTCGTCGAGCGGGAGCAGGGACACGGCGCACATCGTCCTTCCGCGTCGCACCCGCGTGAAACGCGGCGGACGGATACAAGGCGAGGCAAGGGGACGGCGGAGACCTTCCCTGCGGGTGTGACCGCACGGTGTCCGGGAGTAGAAGGTGCGTCGGCAGGCGGGCGACGCCGCCGGGGCCGGCCGTCCTGCGGCAATCTGCTTCTGACGTCACGGAAACCCGGTTCACGGGCCGGGTTGGTCGAGCGGCCGCTACCGTCGCTGGGACCGGTGCGTCAGGGAGGGGCGACGGACCGAATGGCCGGCCTTCGGAGACTCCTGATCGACGGTGACCGCCTCGCGGCGCACCACCACCAGCGCGGCGTCGTCGCCCAACGTGCCGTCACAGTACGTGATGATGTCGTTGCGGACGTATTGCATGAGTCCGAGCGGGGTGCCCGTGTTCCTCCAGGCCGTGAGGCGTTCGGCGAGGGGATAGAACCGGTCGGCTCCGTCGCGGGCTTCCGAGACACCGTCGGTGTAGAGCACCAGCATGTCCCCGGGCTCGAAGCGAAAGGTGTCCACGGCTCCACTGGGTGGGGCTTGGGGCAGACACATGCCGATGGGAACCGAGTAGTGCCGAGGTGTCAGAACGGTGACCTTCCCGTCGTGCAGCCGGAACGGTGGCGGGTGTCCGCAGTTGAGGATCCGGACTTCGGGTTCCTCGTCCGGGATGTCGATCAGGGCGACCGTGATGAAGCACTCGTCCGCGTCGGTGCCCTCTCTGGACGGCTGGGCCAGGCTCCAGCACACGGTCGCGTCCAGTTCGGCCCGCAGTTCCGGGAGCGTCGGCTCGCGGTGAGCCGCGCTGCGGAACGCGCCCAGCACGAGTGCGGCGTCCTCGATGGCGGGCAGGCCCTTGCCGCGGACGTCTCCGATGAGGAAGCGGCTCCCGCTCTTGGTGCGTACGGCCGCGTACAGGTCTCCGCCGATGCGTGCCTGGTCCGTCGCGGCGCGATAGGCGCTGGCGATGCGCAGGGTGCCCATCCGGTCGGGCAGGGGCTGCAGTACGACCTGCTGAGCCGCTTCGGCCACTGACCGTACCTGTTTCAGTTCTGCGCTGTGCCGTTCCCGCAGGCGACAGAAGAGCACGGTGAAGGCGGAGATCACGATCAGGGCGGCGAGCTGGGTTTCGTGGTTGGTGGTGAAGACGCTGGTGCGTATCACGGAGATCGTCAAGAGCGCCGACACCGCGAGGGCTCCGACGAGTGCGGTGAGCCTGGAGCCGCCGAACGAGGCGGTGAGCGCCGGTGCGACGATGAGCAGTGGTCCGAGGTGGACGTTCTGCGGCGAGAGGATGTCGGCGATCGTGATCGCCACGATCAGCGCGATCGGGATGGCCACGAGCCCCCGGTGCGACTGCCACGACGAGCGGATACCTCCGCGAGGCTGAAACCGCATACCTCCTGCATACACCCGGGTATCGGCCCGCGGATACTCGGCCGAAGAGTCGACGCGCCTGCCTCCTGAGGCAGGAGTGCCGGACGTGTCGGGGCCGCGCGGGAACCGCCGGCACGTCCGGCATCCTTGGAGCCGATGTCAGGGAGTGGGCCGGGTTCCTGAACACAGGCGCCTATGCGCTGACTTGGACACCTCGGCCGGTTGACTGCCGACGCACGGCGCGAGTGCGCCGCACCGCCTCACTTGGAGCGGGTGGACGGCGCGAGCACGCCGTTGCGACGGAGGATGGCGTAGCCGATGCCGATGCCCACCGCCACCGGCCATTCCAGGGCGCCGACGACCGCCAGCGCGCCGAGGCCGGCGTACAGGGGCAGGCCGCCCTTGGCGGGCAGTACACGGTGGGCGGTCGTGACGGGGACGGTGGCGATGTCGACCGCCCGGGTGGCCGCCTCGCCGAGTGGCGGGACGGTGAGGGTGATGGTGCGCCCGCGGGACGGGGCGGTGTGGCTCCTCTTCGGAGACTTCGCGGCCGGCCCGGCGGCGGGCCGCTGCGTCGTCTTCGCCCTGGGGGCGGGGCGCGATGCGCTCTTGCTCCGCGTGGCCGGGCGTTTCTCAGCGGTCTTCGGCGTGGTCACGGTTCACATCCGTTCGTGGGTCCGGGACTTCGCCCCCCAATGACGCACAAGCTACCTGTGGGGGCATGAGCCTGCGAGCCAGGAAGCCGTTCGGCTCAGCACGCCGAGCGGGTGGGCCCGAGGCGGGTCATGATGATCGGAATTCCACGATGGATCGGCCCGCTCGGGAGGTGGCACGCGCATGTCGCTGCTGTCCGGTGTACGTCTGCCGCTTCCGTTGGCAGCGCCGCTGACCGGAGGCCTGGCGGGCGGAGTGGCCGCCGGCGTGCGCGGGGCGGCCGACGTTGCCGCCACGCTGCTCGGGCTCGATCGGCGGGATGTGTGGTCCCGCCCGGGGCGCTGCCACATCGAGGTGCGGGGGGTGCGGGGCCCACGCGGAACGTGGGTGGCCCATGCCGTGGAGTGCGCGCTCGAGGAGCATCCGGGCGTGCTGTGGGCGCGGGTGAACGCCCCGGCGGAGCGGGTCGTCGTGGAGCTGGCATCGCCGCCACCGTCACGGCAGGAGCTGATCCGGATCATCGCGCGAGCGGAGTCACACGGGGCCGCCGCCACGGGGGAGCCGGGCAGCTTCGACCGCTGGTGCCCCGAGCCGCACCATCCGTCCGAGGGACCGAGCAGGCGCCCGACGCTTCCGGTGCTGGTCGCGGACGTCGCGGGGCTGTTGCTCACGGTGGCCACGCGCGTGTCGCCGTGGACGCCTCTGCCGGCCGAGGTGGGCGCGCTGGCCGCGGCGGTTCAGTACCACCCGTGGCTGCGGAAGGTGGTGCTGGCGGGCGTCACCGAGCAGGAGAGTTCGGGACCGGTTGTGCCGGTGCTCAACGCGATCGTCCAGGGCATGGCCACGCGCGGCGGAGGGCTGGTGCTCGACGTCGCGCAGCGCGTGGCGCAGTGGCGGGAGGCGAACGCCGCTCTGGAGGCATGGGCGGCTGCGGAGCCCCGGCTGGTGCCGGGGCCGCAGGACGCGCAAGCCGAACCGATCGTGGTGGAACGGCCCACGTCGCACGAGGACGTGACAGCGCGCTACGCCGAACGGGCCATGGCGGCGGGCGCGGTCGTCGGTGCACTGACCGCCCCGTACGCGGGGCCGCGGCGTGCGCTGGCGGTGGCGCTGTCCAGCATGCCGAAGGCGCCGGAAGCCGGCCGGGAGGGCTTCGCGACCAGCCTCGGACGGTTCCTCGCCCTGCGCGGCGTGGTGGCCATGGACCGCAGCGCGCTGCGCCGCCTGGGCCAGGTGGACACCGTGCTCCTGGACGTGGACGTACTGCTCGGCGGCCGATACGAACTGACCGAGGTGGAACTGCTGGGCGACGCCGGGTCCGAACAGGTCTCCGATGTGCTCTTCACCCTCTTCGAACCGGGCGCGCCCTCGCAGGTCCAGCGCGACGGCGAACGCTGGGTGCTCGGACCGCTGGAGGACCTGGATCTGACGGGAGGCACCGGGCGGCAGGCCGCGGACCGGCTGCGCAGTCGGGGCAGTGGACTGGTGCTGGGCCTGGCCACCGGGCGCAGCCTGGTGGCCGTGGCCGGGGTGACGATGCAGACGCTCCCGGGCGCGCAGACTCTGGTGGCGGCGGCCCGCCGTTCGGGGCTCCGTGTGGCCCTCGCCAGTGACCAGCCGTACCCGGAGCTCGGCTTCGTCGACGCGATGGTGCCCGCGGGCGGCGACCTGGTGGCGTCGGTGCGTGCGTTGCAGGCGGACGGCGCGGTGGTGCTGCTGGTGTCGGGCAACCGCCGTGCGCTGGGCGCTTCCGACTGCGGCATCGGGGTCCACCGGGAAGGGGAGCCGCCGGCCTGGGGCGCGCACCTGCTGGTCGGCACCGATCTGGACTCGGTCGCGCTGATCCTGACCGGTGTGGGCGTGGCCCGCCGGGTTGACCGGGACAGCGCGGTGCTGGCCGCGAGCGGCAGTGGCATCGGCGCGGTCGCGGCGATGCGGGGACCCGTCGCGGAGGCGTGCTCGCGCGGACAGGCGGCGTGCAACACCGCCGGCGGGATCGCCTTCTGCCTCGGGGTCTGGCGCGCCCGGCAGCTGTACTCCCGCCCCATCACCCCCTCTGTGGAGACCATGCCCTGGCACCTGATGCCGCCCGCGCGGGTCCTTGACCGGCTGGGCACGAGCAGCGACGGACTCTCCGCGGAGGAGGCCGCTGCGCGGGCCAAGGGCAGCTCCGGGACGGGCGCGGCGCCGCGGACCACTCTGGTGTCCGCGTTCGTCGAGGAACTGGCCAACCCGCTGACTCCGGTACTCGCCGGCGGGGCAGCCCTGGCCGCCGCCGTGGGATCCAGAGCGGACGCCGCGCTGGTGGCCTCGATCACCGCCACGTCAGCGCTGGCCGGCGGATTCCAGCGGGTCAGGACCGAGCGCGCCCTCGCCGAGCTGACCGCCCGCTCAGCGGTCGGCGCACGGGTACGGCGCGGGGACGGCGAACGGCTGGTCACCGCCGAGGACCTGGTTCCGGGGGACGTCATCCTGCTGCGGCCCGAGGACGTGGTACCTGCCGACTGCCGTCTGCTGGAGGCCGAGGGCCTGGAGGTCGACGAGTCGTCGCTGACCGGTGAGTCCCTGCCCGTGACCAAGGACCCGGCCTCCGTGGTCGCCGCACAGCTCACCGACCGCCGCTCGATGCTCTACGAGGGCACCACCGTCTCCTCCGGGGAGGCGGTCGCCGTGGTCGTGGCCACGGGAGCGGCCACCGAGGTCGGACGCACCATGGCCACCGCGCGGGAAGCAGCACCGGTCACCGGGGTCGAGGCCCGCCTGTCCGCGCTGACCAAGGCCAGCCTGCCGGTGGCGACGGCCTCCGCGGCGGCGGTGGCCGGGGCGGGCCTGCTGCACGGACGCCCGCTCGCCCAGAGCCTGGCCTCGGCGGTGAACCTGGCTGTCGCTTCGGTCCCCGAAGGACTTCCGTTCTTGGTCAACGCGGCCCAGTTGGCCTCCGCACGCCGCCTGGCCGAGCACGGGGCGCTGGTGCGCAATCCACGCACCATCGAGGCTCTGGGCCGGGCCGATGTGCTGTGCTTCGACAAGACCGGAACCCTCACCGAGGGCAATCTCCAGCTCGCCGCCGTCAGCGACGGGACCCGCACGCTCGCCGTCGACCGGCTGGGCCTGTCGCACAAGGCTGTCCTGGCCGCGGCACTGCGCGCCACCCCCGCCGCGCGGCAGTCCGAGCCCATGGCGCATCAGACCGACCGGGCGGTGGACGCCGGTGCTCGTAAGGCGCGGGTGTCGGTCGGCCGCGGCGCGCCCCGCTGGCGGCGTGTCGACACCCTGGCTTTCGACCCCTCCCGGGCCTACCACGCCACGGCGGGTCGCACTGCCGGCCTGAACCTGCTCAGCATCAAGGGCGCCCCGGAGGTCGTGCTGGCCCGGTGCCGGTACCGGCGCACGAACGGGACGGAGACCGCGCTCGACGACGCCGGGCGCATGGCGCTCACCGCGGCGACCGAGGAACTCGCCGGTGCCGGCCGCCGCGTCCTCGCCGTGGCCGAACGGACCATGCGGCCGGGCGAGGAGCTCACCGACGACGCCGTGCGGGACCTGGTCTTCGTCGGTTTCGTCGTGCTGGCCGACCCGGTGCGTGCCGGCGCGGCCCCGGCCACGGCCCGGCTGCGCGCGGCCGGAGTGCACACGGTCCTGCTCACCGGGGACCACGCCGCGACCGCCGAGGCCATCGCGGCCTCCGTCACCGGTGACACGGAGCAAACCGTATGCACCGGGCCGGAGTTGGACGAGCTCGACGACGCCGCGCTCGACGTGCTGCTGCCGAAGGTGGATGTGATCGCCCGGTGCACGCCGCGCCACAAGGTCCGCATCGTCCAGGCATTCCAGCGGCTGGGCCGGGTCGTGGCGATGACCGGCGACGGCGCCAACGACGCCCCCGCCATTCGGCTCGCCGACGTCGGTATCGCCCTGGGGCGCCGCGGTACCCCCGCAGCCACGGCCGCAGCCGATCTGGTCATCGGTGACGACCGTCTGGAGACGATCGTCACCGCCCTGACCGAAGGCCGGGCGATGTGGGCCTCGGTCAGGACCGCGCTGGCCATCCTGATCGGCGGCAACCTCGGGGAGGTCACCTTCAGCGTGCTGGCCTCCGCGACGGCCGGCAGTTCACCGCTGAGCGCCCGTCAGATCATGCTGGTCAACCTCCTCACCGACCTTGCCCCCGCACTCTCCATCGCCGTACGCACACCAGCCGAGAGCACCGGGGACCAGCTGCTCGAGGAAGGCCCCCACCAGTCGCTGGGCACCGCACTCACTCAGGAGATCCTGCAGCGCGGACTCACCACGGCCCTCGGCGCGGGACTGGCCTGGACGGCAGCCCGCTTCACCGGTACACAACGTCGGGCCGCCACGGTGGCCTTGGCCGCAGTGGTCGGCACCCAGCTCGCACAGACCCTCACCAGCGGCGGCGCGGACCGACAGGTGCTCACCGCAACCATCGGTTCGGCGGCCGTGCTCGTCGCCATCATCCAGACTCCGGGTGTCAGCCGGTTCTTCGGATCCACCCCGCTGGGCCCCGTCGGCTGGGGTATCGCCCTGGCGGCCATCACCACCGCCACGCTCCTGCACGCACCGCTGAAGCCGCTCGCGTGCCGCCTGGCCGATACGGGCTGGCTGCCCTCCGCGGCCGAGAAGGCCGAAGAAGACGGGGAGCCGGAGCCGATGCCGTCGACAGAAGACGGGGAGCCGGAGCCGGTGCCGTCGACGACGGCCGCCACCGCCGCGGTCCCGGTCGCCTGGCTGAGCGGGGCGCTGTCCCGCCTCGGCCTGCTCGTACCGGGTCTCGGCCTGGTGGCTCGTGCCTGACCCGAACATGTCGGGGAACGGTCCGGGCCTGGCAAGGTGTCCCGCTGATCTTTCCGGAGTCACGGGCGGCCGGAGCGACGCCCGCGAAGCCCGCGAGCTGGTTGGCGTTGTCGAAGACGTCCATGTCGCCGCCGGTCGCGGCGAGGAACTCGGCACCGAGCAGGAGGCCCGATGCAGGGCATGCTGGCGATCACTTCAGCGTGCCGGTGCTGATGAAACCGGCCCTCGATGAGCCTGTCCGTCTCGGCGATCTTCTCGTTGAGGGCCATCACCTCCCGGGCGAGTGTGTGCACGATTTGAGCGGTGATCTTCTCTCCGGTGATACTGATGTGCTGATTCTCGGCGGCCCGGACGGCGTCGGCGGCCAGTTGGTCGGCGCCGCGGACCCAGCGGTTGCGCAGCCAGGTGGCCAGCCGTTTGACGTCGGTGCGCCTGGTGGCGGCGGGAGTCTGGTAGCCCGTCAGCAGCACCAGCGGCCCAACGTTGCCGAGGCCCAGCTCGCGTTCCAGACCGGGCAAGATGCTGGTGAGTCGAAGTCAGCCACGGACGGCAGAGAACTGAAAGCCACACCCGGACCCCTGAGTGAGCCGACCCTACGAATGGCTCGCTCATCCCGAGCAACACGGTAGGGAGAACTGACCGCATCGCCCAGATGCACCGCATACATGGGGGCCGCACCCGGATCCCGGGTGCGGCCCTAACGCGTCCCGATGCCTCAACTCCTACCCCGTCGTTTTCAGGAAGGGATAAAGCCGTCGTGATCCGCAGGACGCCCATGGACCTGCTGCCCGTCCACGCCTCTGTCGCCGGGATCAGTGGCGGCTGCGTGTGGTGGCTGTACCGCACGGTGAAGTCCCGCGACTTAGTCGGGTAGCCGGGTCACGTTGCCGTGACCCGGCCCCCTCAGAACCGGACGTGCCAGTCATCCCGGCATCCGGCTCAAGCAAGCCACATGGGCTTCGCAGGTCAGCAGGTTGATGTGGTCCGTTTGCCATCGCCTGCGTGGTGCTGGCGGTGGCATTCGGAGTGCACGAGGCGAAGGTTGTTCCGTTCGTCCGAGCCGCCGTGTCGCCGGTAGGTGAAGTGATGCTTGTGGAGCATCTTCTTCGAGGCCGCGAACCAGTTGATCCACTCGCGTGGGCTGTCCGGTTCGTACTCGGCTCCGGCGATCAGCGCCTGCTTGCAGAGGGGGCAGAGCCCCTGCTGCCGGACCGCCAAGGCGAGACTCGTCTTGTCCATCGGCGGTGGCGCCTTCCTGCGGCGACGGTCCTGCCAGTACTCGATCAGGGCCGGGTCGTCCGGGGACGATCCGCCCTTGACGAGCTGGTGGCGGACGATGCCGGTCCAGGCGAACTTGGGCAGGAAGGCGCCGCTGTTGCGGTCGCCGAAGACCCATCGGTCCTGCCTGGACGGGTGGAACCTGCCGAAGTACCGGTCCACAACCCAGTACCTCGACTTCTTGGGATGTGAGGTGCCCCGAAGTTTCCGGACAGGGACCCAATAGGATCTCTACGTAAGGAAACGAGAGGCAAGACGTGGCACCACCCAGTAAGTACTCGCC
>NZ_JBVHHL010000069.1:0-22942 GCF_055561075.1 Streptomyces sp. NPDC022910
GAGTTCGAACGGACCATCACCGAAGCACGCAAGAAGAGCGACCAGAGGTGCCAGGCCGCATAGGAGAGGTCTCTACGAAACCAGGGGATTGACAGCACGACGACCCCCTCCACCCGTTCACGGGTGCCCACCCCAGGACAGCCTGTTCGACGGCTGCCCCTCCCTGTAGGTGCCCGGGCGGGTCGGTCGGCGAGGGAGGGAAGACCGGCCCGCCCGGGAGATCAAAGGTGTGTCGGCTACAGACCCACGTCGCGGCTGCGGATGTCCTCCAGGGATTCTCGTCGGACCAGGAGGCGGGCGAGGCCGTCGCGTACGGCGGCCACCGGAGGGCGGCCGACGAGGTTGTAGCCGGAGGCCATGGACAGGTGGTAGGCGCCGGACACCGGTACGGCGAGCAGATCACCGGGGCGAACGTCAGCGGGGAGTTCCACGTCCGCGGCCAGCACGTCGCCCGCCTCGCAGTGCCGGCCGACCACGGTGACCGGGGCAGTGGCCGCGGCGCTGTGCCGACCCACCAGTCGCGGTGCGTATCGGACGCCGTACAGGGCCGGCCGCGGGTTGTCGCTCATGCCGCCGTCGACGGCTACGAAGACGTGGTCACCCGAGTGTTTGACGGTCAGGACGCGGTACAGGGCGACCCCTGCCGGGCCCGCGATGGCCCGGCCCGGCTCGATGATCAGGCGGGGTACCGGAAGTCCTGCGGTGGCGCAGGCGTCGGCGAGTTCCACGCGGACCTTGCGGGCCAGTGCTGTCAGGTCCAGGGCCTCCTCGCCGGGGCGGTAGGCGATGCCGTGGCCGCCGCCGAGGTCGAGCTCGGGCAGGATCAGGCCGTGCTGCTCGTGCAATCGGGTCATCAGGCCGACCATCCGGCGTACTGCGACCAGGTACGGCTTGACGGATGTGATCTGCGAGCCCAAATGACAGTGCAAGCCGGTGAGTTCGAGCTGAGGTTGGTCGAGTATGCGGGCGATGGCGTGCTGGGCGTAGCCGTCGGAGATGCTGAGGCCGAACTTCTGGTCGTCGGTGCCGGTGCGGATCTTCTCGTGGCCGCCCGCGGTGATACCGGGTACCACCCGGACCATCACCTTCTGGTGGCCGTCCGGGCCGACGGCGGCGGCCAGGCGCGCGATTTCCGAGGGGCTGTCGATGACGATCCGGCCGACACCGAGGCGCAGGGCGGTGTCCAGGTCACGCGGGGACTTGGCGTTGCCGTGCAGCACGATCCGTTCGGGCGGGAAGCCGGTGTTGACGGCGAGTTCGAGTTCGCCGGCCGAGCAGACGTCGAGGCCGAGGAGCTCCTCGTCCATCCAGTGGGCCATGGCCCGGCACAGGAACGCTTTGGCGGCGTAGAGCACTTCGGCGTCGGGGAAGGCGTTCAGGTAGGTACGGCAGCGGTCGCGGACCTCGGCCTCGTCCAGGACGTAGACGGGGGTGCCGAAGCGGTCGGCCAGTTCGGCGAGCGGTACGCCGCCGACGGTGAGGTCTCCGTGGGGGGACTCGGTGGTCGAGGCGGGCCACACCGACAGATCGGTGAACCTGCTGGTCGCGGTGGGTTCGTGAACCGTGGTCATCGCGCTTTCCCTCTCAGACGATCTTTGCGATCCGCAGTGCGGGCATCACGTGGGCGACCGGCGTGGGGGCCGGGGCGGTGAACTGCGGGTCCACCGTGACGGTGGTGACGCCAAGTGGGGCGGTCAGGGCACGGAGGGCAGGCTCGGCGAGCCAGATCCACGCCTGATCGGGGCCGAGGGTGGCGGTCAGCCGGCAATCGGAGGTGAAGCCGACGGCGGTCCGCTCGCCGAGTGGGGTTCGGAAGAGCCGGGCGGCACATCCGCAGAGACCCGGCCGGACCGGGACGTACAGGGGTCCGGCCGGGAAGGGATCGGAGGGCTCGGGGTCTTCGCCGTAAAGGAGTTCTGCCATGGGGTGCCTCCGGAAAGGCAGGGAGTGAGGGGTGTGATCGCCCCGGACGCGGGGAGGCTGACCGGGGCTCGCCGTCGACGTTATGCCCGGTGCCCCGGGGTCCCGGGCATGCCCTGACGGGACGCTGACGACGTTCGGGGCGACCTTGACGGGACGCTGACGCCCCAGGTCAGAGGGCACGGAAAGGGTCGTCAGAAGGACGCCAAGAACTGGCGTACGGACTGTTCGAAAGCCGCGGTGCCGGGGTGAGATGGAAGCGGTTCCCAGGAGAATCGCCGGCCGTGAACCCTTCCGTCGGCGTGTGCAGAACGGTGAATGAGATGTCCAAGTACCGCCCGTCCTCAGCCGCCCGCGTCGTGGTGGGAGTGAGCGGCTCGCTGGGCAGCCTCACCGCGCTGGGCCAGGCGGCCGAGGAGGCACGGCGCAGAGGGGCCGAGCTCTGGCCGGTGCTGGCGTGGGAGCCCCCGGGTGGGGACCCGACCGCCCGCAGGACACCGGTCGCGACCGCCATGGTCCCGGAGTGGGAGCGGCTGGCGCGGGAGAGGCTCGTCGGGGCGCTGCGTGAGGTGTTCGGCAGCGTGGACACCGGTCTGCCCGGTCAGGCGCTCGTCGCGCGGGGCGCCCCGGGGCCGGTGCTCGTACGGATCGCCGACCGGGAGGACGACCTCCTGGTGGTCGGTGCCGGACGGCGGGGCCGGCTGCACCGGGCCCTGTGGCCGTCGGTCGGCCGCTGCTGCCTGGCCCACGCCGCCTGTCCCGTCCTCGCGGTGCCACCGTCGCCGCTGCAGGCCGCGCTGGCGGCCGTGCACCGCCGCAACACCTGGCGGCTGCGGCTGGACACCGGGGACATGCACAGGGAGTTCGAGAGGGTGCCGCCAGGCGCCTGAGGTGTGCTCAGGTGGTGGCCGCCGCCGGTAGGTCCGGCTGTCCCGGTCGGGGGCCCGTTGCCGTCGGCAGGGCGAGCACCATGGTGAGGCCGCCGCCGGGTGTGTCCTCGGCGTGCAGCGTGCCACCGAGGGCTTCAGTGAAGCCCCGGGCGACCGCGAGGCCGAGTCCGACTCCGACACCGCGGGGCGCGTCGCCGTACCGCTGGAAGGGTTCGAAGATGCGGTCCTTGGCCTCGTCCGGGACGCCGGGCCCACGGTCGACGACCCGTACTTCGACCCGGTCGGCGAGAGCGCTCGCGGAGATCAGGACCTTCTCCCCCGGTGGGCTGTATTTGACGGCGTTCTCGACGACGTTGGCGACGGCCCGCTCCAGCAGTCCCCGGTCGACGTGGACCATGGGCAGGATCTCGGGGATGTCCAGTTCCACCCACTCCTCCGGATTGGGGACCCCGCCGAGCGCCATGGGAACGACCTCGTCCAGGTCGGTCTCGCGGATGATCGGGGTGACCGTGCCGGTCTGCAGGCGGGACATGTCGAGCAGGTTGCCGACGAGGTGGTCGAGCCGGTCGGCGCCCTCCTCGATGGCCTCCAGCAGTTCCGCCTGGTCCTGTGCGGACCACTCGACGTCATCCGACCTGAGCGAGGTGACGGCGGCCTTGATACCGGCGAGCGGGGTGCGCAGGTCGTGGCTGACGGCGGCGAGCAACGCGGTGCGGATGCGGTTTCCCTCGGCCAGTTCCTTTGCCCGGTCGGCCTCGCTCTGCAGCCGCTGGCGGTCCAGGACGACGGCGGCCTGCGCGGCGAACGCGGCCAGCACCCGGCGGTCGGCGGCGGGCAGCACCCGGCCGCGCAAGGACAGGGCCACGTGGTCGCCGACGGGTACGTCGACGTCGGCGTCCTCCGGGATCTCGGCCGGCCGGGGTCCCACGCTGCCGGCGCAGGTCCAGGGAGCCGTCTCGCCGGAGCGCTCCAGCAGGGCCACCGACTCCATGCCGAAGGTCTCGCGGACCCGTTCCAGCAGCGCCTCCAGGGTGGTCTCACCGCGCAGGACGTTGCCCGCGAGGAAGGACAGGATCTCCGACTCGGCGCGCAGGCGGGCCGCCTGGTGGGTGCGGCGGGCCGCGAGGTCCACCACCGAGGCCACGGACACGGCGACCCCGAAGAACACCGCAATGGCGACGATGTTCTTCGGGTCGGCGATCGTCCAGGTGTGGACCGGCGGGGTGAAGTACCAGTTCAGCAGCAGCGAGCCGACCACTGCGGAGGCCAGCGCCGGGAAGAGGCCGCCCAGCAGGGCCGCCGCCACCGTCAGCGTCAGGAACAGGAGCATGTCGTTGGCGAGGCCGACGTCGGGGGTGGCGCTGGTGAGCAGCCAGGTCAGCAGGGCCGGGCCGAGTACGCCGACGGCCCAGCCCCAGATGAGCCGGGAGCGGCCGAGGCGGGCGCCGCGCGCCGCTGGCAGTCCCCGTCCCTTGCCCGCCTCGTCGTGGGTGATGAGGTGGACGTCGAGGTCGGGGCCGGAGTCCCGGGCGACGGTGGCGCCGACGCCGGGTCCGAAGACGTACTGCCAGCTGCGGCGGCGGGAGACGCCGAGGACGATCTGGGTGGCGTTGACGCCGCGCGCGAAGTCCAGCAGCGCGACGGGTATGTCGTCGCCGACGACGTGGTGGAAGGTGCCGCCGAGGTCCTCGACGAGGGTGCGCTGGTCGGCGAGTTCCTTCGGGGAGGCTGCGGTGAGGCCGTCGCTGCGGGAGATGTAGACGGCGAGGACTTCTCCGCCGGCGCCCTTCTCCGCCAGGCGGGCCGCACGCCGTATGAGGGTGCGCCCCTCGGGGCCGCCGGTCAGCCCGACCACGATCCGCTCGCGCGAACCCCAGATGGTCGAGACGCGGTGCTCGCTGCGGTACTCGTTCAGATACTCGTCAACCCGGTCGGCCACCCAGAGCAGGGCCAGCTCCCGTAGCGCCGTCAGATTGCCGGGCCGGAAGTAGTTGGACAGGGCCGCGTCGACCTTGTCCGACTTGTAGATGTTTCCGTGCGCCATACGGCGGCGCAGGGCCTGCGGGGACATGTCGACCAGTTCGATCTGGTCGGCGCGCCGTACAACCTCGTCCGGCACGGTCTCCTGCTGGCGGATGCCGGTGATCGACTCGACCACGTCGCCCAGTGACTCCAGGTGCTGGATGTTGACCGTGGAGATTACGTCGATGCCGGCGGCGAGCAGCTCCTCGATGTCCTGCCAGCGCTTGGCGTTGCGCGAGCCGGGGATGTTGGTGTGCGCCAGTTCGTCCACGAGGACGACGGCGGGGGCGCGCCGCAGTACGGCGTCGACGTCCATCTCGGTGAAGACGGCGTCCCGGTACTCGATCTCCTTGCGCGGCACCTGTTCCAGGCCGTGCAGCATCACCTCCGTACGCGGCCGGTGGTGATGCTCCACGAAGGCCACGACACAGTCGGTGCTCCGCTCGATACGGCGGTGCGCCTCCGACAGCATGGCGTACGTCTTGCCGACGCCGGGTGCCGCGCCGAGGTAGATCCGGAGCTTGCCGCGTGCCATGTTCACCCTTCGAAGCGATAGCCCATGCCGGGCTCAGTGATCAGATAGCGGGGGTGGGAAGGGTCGGTTTCCAGTTTGCGCCGCAGCTGGGCCATGTAGACGCGCAGGTAGTTCGTCTTGTTGCTCTGCGTGACACCCCAGACCTCCTGCAAGAGCTGCTTCTGGGTGATCAGCCGTCCCGGATTGGTGACGAGGATCTCCAGCAGGTGCCACTCGGTCGGGGTCAGCCGCACATCCCGCCCGTCCCGTACGACCTTCTTCGCCAGCAGGTCCAGGGTGAAGGCATCCGTCTCCACGAGCGTCGTCTCGGGAACCAGCGGTGTGTCCTCCGTCCGGCGGACGGCCGCCCGCAGCCTGGCCAACAGCTCGTCCATGCTGAACGGCTTGGTGACGTAGTCGTCGGCGCCGGCGTCAAGGGCGGCGACCTTCTCGTCGGACGCCTGGCGGGCGGACAGCACCATGATCGGCACGCGGGTCCAGCCGCGCAGCCCCTTGATGATGTCGACGCCGTCCATGTCGGGCAGGCCGAGGTCGAGCAGGACCACGTCGGGCTGGCGCGCGGCGGCGAGCCGGAGGGCCGTGGCCCCGTCGGGGGCCGCGTCCACCCCGTAGTGACGTGCCTGCAAGTTGATGACGAGGGCCCGCACCAGCTGCGGGTCGTCCTCCACCACGAGCACCCTGGTCATGGGTGTGTGCCTCTCCTGTCATACGTCGCGCCGCACGCGCCAGAGGCAGGGCGACCGACGTCATGGCTGCGGGAGCCGGCGGTCCCGGGTTGCGTACCGGACCGCCGACTCCCGTGTGGGTCGCGTAAGACCGTCACCGCTTTGCTGCGAGGGCCTTGAGCGCGATGTTGAGTTCCAGGACGTTCACCTGCGGCTCACCGATGAAGCCGAGGGTGCGGCCGGTGGTGTGGTCCTTGACCAGCTTCTCGACCTGGTCGACCGAAAGGCCGTTCTTCGCGGCGACCCGGTGCACCTGGAGTTCGGCGTACTCCGGGGAGATCGCCGGGTCCAGGCCGGAGCCGGAGGAGGTCACCGCGTCCGCGGGGACGTCCGACGACTTCACGGTGTAGCCGGGCACCGAGTTGTCCTTCACCACGGCGCCCTTGGCGGCGAGCACCTGGGCGCAGAGCGTGCCGTCGTCGGGCTTGTCCGGGCACTTGCCGTTCACAGCGCCGCTGTCGGCGGACAGGTTGGTGGCGCCGGACAGGATCAGCTTGTACTGCGTGTTGACGCTGTTGGCGCCGAGGCCGTTGGCCGGGCGGCCCTGGAACCACTTCAGGTCCGGGTCCGGGGTCTGCTGGCCCTGCTTCAGCGGCAGGTTGTACGCCTGCCCGATCAGGGACGAGCCGACGACCTTGCCGTCTGCCTTGATCTCGGAGCCGTTCGCCTTGTTGCTGAACAGCCCTTGGGCGATGCCGGTGACGACCAGCGGGTAGATGACGCCCGTCACCAGGGTCAGCACGAGGAGGGCGCGCAGGCCCGCCCCGAGCAGCCGGACGGTGTTGGTAACCGAGTTGTTCATGGCGATCAGCCGATTCCGGGGATGAGGGAGATGAGCAGGTCGATGATCTTGATGCCGATGAACGGGGCGATCAGTCCGCCGATGCCGTAGATCCCGAGGTTCCGGCGCAGCATCTTGTCGGCGCTCATCGGCCGGTAGCGCACGCCCTTCAGGGACAGCGGCACCAGCGCGATGATGATCAGCGCGTTGAAAATGACGGCCGACAGGATCGCGGAGTTCGGCGAGGACAGGTGCATGATGTTGAGCTTGTCCAGGCCCGGGTAGACCGCCGCGAACAGCGCCGGGATGATCGCGAAGTACTTCGCGACGTCGTTGGCGATGGAGAACGTCGTCAGCGCACCGCGCGTGATCAGCAGCTGCTTGCCGATCTCCACGATCTCGATCAGCTTGGTCGGGTTGGAGTCGAGGTCGACCATGTTGCCGGCCTCCTTGGCGGCCGACGTACCGGTGTTCATCGCCACGCCGACGTCCGCCTGGGCGAGCGCGGGCGCGTCGTTGGTGCCGTCGCCGGTCATCGCGACCAGCTTGCCGCCGGCCTGCTCCCGCTTGATCAGGGCCATCTTGTCCTCGGGAGTGGCCTCGGCGAGGAAGTCGTCGACGCCCGCCTCCTCGGCGATCGCCTTGGCGGTCAGCGGGTTGTCACCCGTGATCATGACCGTCTTGATGCCCATGCGGCGCAGCTCCTCGAACCGCTCCCGCATGCCCTCCTTGACGACGTCCTTCAGGTAGATGACACCCAGCATCCGAGCGCCCTTGTCGTCCTTGACGGCGGTGAGCAGCGGGGTACCGCCCGCCTCGGAGATGCGGTTCGCTATGGCGTCGGCGTCCTCCGCGACGGTGCCGCCTTCCTCCTTCACCCAGGCGATGACCGAGGCCGTGGCGCCCTTGCGGATCTTCCTCCCGTCCACATCGACCCCCGACATACGGGTCTGGGCGGTGAACTCGATCCACTCGGCGCCGACCAGCTCGCCCTGGTGCCGCTCGCGCAGCCCGTACTTCTCCTTCGCCAGCACGACGATGGAGCGGCCCTCGGGGGTCTCGTCGGCCAGCGAGGACAGCTGGGCTGCGTCGGCGACCTCCGCCTCGGTGGTGCCCTTGACCGGCACGAACTCGGCGGCCTGGCGGTTGCCGAGGGTGATGGTGCCGGTCTTGTCCAGCAGCAGGGTCGACACGTCACCGGCGGCCTCGACGGCACGCCCGGACATGGCGAGCACATTGCGCTGCACGAGGCGGTCCATGCCCGCGATGCCGATCGCGGAGAGCAGGGCGCCGATCGTGGTCGGGATCAGGCAGACCAGCAGAGCCACCAGCACGACCATGGTCAGGTGCGTGTGGGCGAAGGTGGCGAACGGTGGCAGGGTCGCGACCGCGAGCAGGAACACGATCGTCAGCGAGGCGAGCAGGATGTTCAGCGCGATCTCGTTCGGCGTCTTCTGCCGGGCGGCGCCCTCGACCAGGTTGATCATCCGGTCGATGAAGGTCTCACCGGGCTTCGTCGTGATCTTGATGACGATCCGGTCGGACAGCACCTTCGTACCGCCCGTGACAGCGCAACGGTCACCGCCGGACTCGCGGATGACCGGAGCGGACTCACCGGTGATCGCCGACTCGTCGACGCTGGCCACGCCTTCGACGACATCGCCGTCACCGGGGATGATGTCGCCGGCCTCGCAGACCACCAGGTCACCGATGGTCAGCACGGTGCCGGGGACCTGCTCCTCGGAGCCGTCCTTCAGCAGCCGGCGGGCGACCGTGTCGGTCTTGGCCTTGCGCAGGGTGTCCGCCTGCGCCTTGCCCCGGCCCTCGGCCACCGCCTCCGCCAGATTGGCGAAGATCACCGTCAGCCACAGCCAGGCGCTGATGGTCCAGCCGAACCACTGGCCCGGGTGCTGGAAGGAGAAGACAGTGGTCAGGATGGAGCCGATCCACACCACGAACATCACGGGCGACTTGACCATCACCCGCGGATCGAGCTTGCGGAAGGCGTCCGGCAGCGACTTGACCAGCGCCTTGGGGTCGAAGAGGCCCGCTCCGACACGGCCCTCGGCGGGCTTGTGCCCGGTCGGCGCGTCCTGGTGGGGCGCAAGGGTGGGAGTGGACATGGAGTCCTCGTGCTTCTTGATGTCGGTCGTCATGACGCCAGCCCCTCGGCCAGCGGACCCAGCGCGAGAGCCGGGAAGTAGGTCAGACCGGTGATGATCAGGATCGCGCCCACCAGCAGACCGGTGAACAGCGGCTTCTCGGTGCGCAGGGTGCCCGCGGTCACCGGCACCGGCTTCTGCTCGGCGAGCGAGCCGGCCAGCGCCAGCACGAACACCATCGGCAGGAAGCGGCCGAGCAGCATCGCGAGCCCGGTCATGGTGTTGTACCAGTCGGTGTTCGCGTTCAGACCGGCGAAGGCCGAACCGTTGTTGTTCGACGCGGAGGTGAACGCGTACAGCACCTCGGAGAACCCGTGCGCACCGGAGTTGAGCATCGAGTGCGGCGGGGTCGGCAGGGCCATCGAGGCGGCCGTGAAGACCAGCACCAGGGCGGGGGTGATGAGGATGTAGCAGGCGGCGAGCTTCATCTCGCGGCCGCCGATCTTCTTGCCCAGGTACTCGGGCGTACGGCCGACCATCAGACCGGCGATGAACACCGCGATCACGGCCATGATCAGCATGCCGTACAGGCCGGAGCCGGTACCGCCGGGCGCGATCTCGCCCAGCATCATGCCGAGCATGGCGATACCGCCGCCCAGGCCGGTGAAGGAGGAGTGGAAGGAGTCCACCGCGCCGGTCGAGGTGAGGGTCGTGGAGACGGCAAAGATCGACGACGAGCCGACCCCAAACCGGACCTCCTTGCCCTCCATCGCGCCGCCGGCCGCCTGGAGCGCCGGGCCGTGGTGGGCGAACTCGGTCCACATCATCAGGGCGACGAAGCCCAGCCAGATGGTGAACATCGTGGCGAGGATCGCGTAACCCTGCTTCACGTTCCCGACCATCACGCCAAAGGTGCGGGTCAGCGAGAACGGGATCACCAGGAGCAGGAAGATCTCGAAGAGGTTGGTGAACGGGGTGGGGTTCTCGAAGGGGTGGGCGGAGTTGGCGTTGAAGTAGCCGCCACCATTGGTGCCGAACTCCTTGATCGCCTCCTGCGAGGCGACCGCGCCGCCGTTCCACTGCTGCGAGCCGCCCATGAACTGGCCGACCTCGTGGATGCCGGAGAAGTTCTGGATGGCGCCGCAGGCGACCAGGATCACCGCGGCGATCGCCGCGCCCGGCACCAGGATGCGCAGCGTGCCGCGCACCAGGTCGGACCAGAAGTTGCCCAGCTCACCGGTGCGCGAGCGGGCGAAACCACGCACGAGCGCTACCGCGACCGCGATACCCACCGCGGCGGAGACGAAGTTCTGCACGGTCAGACCGGCGGTCTGTACGACGTGACCCATGGTCTGCTCGCCGTAGTACGACTGCCAGTTGGTGTTGGTCACGAAGGACACGGCCGTGTTGAACGACTGCGCCGGGTTGACCGAGGAGAAGCCCATCGAGCCGGGCAGCACGCCCTGGAGCCGCTGGAGCAGGTAGAGGAAGAGGACGCTGACGGCGGAGAAGGCCAGCACACCGCGCAGGTACGCGGGCCAGGTCATCTCGGTGTCAGGGTTGGCACCGATGGCCTTGTAGATCCACTTCTCGACGCGCAGGTGCTTGTGCGAGGAGTAGACCTTGGCCATGTAGTTGCCGAGGGGAACGTAGGCGAGCGCCAGTGCGCCGATGAGGGCGATCAGCTGGAGCACGCCGGCGAGTTCAGGGCCCATATCTGTTTCTCAGAACCTCTCCGGGAAGATCAGGGCGAGGACGAGATAGCCCAGCAGGGCGACGGCCACGACCAGGCCGACGACGTTTTCGACGGTCACAGCTTCGTCACCCCCTTGGCGACAAGGGCCACCAGCGCGAAACCCGCGAGCACGGTGACGACGAAGGCCAGATCGGCCATCGCGAACTCCTGGAGTGAGGTTCGGTGAATCGGACGTGTAAGAGGAAAGCGCGTCTCTGGCCGGTTCTGGTCGTCCGTTGACGACCCTCATACGGCCATCAGGGCACCTTTGACGGGACTCTTACGGCCGCTGACCCGTACCGGTCGGTAGGCAGGTGTGACAGCCGGTGACCTGGCTCACAGCCGGAAGCGAAGCCTGCAGATCACCGCGTCCGTCTCCCCCCGCACCGCGTGCGCGACGACCGCACCCCGCTGGTTCTGCAGCAGCCGCTGCCACAGCCGCTCCGGCTCGGCCTCCGGGATCAGCACGGTGACCCGGGTGCCGGGCTCGGCGGCGGCCACCTCACGGACGTACGCGGCGATGGGGCGGCCCAGGCTGCGCCGCTCGCACGCCAGCCGAACCAGTTCCACGCCCGGGTCCCACTGCGCCCAGGCGCGCTCCAGCGCGTGCAGCTGGGCCCGGTCCTCGGGGTCCGGGTAGCAGACGGTCACGGCGCGCACCTCGTCACCAAGGGAGGCGGCCGCGGTGAGGGCCTCCGAGGTCAGCCGGGACAGGGTGGACACCGGGACGACGACCAGCGACCGCTCGCGGTGCGGGGTCTCCGGGATGCGGCCGAGCCCGAGGCGCTCACCGATCCGGCCGTAGGCGCGGTGGACGATCCCGAAGCCGGCCACCAGCAGCGGGAGCGCGACGACGATCAGCCACGCCCCCTCGGCGAACTTGCTCACCGTGACAACGACGCTCGCGACGCCGGTGAGGACCGCGCCGAAGCCGTTCAACAGCGCCTTCCCGCGCCATCCCGGCCCCCGCTCCAGCCGCCAGTGCCGGACCATCCCCACCTGGGCGATCGTGAAGCCGACGAAGACACCGATGGCGAACATCGGCACCAGGGTGTTGGTGTCGCCGCCGGAGAAGACCAGCAGCGCGGCCGAGGCAACGGCGAGGGCCAGAACACCGTGCCGGTGCACCTGGCGGTCGGCCTTCAGGGCGAAGACGTGCGGGGCGTAGTTGTCGCGGGCAAGCAGCTTGAGCAGCACCGGCAGGCCGCCGAAGGAGGTGTTGGCGGAGAGCGCGAGCAGGATCATCGTCGCGAACTGGATGACGTAGAACGCCCAGTTGTGGCCGAGGGAGGCGTCCGCGAGCTGGGCGAGGACCGTGACACCAGCCACCGGCTGGAGGTGGAAGCGGCCGATCAGCACCGACAGGCCGATCAACATCAGACCCAGTACGGCGCCCAGGGCGATTTCCGCGCGCTGGGCCCGGCGCACCCGCGGCACCCGGAAGGACGGGACTGCGTTGGCGATGGCCTCCACGCCGGTCAGCGCGGCACACCCCGAAGCGAAAGCTTTCAGCAGAAGCAGCGCGCCCACGGAGGAGGCGTTGTCCGCAACAACCGAGGCGTGCCCGGCCGCGGTAGCCGTGCTCACCGGGTGGGAGCGGAACAGGCCGACAGCGATGAGCACAAAGATCGAGCCGACGAAGACGACCGTCGGGACGATGAACGCCTTCGCGGACTCCACGATCCCGCGCAGGTTCACCGCAGTGATCAACGCGAGCACCGCCAGGCACAGCCACAGCCGGTCGCCGTAGAGGGAGGGGAAGGCGGAGGTCAGGGCCGCCACACCCGCCGTCACCGCGACGGCGACGTTAAGCACGTAGTCCAGCACCAGCGAGGCGGCGGCCACCAGGCTGGTCCGCGCCCCCAGGTGCGTCTTCGCCACGGCGTACGACCCGCCGCCGTCCGGGAAGGCCGCGATCACCTGCCGGTAGGAGGCCACCAGCACCGCCAGCAGGGCCGCGATGGCCAGCGTCACCGGCATCGTGAAACCGAGACCGTGCGCACCCGCGCCGGCCAGGACCAGGACGATCGCCTCCGGGCCGTACGCCACCGACGCCATCGCGTCCAGCGACAGCGCCGCGAGCCCCGTAACGGCGGTCAGCCGATGCCGCTCCCCGGTATCAGGCGGCTCCTCGCCGGCGGGAACGGCATCCGGCTGCTCAGTGGTCAGAACGGACATGGGTGCGTGCTCCTTACTTCTTTCCGCTGCGCACGATGGTTGAGAGGTACGCGAGTGCACTCAGGTTCTGACCGTTTCCAGCCGCTTCCGGCCCTTCCTTGCGGCATCTTCGCGCCCATCCAGCCGACTTTGACGCGATCTTGGCGGCCGTCTCCGTCAGAGCCGTATCAAGGTCCGTCGCTCGGGCTCTCCCGGTGACTACGGTGTCCGCCATGGCACGCCCTGACGGGTCCGGTGAGGTGGCGAACGACCTCGACTGGACGAGGCAGTTGAGGAGCGCCGTCCGTTGCGCCGGCGTTCTGCTCGCCCTGCTGCTCCTGGTCGACTGGGGCACCGGCAGAATTGCCCTGTGGCGCACCGCGCTGTGGTGCGCACTCGCCGGGCTGCTGTTCGTCGTGCTTTTCCCCGCCCGTGTGTCCGCAGGCCGGAATTGGCTGGCCTCACGCCGACTGGTGCGCGAGCAGCGTGTGCGGACGGACTTGCTGGTGTCGGTTCGCTGCCTGGACGGCGTCTCCCCGCAGCTCGTGCTGCGGGACGCGATGGGCGGCCGGGTCCACATCGATCCCGAGGTCCTGGTGCGCAACCCGCACCTGTGGTTCCGCCTGCACGAGGGCGCGCGCAAAGCGGCGGCCGACGGCCTGCTGCTGTGCGGGCAGACCGCGCTGCGCCGCCTGTCGGCCCGCATGGACCGCGAGACGGCACGGGCCGTGTTCAAGGCGTCCGGGCTGGACTAGTGGTACTGCTCCGGAGTCTGTCGCGGCCGCTGGTCACGCTGCTCGATGGTGTGTTCAGGGCAGGGTTCCGCTGAAGCGGATGAACGGCTGGACACCGGCAGCCATAGCGGAACCCGCCCCGCCAACTACGGGCTGGTCAGGGCTCAGTCCCTCCGGTTCGCCGGATGCGGCTGCACTCCTGTCATGAGGATGTCCAGCCCGCGCCGCGTCGTCGCCAGGACCACTCGGTCACCGGCCCTCAACACGCGGCCCTGCGACGGACGCCAGTCGAAGCCCGACCGGTCCAGACGCAGACCGGTGAGGGTGTCCATGGACGACGGGTCCGCGGCAGCTCCCGCGGCACCGACGGCGAGCACCCGCCACTCGTTCTCCCGGAACGCCTCATGCACCGACCGCCCTTCCAGTTCGGGATGCCCGGCCACGTCCACGCAGGTGAACAGCAGCGAGCCCCGCTCCACTGGCATCACGCCCAGCACGTGGCGGCCCATCATGGCGGCGGCGAAGGACGGTGCGGCCAGTGCGGAAACGCTTCGGCTGCGGGTGAGCGCGTCCGGGTACGAGGCGCGCAGGGTCCGCTGGACGGTCGCCGCCAGATCGTCGTCGTACAGCCGCATGACCACGCGCACGGCGGGGTTGCTCTCCCGGACGGCCATGACTATGTCCAGGTTCTGGCCGTCGTCGCGGGTCAGGACCAGCAGCGAGCTACTGCGCCGGACGCGGGCCAGGTCGAGCACGCCGGGAGCGGTGGCATCCTGCAGGATCAGCGGTACGCCCAGTTCCCGCGCGAACGCGACGCCCCGCGCGTGCGGATCACGTTCGATCACCACGACCTGGTGGTCCGTGGTGCGCAGCCGGGCCAGCACCCGCGTACCGATCTTCCCGAGGCCGACGAGGACGATGTGGCCGGTCGTGTCCTCGTCGGGCGGATGGCTCGCGGAGGCTGCGCGGAAGGCTTCGGTGGCGTTCAGTGTGGCGGCCACGACGAGCGGCAACACGGCCAGGCCCACGAAACCCGCCACCAGCTGGAGGATGCGGCGGGCGACGGGCTCGGCGGTGGCCGGGTCGCCCATCGTGAAGATGTCCAGCATCGGCAGGTACAGGTTCTTCCACCACGGGTGCTCGTCCGCGAACAGCGCCGTGGCGGCGGCCAGGGCCAGCACCATCGCGCCGAGCGCGCCGAAGACGGCCGTGACCTCACGGGAGAGAAACACCCTTAACGGCAGGTGCGCGAGCCGTGCCCGCAGCCAGGCGCCGGGGCGGACGCGCAGTCGTCTGGGCGCCGCTTCGAGCGCGTGCTGATGGGTGACCTCCTCGAGCATCAGCCGGCCGTGCGTGAACTGACGGTGGTACGCGGTCCGGGTGTCCGGCAGCAGCTGGGTGCCCTCCTCGCCGGGGGTCTCCGGGCTGTCCTGGCTCGCCGGGTCGTCCTGGTGGGCACCGGACAGTACGGCGAGCGTGGCCAGGTCGGTGGCCTGCGCCGGTGTCCCGGCCGGGCGGACGACGCCTCGGAAGACCTTGCCCTCGACCTGAAGGGTGTGCCCGTGGCCGACGGCGGCTGCCGCGACGAGTTCGGGTACGGCGGTGTCGGCGTCGGACAGCACCGTGGTGGAGGTGTCCTGCACCGTCTCCCCGGACAGACCCGCGGCCCGGTCCAGCAGGCGCTCCAAGTGCTGGCCGCGCTCGCGGTGGAACATTCGCACCACCAGCCGTATCGACGGGTTGAGGGTGCGGGCCAGCAGGGCGGCGGTCATGTTGACCTGGTCGTCGCGGTAGGTGAGGGCGAGCGCGGCGGCCCGCTCCACCCCGGCGGCCCGCAGGGCCCGCTCGTCCGGGCGTACGGAGACGAGCTGCTCCACCGGCGACCGGGGATCCTCGTGCAGCGCGGCGATCCCCGCGCCGTACTCGTCGTCCCGGGACGGCACCACCACGGTGACGACCTCACCGCACACGGCGTCCAGTTCGAGGGCGAGCCGGTGCGCGAGTCCGTCGTCACCGCAGATCACCATGTGCTGCGAACGCTGTCCAAGTTCCGGCCGGAGATGGAGAGTTGACGTCACATCAGAGAGGAACGGCGGGAGGTACGACGTCGTTCCACCGGGCGGCCCGTCCGGCGTCAGGATCCCGTCAGGGAATCCGCCGAGCTTGCCTCATCACCCGCGTACCGGCCCTGCCGTGTCCAGCGCGGCGCCCGTCTGGTCGGCCAGGGTGACGGCGACGAGCCGCGCCTGGAGTGGGGGTACGGCGCCCGGTCCGGGGCTGAGCAGGAAACGGCCGAGGTAGCGGCCGTTGCCGTACGCCCGGAGTTCGATCTCGCCCTCGGGCCAGCCGTCGGTGTCGGGGTTCCAGCTGCGCCGGCCGACCATCACGCTGCCGTCCTTCTCCAGGCGCGGCGGCCTGCCTACCAGGCTGCCGTACTCGAAGCGGCAGGCGCGCAGGTCGAGCAGGTCCGTCAACTCGGTGCGGACGTGATCGACCACGGTGTCCGCCGAGTTGGCGGACTGGGCCAACGCGGCGGTCCGGTGGATGCGCGCCAGGTGGTCCGCGTCGGTCACGGTCATGACTTCCAGTCGGCGGGCGTGGGCCGCGAGCTGGGAGACGATCACGCCGACGACCAGCAGCAGTACCGCCGTTTCGATGTCCGCTGAGGCGTTGATGTCGAAGGTCTGGTACGGCCGGGTGAGGAAGAAGTCGAACCAGGCCGCCGCCGACAGGGCCGCGACCACACCCGCCGTGCGACTGCCCAGCGCGGCCACCGCCACGACCACCACGACGAGGATCAGGGCGGCGTTCGTGTGCGACAGGCTCGTACGGAACGGGACGAGGGCGAGCGCCACCAGGAACGGGGCGCCCAGGCCGGCCGCCAGGGCGAGCCGGTCCCTCAGTGGCCAGGGGTGAGCGGGACTGTGTGTGCGGTGGAGCCTCCAGGCGCCTGTCTCCGTGCTCATCGCGCACCTCCTGCGCTCTGCTCGGTGGGTTCGGCCCCTACGCTCTGGTCGGAGATCGGCAGCGACACGACCATCGTAAGGCCGCCGCCGGGCGTGTCCTCGGGGCTGAGGGTGCCGTTCATCGCCTCGGTCAGCCCCCGGGCGAGGGCCAGGCCGAGGCCGAGTCCTGTGGTGTTGTCGGTGTCGCCGAGCCGCTGGAAGGGCTCGAAGATCCGCTCGCGGTCGGTCTGAGGCAGCCCCGGCCCTCGGTCCACGACTCGCAGCTCCACCTGGCCGGCCAGGGCGCTGGCAGTGACCATCACCTTCCGCCCCGGTGGGGTGTGGCGGGCGGCGTTGCCGACCAGGTTGGCGATCACGCGTTCGAGCAGCGGCGGGTCGGCCAGCACGGCCGGGATGTCCTCGACGTCGGCGACCTCGACCTCCGGCACGTCGACCAGTGCCATGGGCAGGACCTCCTCCAGGGAGGTCGCCCGCAGATCAAGAGTGAGGGCGCCGGCCTCCAGGCGGCTGAGGTCTAGGAGGTTCTCCACCAGGCGGTTGAGCTTGGCCATGGACTCGTCGGCGGTGGCGAGGAGCTCGTCGCGGTCCTCCTCGGAGAAGGCGACGTCCCGGCTGCGCAGTGAGGTGACGGCGGCCCACCCGGCGGCGAGCGGGGTCCGCAGGTCATGGCCGACGGCCCGCAGCAGGGCCGTACGCAGCCGGTCGGCGGCCTTCACGGGCTCGACCTCGGCCGCCGCCTCGGCGAGCCGGGCCCGCTCCACCGCGGAGTTGACGTGCGCGGCGAACGCGGCCAGCACCCGCCGCTCAGAGGAGGAGAGGGTACGGCCGCGCAGCACCAGGTACGTCCCCGGACCGGCCGGCACCACGGTGGCTCCGTCGGAATCGGGTGGCTCGTCCGCCAGCTCGGTCGACTCCATGCCAAAGGTCTCGCGCGTCCGCTCCAGCAGGGCCGGAATCGTCGCCTCCCCGCGCACGATCGTCCCGGCCAGCGACGACATCGTCTCCGCCTCGGCGGTGGCCCGCGCCGAGCGCCGGGACAGCCGTAGGGAGCGGTCGACGACGGCGGCCACGGTGGCCGCGACGACCGCGAACACGGCCAGCGCCAGCAGGGCGTTCGCGTCGTGCAGAGTAAAGGATCCGATGGGTGGGACGAACCAGTAGTTGAGCAGCAGCGATGCCGTCACCGACGCGATCACCGCCGAGGCGACCCCGCCTATGCAGGCCACCCCCACCACGGCCAGCAGGAACAGCAGGGCCTCGCTGGTCAGGTCCAGCGTTCCGCGCAGCTGGGCGAGACCGGCGGTGAGCAGCACCGGCAGCACGAGGCCGGCCACCGGTCCGGCGATCAGCCGCGCCGTGGACAGCGTGCGCCGCCGGGACGGCAGCAGGGTGCCGCGTCCGGCCCGTTCATGGGTGACGCGGTGGACGTCGATGTCGCCGGACAGCTCCGTCACGGTCTCCCCCGTTCCGGGTCCGGTCAGGAACCGCTGCAGCCGGCCACGCCGGCTGGTGCCCAGCACCAGCTGGGTGGCGTTCTCAGCACGCGCGAACTCCACCAGTGCCGTGGCCACGTCGTCGCCGACCACCGAGTGATAGCTGCCGCCGAGGTCCTCCACCAGCCGGCGCTGCCGGGCCAGCGAGGCGGCCGAAACGCCGCCGGCCAGGCCGTCGCTGCGGGTCACGTGCACCGCGAGCAGATCGCCGCCGGCCGACCGCGCGGCGATCCGGGCGGCCCGCCGGACCAGCGTGTCCCCTTCCGGCCCTCCGGTCAGGGCGACGACCACCCGCTCGCGGGTTTCCCAGACGCCGCCGATGCCGTGCGCCGAGCGGTACTCCTGCAGCGCCTCGTCCACCCGGTCGGCCACCCACAACAGGGCCAGCTGCCGCAGCGCGGTCAGATTGCCGGGCCGGAAGTAGTTCGCGAGAGCCGCGTCGATCTTCTCGGGGGCGTAGATGTTTCCGTGCGCCATGCGGCGCCGCAGCCCCTCGGGCGGCATGTCCACCAGCTCGATCTGCCAGGCCCGGCGTACGACCTCGTCGGGCACGGTCTCGTGCTGCGGGACACGGGTGATCTTCTCGACGACGTCGTTGAGGGACTCCAGGTGCTGGATGTTCACCGCGGTGATCACGTCGATGCCGACGGCGAGAAGGGCGTCGATGTCCTGCCACCGCTTGGCGTTGCGGCCCTCGCCCGGGATGTTGCTGTGCGCGATCTCGTCGACGATCGCCACCTGCGGGCGCCGGGCGAGCACCGCTGCCAGGTCCATCTCCTGGAAGCCCCCGCCGCGATAGGTGCAGGACGCACGGGGGACGACCTCCAGGCCGTCGAGCATCGCCTCCGTGTGCGGGCGGCCATGGCACTCCACGAAGCCGACCACCACGTCCGCCCCTCGGGCAGCGCGGCGGCGCCCCTCGTCGAGCATCCGGTAGGTCTTGCCGACCCCCGGGGCCGCGCCGAGGTAGACCTTCAGTCGTCCGGGTCGTACGTCACTCATCGCTGCCGACGCGCTCCGCTCACTGGATCAACTCCCCCACGGTGAAAGGGGCTGCTCCTAAGGAAGCCCTTTCGAGGGCCGTCCGGGATACGTCTTAGCGCTTCCTTGGCGCCGATCCCGAGGACCTTGACACTGCCTTGGCGTGACCTGGGCCGATAGGGTGAGGGCAGGTGTGCCGGGAAGTCTGGTCGGCAGGGGAGCCAGGGCGGCTCCCTTTTTCAGCCCCAGGGGGACGGCATGCGGAGCGTCGGCACGGTACTCGCGTTGGTCATCCTTGCCACCGTGGTGGCGACCTTCGCCCGCCGCTGGCACATACCCGCCCCCTCCCTGCTGGTCGTCGCCGGCCTCGCGGTGGCGCTGCTGCCGGGCACCCCCCAGATCGAGATCAGCCCCGAGATCATCGGCCTGGTCGTCCTGCCGCCGCTGCTGTACGCGAGCGCCGAGGACATGCCCTGGCGGGAGCTGCGCGGGGTGTGGAAGCCGGTCGGGATCCTCGCCATCGGCCTGGTGCTCGCCTCGGCAGCGGCCGTCGGCGCGGTGGCCGCCTTGGTCACGCCGCTGTCCTGGCAGATGGCGTTCGTCCTGGGCGCGGTGCTGGCCAGCACCGACCCGGTGGCGGTCACCGCCCTCGGCCGCCGGCTCGCCCTGCCGCCCAGGGTGCAGGTCCTGGTCCAGGCGGAGAGCCTGTTCAACGACGCCACCTCCCTGGTGCTGGTCCGGGTCGCGGCGGGCATCGCGATCGCCTCGGCGGCGGCGAACTGGGGCGCGGCGGGTGGCCAGTTCCTGCTGCTGGCCGGCGGCGGCACGGTGATCGGAGCGGCGGTGGCCGGCGTGGTCACGCTCATCCGGCGGCGCACCGAGGATCCGGTCCTGGAGACGGTGATCGCCCTGGTCACCCCGTATGCCTCATATCTGCTCGCAGAGGCCGCGCACACCTCCGGCGTGACCTCCTGCGTGGTCGCCGGCGTGATCCTGGGCGGGCACGGCGACCGGCTCACCAACGCCCGCATACGACTCCAGCTGCACGCCGTGTACGGCACGGTGGTGTTCCTGCTGGAGAGTGTCGTCTTCTCCCTGATAGGGCTGGCCCTGCCGGCGCAGGTGCGGTCCTTGGCCGACGGTGACCGGGCCTGGCCTCTCTACGCCCTCGCCGTCGCCGCCACCCTCATCGCCGTACGCCTGCTCTGGCTCGCGCCGCTGTCGGCGGTCGTCCAGCGCAAGGGCGGGATCGGCCGCCTGAACTGGCGCATACCGATGGTCCTGACCTGGGCGGGCACCCGCGGCGTGATGCCGCTGGCTGCCGCCCTGTCCATACCCGAGATCGCCAAGAACGGCACCCCGCTCACCGACCGGCCACTGGTCCTGGTCCTGACCACCTCCGTCGTGGTCGTCACCCTCGTCGGACAGGGCTTCACGCTCGCCCCGGTCGTCCGCGCCTCCGGCATCGCCCTGGAACCCGCCCACACCGCCCGCGAGGAGACCCAGGCCCGCTCCCACCTCGCCCATGCCGGGCTCGCCCGTCTTGAGGAACTGGCCGAGCTGGAGGCCGTACCGGACATCGTCCTGGACCGGCTGCGCCGCGGCCTGAACGCCCGACTGGAGGACGCCCGTGACCGCCTCGCCGAGCACAACGGCACCGCCGTCGCCACCGAATCGGCCGACCTCGTCTACCGCCAGCTGCGCCGCGACCTGATCGCCGTCGAGACGTCGGAACTGCAGCGCCTGTACGACACCCACCGCATCAGCGACACCACCCGCCGCCGCCTCCAACGGTCCCTGGACCTGGAAGAGGCGAGGCTGGCGGATGCCTAACGGAACTCCGCCAGCCGCGGCCGCAGCCCCAGCGCGGTGAGGGCCATCGCCGCGAGCAGCAGGCCGCCCGCCCAGGGAAGCAGGCCGCTCACCGCCGCCCGGCCGTCCCGCACCGACGAGGTGAAGTGGGCGCGGTTGATGTCCGTCACCTTGTCCAGGGCGGCCATCCAGGTGCCGAAGTGCGCGTTGGAGGTGCCGGGTTTCCAGTCCATGCAGAACTCCACCGCCTCGCGTTCCTTCCCGGCCGCCAGCAAGGCGCGGATCTTGCGGTCATCACGCTGGTAGACGGCGTACGTGTCCACCGTCCTTTCCGCCGCGGCCCGCTCGCCCGGGAAGGTGATGTTGTCCAGCTCACGCCGGAACTCGCCGGTGAAGCGCAGGTCATGGTGATCGGTCTCGTACGTCCGCCAGCTGGTGGACAGCCCGTCGTCGTATGTGTCGAGGGTCGCGCCTCGGATGCCGTAAAGCTGCTGGGACTTGGAGAGGAACGATTCCGCGTACTGCTCGCGGCGCTGGGGGTCGAGGAGGTAGCGGCTCTCGTCGGCGTTGGCGTCGTAGGCGATGGCCCGCGCGCGGGAGAGGGCGATGACGGAGTCGAAGGCGTCGCGGCGGGCGCCACGCAGATCGTCGGACGAGGATGTCAGCATCTGCGCGCCGAGGATCACCGCGAGCAGGGTGCACAGTGTGCCGGCGAGGAGCGGCGGGTTCAGGATCCGGTGGAAGCGGCGGGCCAGGTACCACTGGAGGAGACCGAGAACGACCAGCAGGAGCAGGCTCAGCGCGGCGGTGGCCGCCAGCTGGGCGGCGAGAGTCGAACGGGCAGCGGTGTACTCCGTGTCGAAGGCACGGTCGTTGGAAGCCACCAGTGTGCGGGACTCGGGCAGCAGTTTGCCCTGCAGCAGGTCGGTCGCCTTGCGGTAGTCGGCCAGGGCGGCCGGTTTGCCGTCGGCGTGCCCGTCGTTCTCCAGGGCGCGGCCGATCAGCTCCTGGTACTCGGCGAAGTCATCGGTCAGGTTCTCGACGGTCTTCTCGCCGGCCTGGTCGCCTTGGGCCGCGACGGCGAGGGTGCGCAGGTCGTGGCCGATCTCGCGCCGGGAGCTGCCGTAGAAGCCGACCGCTTTGTCATAGGGGATCTGCAGACGCCCCTTCCCCGCATCGCCGCTCGACAGCAGAATGTTGGCGGCCTGGGCGTCCATGTCGTTCAGGGCGAGGTTGAGGTCGGCGGCGCTGGTGGTGCGCGGGGCGTCCCGTCCGGCGACGCTGTCCCAAGTGCCTTTCGCGGCGAGCCCGGCGACGAGCAGCAGCGCCGCCACGGCGGTGGCGAGCAGGAGCGTGGCCGCGCGCAGAAGGCGCAGCCGCGCGGGCACGGTGGCCCAGAAGCGGCGGCGCAGAGCGGCCCGCACGGCCACGGCTCGCTGCCCCAGGCGCAGCCCCGGACCCGGTCCGGCCGTCCGCGAATACCCTCGTCTTCGCGGTCCGGGGCTGCCCCCGGGCTTGGCGACCACAGTCCGTGGCAGCGCTCCTTGCTCGGTCCGAGGACCCTGCGCTGATCCGGCCGTGATGGTCACGGTCCCTCCAACGTCACTGCCACGGACGGTCGCCCGTCCCCCGTTGCTGATCAGTCTGCGACCGAAAATCGGCCACCCTGGCTCGCCTTGACGACTCTCTGATGGCGAATCAGCTCCATTTGACGGCACCTTGACGTCGGCCTTCGTGGCGCCGTATGAGTGCCGCAAATTCGGTGTTCTTCACGCCGTCCGAAGCAGCGAGCGGGACTAGATTCACTGTCGGCCGCCGCCGGGGCCACGGACGTCAGTGGCCCCTCCCGACGAGCGGAGTCCCCACTCCGCCCTGACGCGAAGGCGGTCCGGTCCGTGTCCGAGGGGGCGCGCATCCGCGCACGGCGTCCTGTCGTCGCCTCATCGCCGGCGCTCGTGCGCCACCGTGCGGTGGCGGGGGCCCCGCCCCCCCCCGCCCGCGGCCCCAGGCCCAGGCCACCCGCAACGCCCCAACGTGTCCCAGCGTCCCGCGCCCCCCCCGACGGCCCCCCCCGCACGCCCCCCACACC